>NZ_JBHIQU010000003.1:0-247192 GCF_042196725.1 Bartonella sp. AC158YNML
ATCACGAATATTAAGAATGAAATAGGCAAAGACATTGCCGATGCAAAAAGCGATTCCTTGTTGTGGAGTGAAACGGCTAAAGCCTTTGTAGCAACGCATGGCAAAGAAGGTAGTAAAACAAATAGTAAGCTTACGTCTCTATTAGATGGGGCCATTCAATCTGGTTCGACGGATGCAGTGACGGGTAATCAGCTTCATGCGTTAGGTGATAATGTTGCGAAGTCTTTAGGTGGTGGCGCTAAATATGAAGAAGGTCAATGGACCGCTCCTGTATTCACGGTTAAGAACGTCAACTCTGATGGTCAAACAGAAGATAAAAATTATAGTACTGTAGCTGCAGCTTTTACAGGTGTAGGGGATTCATTCACGAATATTCATAATGAGCTTAAGAATGAGATTAATAAAGTTGTAGGAGACAGTCTTGTTAAGCAGGATTCTGAAACGAAAGTAATCAAGATTGGGGCTGAAACAGAGGGCAGAACAATCACAATTGCAAACAGTAATGGTGATACACGTAGTATTTTTGGCGTGAAAGCGGCAACTCTCTCTGAAGATTCAACAGAAGCAGTAAATGGTTCCCAGCTTTATTCCTTGAATAAGACACTAGCGACATATTTTGGTGGAGGTGCGAGCTATGAAAATGGTGCATGGACGGCGCCTACTTTCAAAGTTACGACCTTTAATGAATCTGGAAATGCTGAAGAACATAGCTATGCCAATATTGCAGAAGCGTTTGCAGGTGTAAGCAGTTCATTCACGAAGCTTCACAATGATATTACAGATAATGATAATATTAAGCAGAATGCATTGTTGTGGAGTGATGAAGATAGTGCGTTTGTAGCGCTTCATGAGCAAGGTGACAAAAGAAGCAAGAGCAAACTGAAGTTACTTTTAGATGGAGATATTTCTGAAGGGTCTAGTGAGGCGATTACGGGTAACCAGCTTTATTCTTTGAATAAGACACTATCGATGTATTTAGGTGGAGGAGCGCGCTATGAAGGTGGCGCATGGCATGCTCCAGAGTTCAAGGTTGCGCGCTTCAATGCAGATGGTAGTTTATCAGATAAGAAGAACTATAATGATGTTGCAGGTGCCTTTGAAGGTGTTAGTGAGAGTATGACACTTATCAACGACCGAATTAAAGAGGTTTCTAGCAATATAGATACGAATAGTTTGCATTGGAATGAAGACGCTGGGTCGTATGATGCGCGTTATAAGGGGGTTTCGAGTAAGATTACGAATGTTTTGGGTGGCAAGGTTGAAAAAGGTTCGCAAGAAGTAGTGAATGGAGGTCAGCTATGGGAGACGAATGAGAAGGTCAACGAGGTTGATCATAAGGTAGATAAGCTAGACCAACATGTTAAAGATATTGAAACTGCGGTTATAGATGGAGCTGTTAACTATGACAAAGATGCGGAAGGTAAGAAGAGCAATAGCATCACATTGGTGGGTGGGAATGACAGTGAACCTGTGTTGATAGACAATGTCGGGGATGGTAAGATTGAGACAGGTTCTAAGGAAGCTGTTAATGGTGGTCAGTTGCATGATTATACAGAAAAGCAGATGAAGATAGTTCTTGACGATGCGAAGAAATATACGGATGATAAAGTTAGTAGTCTTGTCAATGATAGTCTTAACGAGTCGAAATCTTATACAGATATGAAGTTTGAGACGTTAAATTATGCCATTGAAGATGTTCGCAAGGAGGCAAGGCAAGCCGCTGCTATTGGTTTGGCTGTGTCTAATTTACGTTACTATGATATACCAGGATCCTTAAGTGTCTCATTTGGTAGTGGTTTGTGGCGGAGTCAATCGGCATTTGCTATTGGTGCTGGTTATACATCTGAAGATGGAAATATCCGCTCGAATGTATCTATTACGAGTGCTGGAGGTCATTGGGGCATAGGCGCTGGGATTACTCTGAGGTTGAGATGATAATAGAGAAAATGACTATTATTATAAAAAAGAGAAGTATGTTAGTGAATGTTTTGTTTGCTCTTGTCTTAATAGGCAAGGGCGAAAGCTTTGCTAATGAGAATGATAATATTTATACAGTGCATCCACCGCACTTATCGATACCTAAGGGTGAACCTGGTGAAACACGCCGAATTATTATGCAGTTTTATGACTGGACTTTGATTTGTGATGAAAAACAAAAGCTCAAGCAAGGTATATGTAATGTAACACAGACTGTTCATGATCAGGAAGGAAATACTATTTTTAGTTGGTCTCTTGTTTCTACGACAAATGGTCAAGCAGTGATGCTTTTTCGAACATTGCCAAATTCTGATATAAATGTTCCGATTCAAATGTTTGTGAAAGGTTATAAAAAACCTATTCTTATTCATTATACGCAATGTAATGAAACGGTTTGTTTGGCACAATCACCTGTAGGGCCAGTTTTTGCTAAACAAATAGAGCAGAACAATAAAGTACGTATTTCTTATAAGCTTAAAGAGGGAAAGGTATTTTCTTTTACTGTACCATTTAAAGGATTAAATGCAGCACTTAATTCTTTGCGTCCTTAGAAACATCGAGTGATTTTAACAAGGGTCATTTTTCATAACTCGTTGTGTTATATTTTTTAATGTGAATTATAGGATAAGATAAGTAAAAAGTTTTATGTAATATGCTATAGAGGTGATTTCTTCAAAAGAGTAGGAATTTTATGAATATAAAGTCACAATAAGTGATTTATGTGTAATAGAAAATCAAGTTAGAGTTTTTCATAAAGCTTAGAGAGTGATTGCATTATTTGTTAGAAATACTCAATTTTAAATAAATGAAAATACGTTTTCCTTACAATAATGAGTAGGCTAAATTTTTTAACTTCATATGGATTTTTAGAGTCATCTGATTAAGCATTAATATTTTTCAATTGAAGTGTTGTAATAATAGATAAATTTATAATCCTAGAGAATTTTTTGAACGATAGTTTTTCTTTGTATTCACGAGATAACAGCTATTGTAGTTGCATTTTGTAGTACTACGGAACTTTTATTCCAATATAATCAAAGCTGTTTCGTCAAACGAGGCTAGTGTGTGGAGAAAGCTATTGAAGAAAAAAGTAAAAATTCTTCTTATAAACTATTCCAATATATAGGTTTTTGTAACATTAGGAGTCAGCAGATAATATGATAGTGCTGGTTTGTTACAATAGAGGTGTGCTCCGGTAAATGGTATAAAGAAAAGAGCATAATTTATAAAAATTAATGTGAACGTAAACGATTAATTTATAGTTTTCAATTCATAAAGAGAAGAATGATTTCATGAAAACAACCAAAAGATTATACCAAAATCTGAATAATGCTAGCGTAGAAAATTTTGATGATAGAAAAAGAAGGAATGGTTTCTTTTATCATTTGATGCTGCATTGTTGCTTTATTTAGGAGTGAGTAGAAGAGTTTTTGCGTTTATTTATTGGGGGAAACGCTCAAAGGATGAGAGAAATGACCCCGTTAAATTATGGTTCAAAAGAGTCAGAGCGAGGAGAAACATGCGATACTGAAGCAGATCAGTTCTATGATCCGTGTGGTAGTAATAAAAACAATCTTTCTGCATTGTCACGAACAGAGGCACACTCCATATTTGTTGATATAAAGGGACAACAGAGAAAAAAATATTGTAAACAGAAACAGGTTTTTATTCAATCGGAAACAGCTTTTGAGTTTCATGGTCAGACAATGATAGGAGCTCAAAAAACAAAAAAACTCAAAGTTCCTTTTCTTCGACGGTTTTCTCAAGTAAAATCCCCACCTCTTTATGCGGCGCTTGATCTGGGAACGAATAATTGTCGTCTTCTTATCGCATCTCCCAGTAAACCTGGATATTTTCGTGTTGTTGATGCTTTTTCTCGTATTGTACGATTGGGAGAAGGTTTAATAAATAACGGTTTTCTTAATACGCAAGCTATGGATCGTGCGATTGAAGCATTAAAGATTTGTCATTTAAAATTAAAACAAAGGCATATTAAGTGTTATCGTTTGATTGCAACGGAAGCTTGCCGTTCAGCGGAAAATGGTAGGCATTTTATTCAGCGTGTTTTGGATGAAACAGGTCTTGAATTGGAAATTGTTGATCGGCAAACAGAAGCGCGTTTTGCGGTTACAGGGTGCAGTACGCTTGTTGAGCCAAATATTGATGCAATTGTGCTTTTTGATATTGGAGGAGGATCATCAGAAATTGTTCTCCTTGATGTTTCTCAAAAACGTTCTTTTCGTTTATCTGGACAGATTATCGCTTGGACTTCTCTTCCTGTTGGTGTTGTTACACTTGCTGAACGTTTTGGAGGAAATAATATTAGTTTAGACGATTTTGAAAAAATGAAAAGCTATGTGCGAAGGTTGTTAAATAATTTTTCAGATCGTCATAAATTAGGAGAGTTAGCGCAAGGTCCGAAGTTTCATCTTTTGGGAACCTCTGGTACAGTTACGACTTTAGCAGGAATGTATCTTAATTTAGAGCGTTATGATAGAAGAAAAGTGGATGGCATTTGGATGAATGATGCAGACATTACTCTTATGACAAAACGCCTATTGTCATGGGATATAGAAAAACGCGTAATAAGTCCTTTTATTGGGCGAGAGAGAGCAGATTTAGTTTTAGCTGGTTGTGCAATTTTAGATGTTATTCGAGAAGTTTGGCCAAGTCAGCGTTTAAGGGTTGCTGATCGTGGATTAAGGGAAGGAATTTTAATAGAGCTGATGTTACGCGATGGTGTATGGTGTCGTCATAGAAAGAGCAGAGATTTCAAGCGTTAGAGAACTAAATATGGAGACAATGAATAACGATGAAAAAAATAACAAAAACACCCAAGGGTGGCTATGGAGGTTCAGGGTCACATGAATTATATCAGCGCGTAAAAAAGAAAGCAGGAACCATTAAAGCTTCATCACGGCGATGGTTAGAGAGGCATCTGAATGATCCTTATGTTCATCAGTCAAAAGTAGATGGTTATCGTTCACGTGCGGCTTATAAACTCATTGAAATTAATGAACGTTATAGTTTTTTGAAAAAAGGACAAAAGGTTATTGATCTAGGAGCAGCACCTGGGGGATGGTGTCAGGTGGCTGGGCATATAGTAGGGTCAAGTGATGAAAAGCCTAGCGTGGTTGGTATTGATTATTTGCATGTTGATCCGTTGCCTGGGGTTGTAATGCTGGAAATGGATTTTTTACATGCAGATGCACCGCAGAAATTAATTGATGCTTTAGGAACAAAGCCGGATGTTGTGCTTTCTGATATGGCTGCACCAACAACAGGACATCGTCAAACAGATCATTTAAGAACGATTTATTTATGTGAAGTTGCTGCTGATTTTGCTCTTTCTGTTCTAAAACCTGGTGGGCATTTTTTGGCAAAGGCTTTTCAAGGTGGAGCAGAAAACACTCTTCTCACAATACTAAAACAGCATTTTAAAAAAGTCTATCATGTTAAACCACCCGCAAGTCGATCAGAATCAGTGGAGCTTTATCTTTTAGCGCTTGAATTTAAGGGAAAAACAAAAATACAAGAATAGCACCTTCTTTTAAGAAGGCTTAACTTTACTTACGTATTTGAAAAAGCTTAACTTTACGCATGTATTTAAGTATGATGATTTTTTCAAATAGTTATTCAGAGATATTTAGAGTTTCTCTGTTAACAATGATGAAAAACTGGTAAAATTAATATATTGCCTATAGAGGTAGAAAGATTGATTCCTCAGTGAGCGCTTCCAATGAAATTTCTTGATCAAGCTAAAGTTTATATTCGTTCTGGTAATGGAGGTTCTGGAGCAGTATCATTTCGTCGTGAAAAATTCATAGAATTTGGGGGGCCTGATGGGGGGAATGGGGGGCGGGGAGGTGATGTCTGGGCGCTTGTTGTTGATGGGCTTAACACGCTGATTGATTATCGATACCAACAACATTTCAAAGCAAAAACAGGGGGACATGGCAAGGGGCGTAATATGACGGGTGAGAAGGGTGATGATGTCATCCTTAAAGTTCCGGTTGGGACGCAAATTTTTGAAGAAGATAATACAACGTTAATCTGTGATTTAACGGAAGTGGGACAGCGCTATCGCCTTGCAAAAGGCGGGAATGGCGGTTTTGGCAATCTTCACTTTACAACATCGACAAATCGGGCACCGCGTCGTGCAAATCCAGGTTTGTCTGGAGAAGAGCGTGCAATATGGCTTCGTTTGAAGTTAATTGCTGATGCGGGACTTGTTGGTTTACCAAATGCTGGGAAATCGACTTTTTTAGCTTCTGTGACGGCTGCAAAACCAAAAGTTGCAGATTATCCTTTTACCACTCTACATCCTCATCTTGGTGTTGTACGAATTGATGGTCGTGAATTTGTTTTGGCTGATATTCCGGGGTTAATCGAAGGAGCCCATGAAGGGGTGGGAATTGGAGACCGTTTTTTAGGACATGTGGAACGTTGTCGTGTCCTCCTTCATTTGATTTCTGCTCAAGAAGAAGATGTTGCAAAAGCATATCAAATTGTGCGTCATGAACTTGAGTCTTATGGAAACAATCTAAGTAATAAGACTGAAATTGTCGCTTTAAGCCAAATAGATACGCTCACGGTTGACGAGCGTAAAACGAAACAGGAAGCTTTACAAAGAGTAACGGATCAACCTGTTATGATGTTTTCTGCGGTTAGTCGCGAAGGTTTAGAAAATGTGCTGCGTGCTGGTGCACGTATTATTGAAATTTCACGTAAAGAGGAGAACGGTGGGGATAGCAGGATTGATTGAGATGGCTGTTGGATTGCAAAAACTCACACACTATAAACGTATCGTGGTCAAAATTGGATCTGCACTTTTGGTTGATCCTCAGACAGGGTTACGGGTTGAATGGCTTAAAAGTTTGATCAGTGATGTTGTTGGATTACACAAAAAAGGTGTAGAGATATTATTGGTGTCTTCAGGGGCTATTGCTTTAGGAAGGACATTGCTACAGCTTCCTAAGGGGGCTTTGAAATTGGAAGAAAGTCAGGCATGTGCTGCTTTGGGGCAAATTGAGTTAGCGAAAACCTATGGTGATGCACTTGCTCAACATGGGCTCAAAACAGGCCAAATTTTGCTTACTTTATTTGATACGGAGGAGCGAAGACGTTATCTCAATGCACGTGCAACGATTGAGATGCTTTTATATTTGGGGGCTGTGCCTGTTATTAATGAGAATGATACTGTTGCGACAACTGAAATTCGTTATGGTGATAATGACCGTTTAGCTGCACGTGTGGCAACAATGGTGAGGGCAGATCTTTTAATACTTTTATCTGATATTGATGGTCTTTATACAAAGTCTCCCCATAGAGATCCTACGGCTGAATTTATACCTTTTGTTGCATCCATTACGCATGATATCGAAAAAATGGCAGATGTTGCTGCTTCAGAGTTTTCGCGGGGAGGAATGAAGACTAAGCTTGATGCCGGAAAAATAGCTAATGCTGCTGGAACGGCGATGATTATCACTTCAGGCAAACGTATGAATCCCCTTGCTGCAATTGACAAAGGTGAACGCAAGAGTTTTTTTGCAGCAAGTAAGAAATCTGTCAATGCTTGGAAAACATGGATTTCTGGTCATTTAGATCCATCTGGTGTTTTGACGATTGATCAAGGAGCCATTAGGGCTCTTGAAACAGGAAAATCATTATTAGCAGCAGGGGTTATTGGCGTTGAGGGAAATTTCCAGCGTGGGGATACGGTTGCAATTGTTGGTACAGATGGAGTTGAGATTGCGCGTGGACTTGTAAGCTATGACAAAGATGAGGCTGTACGCATTATAGGACATAAAAGTGAAGAAATTGAAGCTATTCTTGGGTATGAGGCGCGCTCTGCTATGGTGCATCGTAATGATATGATTGTACGTTGCTTGATCAATTCTGTTTAAAAAAGTTACTTTTGTTTTTATTATTTTGGCAGAGTGGATGATACGATGACTTTAGAAGAAAAAATGAAAGATATGGGACAAAAAGCACGCTATGCCGCTGCAGCATTGGCTGTTGCTTCTTCTGAGCAAAAGAACAATGCATTGGAAATGATCGCTTTAAGCCTAGAGGCTTACTCAGATGAAATTTTACAGGCGAATTGTTTGGATTTAGAGAAGGCTGCTCAGAATAATTTGAAAGCAGCAATGATTGATCGGCTTAGATTAGATGAATTGCGTTTGGGTGCAATGATAGATAGTGTTCGTCAAGTTGCTCATTTATCTGATCCTGTTGGGCAGGTCATAAGCGCGTGGACACGCCCCAATGGGCTTCATATAAGTCGTGTAAGAACACCTCTTGGTGTAATTGGCATTATTTATGAGAGTCGCCCAAATGTTACAATTGATGCGAGTGCTTTGTGTTTAAAAGCGGGCAATGCTGCGATTTTGCGCGGTGGTTCGGATAGCTTTCATTCTTCTCATGCACTTCATTGTGCGTTGGTACAAGGATTAGAGCGCTCTGGTTTATCCAAAGATGCTATCCAAATGGTTGGAACGACAGATCGTGCTGCCGTTGGGGAAATGCTCAAAGGATTGGATGGAGCGATTGATGTGATCGTACCACGTGGTGGAAAGAGCCTTGTTGCCCGCGTTCAGTCTGATGCACGTGTTCCAATTTTTGCTCATTTGGAGGGACTTTGTCATATTTATATTGATAAATCGGCAGATTTAGATATGGCACGCAATATTGTTTTAAATGCAAAGCTGCGGCGAACAGGGATATGCGGTGCTGTTGAGACAGTTCTCATTGACAGCCAAGCATTAAAAAAGTTTCTTCCTGTTTTAACTGCTTTACAGGAGAAGGGATGTGAAATTCGCGCCACAGAAGATATTGTTTTTCTTATGCCAGATGTAAAATTAGCCTCTGAAGAAGATTGGTCACATGAATATCTTGATGCTATTCTTTCTGTTAAAACGGTTGAGGGGGTTGAGGGAGCTATTGCTCATATCAAGCGTTATTCATCAGGACATACGGAATCGGTTATTGCTGAGGATTTGGAAGTGGTGAAGATCTTTTTTAATCATTTAGATTCAGCTATTTTATTACACAATGCATCGACACAGTTTGCTGATGGAGGTGAATTTGGTTTTGGAATGGAAATTGGTATCGCAACAGGAAAAATGCATGCACGTGGTCCCATAGGTGTTGAACAGCTAACATCATTTCAATATCATGTTAAAGGAAATGGTCAGGTTAGAGTTTGAAAAGCCTATTTTTTCCATGGAAAAATTGTATGCCACATGTTGAAAGATCTAATGTTGTAGGTCTTTTTGGTGGTTCCTTTAATCCGCCGCATGCGGGGCACCTTCTCGTTGCAAAAATTGCCATTCGGCGTTTACATCTTGATCAGTTATGGTGGATGGTTAGTCCAGGCAATCCTTTAAAGGATTGTACACAGTTACTCCCTTTAGAGGAGAGAATGCGATTAAGTTTTAAACTTATTGACCATCCGAAAATTCGCTTGACAGGTTTTGAAAAAGCTATAGGGAGCAAAGTATCGGTAGATACAATTTTCCATATTCTTACCCATTACAGTGGTGTAAATTTTGTATGGATTATGGGAGCGGATAGTTTTACAACGATACATCATTGGTATCGATGGCGTGATATTGTCTCTATGCTTCCTATTGCGATTATTGATCGTCCTTTAGGCAGTAGGTCGGCACTCTTTTCTCCTATGGCACAGATTTATCGCCGATTTCGTTTGGATGAGAGAGAAAGTGGGCGCTTACCTTTTATAAAACCGCCAGTTTGGACTTATTTGCATGGACCTTTATCTTTTCAATCTTCAACAAACCTTCGTTTGGAGAAGAATGATTTTTCTTGAACATTTCATAAGATTCTGCTTCTTTCTAAAGAAGTCTCTTTTTGACATTACACAACGACAAGAAAGGATATTGATCTGAAAAACGTTGCACACAAACACTCTTATGATATTATGCCTTCAAAAGAAAAAAAAGTTTTTTCTGTTAGTGAGAGTCTTGAAGTTATTCTCAAGAGTTTAGAAGATACAAAAGCAGAAGATATTGTTGCTATTGATATTCGAGGGAAGTCATCTTTGGCTGATTATATGGTCATAGCTTCAGCAAATTCGCAGCGTCATGTATCTTCTGTTGCTGATCATTTATTACATACTTGGAAAGATAGTGGGCAGGGGCTTGCGCGTGTAGAAGGGCTTGCTGGAGGTGACTGGGTATTGATTGATACAGGTGATATTATCATTCATCTTTTTCGTCCAGAAATTCGTCTTTTTTATAATTTAGAAAAAATATGGATGACGCCGGATTTAAATGATACAACATCAGTTCTTTTCGGAGATCATTAAAATGCAAATTTCTATTTTTGCGGTTGGTCGTATGAAAAGTGGGGCAGAGCAAACATTGGTTCAACATTATTTGGATCGTTTTTCTAAAAGTTCTGGTGCTGTAGGATTTCATTTAAAAAAGTTACACGAGATATCAGAAAGTCGTGCTCAAACAGCGCGTCAGCGTATGGAGGAAGAGGGGAAGAGACTCATTGAATTTTTGCCTGAAAAATATCAATTAATTGTGTTAGATGGGCGCGGAGAGTCGATTTCTTCAGCTGCTTTTGCTGAAAAATTAGGGTTTTATCGTGATGAAGGCATTCGAGATGTCATCATGGCTTTGGGGGGGCCAGATGGGCATAATGAACAGATAAGAAATCGTGCTGATTTTCTTTTATCTTTTGGTTTTATGACGTGGCCACATCAAATTGCGCGCATTCTTCTTGCAGAACAACTTTATCGTGCTGTAACAATTGCAAATCATCATCCGTATCATCGTTTTTAATATTTTTGTGCAATTTTTAGTACTTATTTATCTATTTATTAATATTGTTTTAGCCGACACCATTTAAAGCATCTTTAATGTATACGATGAGCTGTAATGGTTGTGCAAATGAAAAAGATTCTTCATAAAAAGATGCAATATTTATATGGGGAATGCGTGATATTTGTGGTACTACTCTTGAGTATGTTTTTTTGCTTTTCTGCATCGCATGCGGAAGATACAATGAGTAGTACGGCGGCACATAAAGCATTGGGAGAAATTCGCCAAAATATTTCACTTTCGCGTGAGCGTGTTACTATTCTTACGCGTCAAGTTGAGCATTTAAAAAAAGATCAACGTGTTTTGAGTGATGCACTTATAAAAGCGGCTAAAGAAGAACGTACAGTAGCAGATGATATTGCTAAAAGGGAAGAAAAGCTTAAGAAAATGATAGAACAGCGGGTACAAGTCTATCAAAGTTTAAAAAGTCGTCGTGCTGAATTTGCGGAAGTTCTTGCAATTTTGGAACGTATGGGATTGAATCCCCCTCCTGCTCTTATGATACAGCCAGAGGATGTGTTGGTTTCTATGCGTAGTTCTGTTTTATTAGGCGCTGTTATTCCTCAAATGCAAGAGAAAACACGAGATTTAACAGAGAAACTCAAGGAGTTGACCAATTTAAGCAATTCCATTACCATGGAATATACGGTATTAAAGACAAAACTGCAAAATCAAGCAGAGCAGCGAAAACGTCTAGAGCTTTTATTAGACAAAAAAAACAAGCTACAAGAAAAATCAGAAAAAGAACTTACAGAACAGCAACAAAAAAATATTTCTCTTGCTAAAAAAGCGCAGTCTTTGGAAGAATTGATTTTAGAGCTTGATCGTCAGTCAAAATTTAGCTCTGATTCATCAATACAGGTACGGAAAAATTTACAATTGTTAGAGCAGTCGAATTTTGAAAGCCGAAAAGGTTCTTTACTTTTCCCTGTTTCAGGAAAAAGAATTCGATTTTCTCATAATAATTCGCAGATTACGCGCTTTGGTGAAACGATTGAAACAGAGTCAGGTGCTGTTGTTATATCACCTGTGGATGCTTTTATTGCTTTTGCTGGGCCATTTCGTTCTTACGGACAGTTAATTATTCTCAATGTTGGAAATGGTTATCATATCATTCTTACCGGAATGTCGAAAATTAATGTAAAACAAGGGCAGTTTGTTCTTTCAGGGGAACCTTTGGGTATGATGGAGATGCAATTTATTGCGAATAGTGTTGCATTGGATATAGGCAAAACTGCTCCAATGCTTTACATTGAGTTTAGAAAGCAGGGAAAACCTATAAATCCAACTCCTTGGTGGCAGACTGAAAAAACGAGAAGGAGCCAAAATGATTCGTAAAGTTATTCTTTTGGTCGCTGGGGTATTGCTCGGCGCCAGTTCAATGATTATGGTGCAGTCTGTTGCTGCAAACAATGAAGGTAATGCGTATAAGCAGTTGGCTATATTTGGCGATATTTTTGAACGTGTTCGTATGCAGTACGTGACGGTTCCAGATGATAAAAAGCTTATCGAAAATGCTATCAATGGTATGCTTACATCGCTTGATCCCCATTCATCTTATATGAATGCTGAAGAAGCCAAGGACATGCGGGATTCTACGAAAGGAGAATTTGGCGGTCTTGGTATTGAGGTCACTATGGAGAAAAACTTAATTAAAGTTGTCTCTCCAATGGATGATACACCTGCTTCAAAAGCAGGTATTTTATCAGGAGACCTTATTTCAAAAATTGATGACGTACAAACGAATGGTCAAACATTGAATGAAGCTGTTAATAAAATGCGAGGGGCTCCTGGAACGCCAATTACCTTGACAATTATTCGTTCTGGCGTTGATAAGCCATTTGAAGTTAAGATTGTTCGTGATATCATTAAAGTGAAAGCGGTGAAATATCGCGTTGAGGGTGACATTGGATATTTGAGAATTATTCAGTTTTCTGAGCAGACATTGGGTAATCTTCTAGCGGCAATTAAAGATATCCAATCTCAAATTCCTGAAGATAAATTAAAAGGTTATGTCCTTGATTTACGGCTTAATCCTGGTGGGCTTTTAGATCAAGCTGTTAATGTTTCGAGTGCTTTTCTCGATAAAGGTGAGATTGTGTCGACTCGTGGGCGCAAAAAGAGTGATGTGACGAGATTTGATGCGAAGCCAGGTGATGTCACCAATGGAAAGCCGCTCATTGTCCTCATTAATGGTGGTTCGGCAAGTGCTTCTGAAATCGTTGCGGGTGCATTGCAAGATCATCGTCGTGCAACAATTTTAGGGACGCAGTCTTTTGGTAAAGGATCTGTTCAAACAATTATTCCTTTGGGTGAAAATGGGGCTTTACGCTTAACAACAGCACTTTATTACACGCCATCTGGCACTTCTATTCAAGGAACAGGGATCACGCCTGATATTATTGTAGAGCAGCCACTCCCCGAAAAATATAAGGGTTATGATGTAAAAGTTGGTGAGTCTGCATTAAAAGGACATATCAAAGGGAAACGGGAAAGTAATAAAGGCTCTGGTTCAGCTGCTTTTGTTCCGAAAGACCCTAAAGAGGATATTCAATTGAATGAGGCTTATAAACTGTTACGGGGTGAAATGGCAAATGCAGCATTCCCACCAGATCCCAATAAGGATATATTAAAGTGAAAAATGATATCTATAGCTTGCACTTTTGAGGAATATTAAATGGATGCGGGTATTAATTTAAAGGCTCTTCCTTATCGCAAATGTGTTGGGATTGTTGTCTTTAATCATGAGGGTAAAGTTTGGGTTGGGCGTCGTTTAATGACGCCTGTTCATGCAGATATTGAAATATCTCATCGTTGGCAGCTTCCTCAAGGAGGGATTGATGAAGATGAAAAGCCATTAGATGCGGCATATCGTGAACTCTATGAAGAAACTGGTATTCGATCTGTAAAGTTGATTAAAGAAGCACAAAATTGGTTCTGCTATGATTTTCCACAAGAACTTGTTGGGTGCACATTAAGCAATAAATATCGTGGGCAAATGCAAAAATGGTTTGCTTTTCAGTTTACGGGAGAGATTTCTGAAATTGCCATTAATCCGCCGCCAGAAGGCAATAAAGCGGAATTCGATCAATGGAAATGGGTTGATCTAGAAACCCTTCCTTTAATTGTTGTTTCTTTTAAAAAGCATGTTTATATGAAAGTTGTTAGCGAATTTCGAGGTAGCCTTCGGTTGTTATAAAAGCTATATGATTATAAGAAAGCTTTTTGTATTGAGATGCTTTATATTAATTTATAAATAATAAATATGTTTCTCTTTTATGTAAAGAACAGGGATATAAAATGAAAAAGTTATTTAATTTACTTATAGTTTGTACTCTTTTGAGTATTTCATCTGTTGCATTTGCAACAGGTTCAAAGCCTTCTGCAACAAAAGATGCAAAAGATGCAGTAGAGACATTACCAAATGGTGCTTCTTCTTTAACTGAAACCTATGGCTTGTGGACCATTAATTGTGGGTTACAAGAAGGGAAAAAAGTTTGCTTTATGCATCGTCAAGAAGTAAATGAGCAAGGGCGTGTTGTTGTGGCTATGAGCCTTATTCTCAATGCTGAGGGTGTTGTATCAGGTAGTTTAACCGTTCCTTTTGGCATTTTGGTTTCTAAACCTGTTCGTTTGCAAGTTGATGAAGGAAAAGCTGTTATTGAAACTGGTATAAGGACTTGTGTGCCAGCAGGTTGCATGGTGCCAGTCGTTTTTGACAAAAGTCACGTAGCAGCTTTACGTGCAGGAAAGCAATTAAAGTTGGCGATGACAATTGCTGCTGCAGGTGAACCGCCTTTGAATGATTTGTTTGTTCAGCTGAATGGTTTTAGCAATGCTCTTAATCGTTTGACTGCTTTGCAAAAATAATTTTAAAACTAAAAACGGCCTTTTAAAGGCCGCTTTTAGTTTGTTTGTTTTTTATAATTAATAATTAAAACGATGAGATTTAAGATTAATCCTATAAGGGATATTCAGATTTTTTGCCGTTTCTTCTATTTTATGTGCTATTTTTAATTTTGATATTTGTTTTCTAACTGCATCGTCATTAAATAGAGAGATGAAGAATTTAGATGTCTGGTTTTTATTCAAGAAAAAAGAGTATTGAAATATAAAACCATTTTTTGATACACAGGCCTGCTTTAATGAAGGTTTTCTATACGCTCTTCTGTTTCCTTGATTGAAAGGGATGACGCATGATTTATGCATTGCTTCGAACGATTGATTTGATTTTTGAGATTTATATTGATATTCTAATTGCTAGTGTTGTTTTTTCTTGGCTTTATGTCTTTAATATCATAAATTCACGCAATCGCTTTGTTGTTTTGATAGGAAGCTTTCTATATCGTCTTACAAATCCCGTTCTAAGCCGTATCCGGCAAATTTTACCAAATTTGGGAACAATTGATATTTCACCTATTATAGTGTTCGTTATTATTTATTTTATTCGTACTTTTATGTGGCGTGTTTACGCAAACATGTATGTATAGAAATGTTACTTGAGGCGAATACATGTTTTATCAAGTTGATAAAAATAACTTGATTTTGTTTGTATATCTCATTCCCAAATCATCTGTTGACAAAATAATAGGGGTTGAATGTAGGGATGGTGAAAAGCAATATCTGGTTATACGCCTTCGTGCTGTTCCTGAAGATGGAAAAGCGAATAAAGCTCTCATTAAATTTCTTGCGAAGCAGTGGAAAATCCCATCTTCTTCTATTTTCCTGAAAAGCGGCGCAATATCTCGCTACAAACAACTTTACTTTTCAACACATTTAGAAGAGCTACAACAGATATGGCAATCCTTCACAGAGTATATTTTGTAGAAGAAATAAATAATAAAGCCTATAAAAAATAGGCTTTATTTTATTAAAATCGTTATACTTTTTTATTGCGCTCAACAGCTTGCTTAATTAATTCATGAGCAAAGTTTTTATCACGCCATCCTTCAATTTTAGCCCATTTTCCAGGTTCCAGATCTTTATAATGCTTGAAGAAATGTTCAATTTGTTTGAGTGTAATCTCGGGCAGATCTGTATAGTCATGAATATTGATATAGCGTTTTGTTAATTTTGTCGTGGGAATGGCAATAATTTTTTCATCTTTACCACCATCATCTTCCATCATTAGAGCTCCGATGGGGCGAACATTGATAACACAACCAGGTATAAGTGGACGGGTATTACAGATAAGGACATCAATAGGATCACCATCATCTGAAAGCGTATGAGGGACAAAACCGTAATTTCCAGGATAAACCATCGATGTATGAAGAAAACGGTCAACAAATAATGCACCCGACTTTTTATCCATCTCATATTTTATTGGCTGACCACCAAGAGAGACTTCCACAATAACGTTAATATCTTCTGGTGGATTTTTGCCTACGGGTATTTCCTTAATATTCATAGAGACATCCTTTCTGGAATATAGTGAGGCTCAATACAATTAAATATTTTACCAAAGAGATTATGAAATTAACTTGAAATTGATGCACGTGTTTTTTCAAAACGTTTACGTTCATTGGGATCAAGATAGAGTTTGCGGAGACGAATATTTTTAGGGGTTACCTCCACAAGTTCATCATCTTGTATCCATGATAAGGCACGTTCTAATGTCATTTTAATGGGAGGCGTTAACTTTACCGCTTCATCTTTTCCGGAAGCGCGCATATTAGTAAGTTTTTTTCCTTTTAACACATTAACTTCTAAGTCATTATCGCGTGAGTGGATGCCAATAATCATACCTTGATAGACTTTCACACCTGCATCAATGATCATAGGTCCACGATCTTCAAGATTAAAAAGAGCATAAGCAACAGATTCACCGTTGTCATTAGAAATCATAACACCATTAACGCGACCAGCAATGTCTCCTTTATAAGGTTCATAAGCATGGAAAAGGCGATTCATAATTGCTGTACCACGTGTGTCCGTTAAAAGTTCAGATTGATAACCAATAAGTCCTCTAGTTGGGGCGTAAAAGACAAGGCGGACACGATGACCTCCAGAAGGACGTAATTCCACCATTTCACCCTTACGTTCAGACATTTTTTGTACAACAGTACCGGAATATTCTTCATCGACATCGATAACAACTTCTTCGATTGGCTCAAGAATTGTTCCATTTTCATCTTTTTGCATAACAACGCGTGGACGTGAAACACTAAGCTCAAATCCTTCACGGCGCATATTTTCAATAAGAACTGCAAGCTGTAATTCTCCTCGTCCTGAAACGTAGAAAGAATCTTTATCGGCTGATTCTTCAATTTTAAGAGCGACATTGCCTTCTGCTTCTTTTAACAATCGGTCACGAATGACACGACTTGTTACTTTATCGCCTTCAGTTCCTGCAAGGGGGCTATCGTTGACGAGAAAACTCATCGTCACAGTAGGAGGATCAATTGGTTGGGCAGTAAGGGGTTCATTAACCGTAGGATCACAGAAAGTATCAGCGACGGTACCTTTTTGCAGACCTGCAATCGCAACAATATCACCAGCACTTCCTTCTTCAATAGGTTGCCGTTCTAGACCACGAAATGCTAGAATTTTTGAAATCCGCCCAGTTTCTAAAAGTTTTCCATCTTGTCCCAGAACCTTGACATTTTGATTGGGTTTTAGAGAGCCAGAATGAATACGACCTGTAATAATTCGTCCCAAAAACGGATCCGCTTCAAGAATAGTTCCAATCATGCGGAACGGGCCTTCTGCGACGCTAGGGGAAGGAACATGCCGCGTTACAAGATCAAATAAAGGACCTAATCCTTGATCTTTTGGTCCCTCGGGGGCTTCAGCCATCCATCCATCGCGTCCTGAACCATAAAGAATGGGAAAATCAAGCTGTTCATCAGTTGCGTCAAGAGCAGCGAAAAGGTCAAAAACCTCATTAATAACTTCATCAACGCGTGCATCAGGTCGGTCAATTTTATTAATAGCAACAATAGGGCGCAAACCTACTTTCAATGCTTTGCCAACGACAAATTTTGTTTGTGGCATTGGTCCTTCAGCTGCATCAACAAGGACGATGGCTCCATCAACCATGTTTAGAATGCGCTCAACTTCTCCACCAAAATCGGCATGTCCTGGTGTATCAACAATATTAATTCGAGTATCTTTCCAAACAACAGATGTCACTTTCGCTAGAATTGTAATTCCACGTTCTTTTTCAATATCATTTGAATCCATCATACGTTCGCTTGTGCGCTGATTATCACGGAAGTTTCCTGATTGCTTGAGAAGTCCGTCCACAAGCGTTGTTTTCCCATGGTCAACGTGGGCAATGATGGCAATGTTACGCAATTGCATAAATTTTCTTCTTTTCGTTTAATGAAATCCCATTTGAGGCAAAGTATTTACATTCTTTACCTGACTATCAAAAAATCTTTTACATGTTTTTTTATAATTTTGGAAGATGGAGGTAATATTTTTATGGTAAGAGTATTCACTCAAGTTTTTAATGCTTTCTTGAGTATCAATTGCTGGAGTTTCATAAAAAAACTTTTATAGTACCGGTAAGTTTTATTCTCAAGCTAAGACTTGTCCATAAATCATCATCAATTTGATCTTTATGAACGTGACACGAGAAATTGATATAAATGTCTGTAAGAATAGTATAAAGGTAAATCCATTGAGCACCCCCATCTTTACGCTTATGAAGTAACAAGTCAGCATCATCACACAATTTGCCAGTTCGTGGGTGTTGCTATAGCCTTTGGAACTTGAGACTCTTCATAAGAGCCATTTTTAAATCCTTTCTTATACAGTTTTTACCCACATGCCACCCCCGCTTGTGACGTGCAAGCGAATGGTTTTGATTGATTCAATATGCACAGATTTGAAATGAGAGAATCTTACGTTATTCGGGACTCTCATTCAATATGCAAAACAGTGCACTGTATATATAAATCAATATTTTGCCTGAAAACTAGAACGTTTCAAACAGAATTACACTTGTTATTGCATATCCATGTATTTGTCTTAAAGAGGGATTTCTTAATGTATACCTTATCCATTCTACGATAGTTCCCATAAATGGTATAATATAAACACCTTTATGAAGAGTATAAAGCCCATGGATTATCATTATTATTACTCTATTTTAGCTGTCAATATTGCAACAGTTTTTAGTACTAGAGAGGGGGCATAAGAAGTAGTTTACTCTTTTCTTGAATAATTTTAGCCACGCACCAATTCTACTTGTGGTATGCAAAAAGATGACTTTAATTGATTCAAGATGAGAAGGTTTATGATAAGATAATCTTGCAGTATTTGGAGTTATTATTCAATCTAAAAAAACGATACATTATCATTATAAAAAAGTGTATTATCTATGAAGTAGGGCGAAAGAAAACAAATACGGGAGTTTGTTTTTTAGGGAAAGATCTTAAATGATATGACAAGATCTTTCCATAACGGTGCGTTTTTCCTTCATATATTTAAAGGAGAGTTCCTGACAAAATGAGGGAAGCTACAGAAAAATAGATTATAATGCCCATTACATCGACTAAAGTTGCCACAAAAGGAGCAGAAGCACTTGCTGGATCAAATTTTAAACCTTTAAGGATAAAAGGTAGCATCGATCCAGAGAGAGAACCAAAGGTAACGATGCCGATTAAAGCTGTACCTACTGTTGTTGAAATAGCAATCCAATGTTGGCCATAATCGTAGATACCGAGTTTTTGCCAAAGAGCAATGCGCGCAATGCCAATAATTCCGAGTAAGAGACCAAGGGATAATCCTGTTGGAATTTCACGAATAATAACTTTCCACCAGTCTTTTAATGTGAGTTCACGTAAAGCCAATGCACGGATAATAAGGGATGTAGCCTGTGAGCCGGAATTCCCTCCTGAGCTCATAATGAGAGGAATAAACAGTGTAAGAATAATCGCTTTTTCAAGTTCAGTTTCAAAATGTTGCATAGCGCTTGCTGTTAGCATTTCACCGATAAAGAGTAAAGCGAGCCAGCCTCCGCGTTTTTTCATCATTTCAGGAAACTTGATTTGCATATAGGGCTTATTAAGCGCTTCCATACCCCCAAATTTATAGGCATCTTCATTCATTTCATCGACCATAGTATCAAGCACATCGTCCACGGTTACAATGCCAATGACATGGTTATTTTCATCAACGACGGGCACCGACAGAAGATCATGGCGCTGGAAAAGGCGCGCGATATCCTCATGATGTGTGAAGGGCGATATTGTAATGGGTGAGTCATGGGTAGGGACATTAAGGATTTGTTCATCAGGTGAGGCAAGAATAAGGTTACGCAGTGAAACAGCTTTGAGAAGAATCCCTGTTTTAGGGTCAATCACATAGCTGGTATAAACTGTTTCACGTGTTCGCTCGACCTCACGAATATGATCCAAAGTTTTTTGTATGGTCCAGTTTGAAGGAACTGCTATAAACTCTGTTGTCATGAGTGCCCCTGCTGTATGATCAGGATAACTGGTAAGTTTTTTAAGTTCCGCACGTGTTAAGGGTTTAAGCAAGGCATAAAGCCGTGTACGGGTTTCTTTATTTATTTCTTGAAAGACGTCTGCAGCAGCATCTGCAGACATGCCATCAAGAATTTCAACCGCACGATTTATAGGGAGAAGTTCTAAAATAGCAGCAGGTTGCTCAAGCTCTGGTTTATCAAAAAGTTCGATAACATAATCAAGAGGTAGAAGACTAAGAATAGTAACTCGTTCCATGATATCGAGATCATTGATGATATCAATAGAGTCTGCAAAATGCTGATTTTTTAATTTTTCAGCGAGAGCTTCAGGAGAAAAATTTTTGAAGTCGAAGGCCGTTTTAATTTCAGTCATGATAAAGTACCTCCTGAAGAGTTGGGGAGTTGTAAATCTAAATAATAGATGAGATAAAAACAAAAATTTATGGAAGATTTGAAAAAAACCTCCCCGACTATATTTTCAATTGTTAATATTTTAAGTTAAAGTCAAGGATAAATTATCAGTTATGAACAAGTTTCTGAATTGCTGAAACGAGAATACAGCTTGATTGGAGGATAATATGAAGGCGTAAATGTAAAAATCAGTTCCCATTTTTACCTTATTATGCCGTCAAACACCGTTGTTTAGAGCGGTGATATAAGGCATGAAAAGCTTTACATATTAAGTGTTTTTAGATATCGCAATCCGTATTCAGGGCAGGGGCTTATCTGTTGCGCTTATGAAGTAAACTGCATGAGTGGTTAGCAGGTAGAATCCGCCGAGATAAGCTGGACTGTTGACAGTCCAGAGACTGGTAGGAACCTCCGTTCTTGTAATGGGGCAACCGTCCCTTCACGTAAAACAGAACGCCATTGTATTGCAGTTTCACGCGCTTATTTTAAGAAATATCTCTCAAAGAGCATTCAAGCCCATTTCACGACGGCGCTTGTGAAGGGTATAAAGGTAAATGCATTGAACACTTCCATCTTTATGCTTATGAAGGATCAAACCAGTACCATCACAACACTTTGCTAGCTTGTAGGTGTTCTTAGCATTTAAGACGGTTCATAAGAGCTATTTTTATTCCTTTCTTATTACGGCTTTTACCCACACGCCAGCTCCGCTTGTGATGTACAAGCAAGTGATTTTGATTGATTCAACATAAACAGGTCTGAAATGAGAGAATCTTACGATCTTAAGGTTTTTTACTTCAATAGAGCTTTGACAGGTAGTTTTGAAACTCACAAAATAGTTTTAGTATATTATCAATTTGTGTCGTAAAGATAATGATTACAGCCTAAATTTATAATGGAGACATAAAGTATTATGACAAAAGAAGCCGTGCTGAATTGGAAGGGATTTTCAGGTCTTCCTGATTTTTTTTCTATAAATGATGAAGATTTTAAACCCGCTTTTGAACAGGCACTTCAAGAAGCCGAAGAAGAACTAGAAGCGATTGCGATGGTGCAAGAACCACCAACACTTGAGAACTTTTTGCAACCTTTTGAGCTTTGTGGCAAAGCGCTTAATCGTATCTGTTCAATATTTTTCTTGCGTACCAGTGCTCATACGAATGCGTTGATTCAACAGCTTGAACAAGAGTTCGTTGTAAAACTTTCTCGTTATTCTTCAAAAATGATGATGGATGCACGGATATTTGCGAAAATAGATGTGCTTTATAAACAGTCGCAACAGGGGACATTTGAGAGTGAAACAACACGTGTTCTTGAATTATGGTGGAAAAAGTTTGTTTGTCATGGTGCAAAATTAGATGAAAAAGCGAAAAAACGGCTTGTAGAAATTAATGAAAGACTCGCTTTTTTAAATGCTACTTTTGGGCAAAATGTCTTAAACGATGAAGCTGAATGGATTCTATTTTTAAAACAAACAGACTTATCTGGTTTACCGGAAGATCTTATTGCCTCAATGAAAGAAATTGCGTACGAAAGAGGCAGTGAAGAAGCCTATGCATTAACACTAGCACGCTCAATTGTTGAACCTTTTTTAAAATTCTCTGATCGTCGTGATTTGCGTAAAGTTGCATTCCAAGCTTGGGCTAAACGTGGTGAAAATAATAACAAGAATGACAATCGAACCATTATTTTAGAGGTTGTTGCGCTTCGAGATGAGCAAGCTAAATTATTGGGATATAAATCTTTTGCGGATTTAAAACTCGATAATACCATGGCTAAAAGTGTTGATTCTGTTATGAATTTGCTTATGCCTGTATGGGAGCGAGCAAAAGCGAAGGCTTCTACTGAGCAAATTGGATTACAAAATTTTGCCAATAATCAGGGAAGCAATGAATCTTTAACAGCTTCGGATTGGCGTTATTATGCTGAAAAACTTCGCACTGAAAAATTTTCTTTTGATGGCGCTGAAATTAAATATTATTTTCAACTTGATCATATGATTAAAGCGGCTTTTGGAGTAGCAGAAAAACTCTTTGGCATTACATTTGAAGAAAAAAATGCTGTTGCACTTTGGCATCCTGATGCACGTTTATGGGAAGTAAAGAAATCTGATGGAAGCTTACTTGGGCTTTTCATTGGTGATTATTTTGCACGTTCTTCAAAACGGTCTGGTGCGTGGATGAGTAGTTTGCAATCACAACATAAATTGGAAGGCGGACAAAAGCCCATTATCTACAATGTTTGTAATTTTGCTAAACCATCCAAAGGGGAGGTTGCTCTTTTATCTCTTGATGATGCACGTACGCTTTTTCACGAGTTTGGGCATGCATTGCATGGTTTGCTTTCTGATGTTGTATGGCCATCTGTATCGGGAACATCGGTTGCGCGTGATTTTGTTGAGCTGCCTTCTCAACTTTATGAACATTGGTTAACTGTACCAGAAATATTAAAATCTTATGCTATACATGCAAAAACAGGGCTTCCTATGCCACAAGAGTTGATAGATAAAGTTTTAGCAGCACAGACATTTAATGCTGGATTTTCTGCGGTTGAATTTATCTCATCAGCTCTCGTGGATATGGCTTTTCACCAAGGAGAAACAGTAACTGATCCAAAAGTGTTTGAACGCCAAGAATTAGACAAGCTGCAAATGCCTGATACAATTATTATGCGCCATCGTCCTCCACATTTTATGCATGTATTTGCAGGGGATGGTTATGCCGCTGGTTACTATTCTTATATGTGGTCAGAAGTGCTTGATGCTGATGCTTTTCAGGCTTTTGAAGAAACGGGAGATGTTTTTAATTCAGAGCTTGCTAATAAGTTGAAACGTTTTATTTACTCTGCTGGGGGAAGTCGTGATCCAGAGGAGCTTTATAAAGCTTTTCGGGGACGGATGCCTTTACCAGAGGCAATGATTAACAAACGTGGATTGTAAGATATAACGGCATGGTGCTAACCATGCCGTTTTCATATTCTTCGCAAAGATGTAGTTGCAATTTATGCAAATTTTCTCTTCATTATAGCTATGTAAACAGTGTTTTTATCTTATTCGCTTTTTGTTTATAGGGGAAAATAGATTTTGTATTTTAAATAGACATTATGGGAAAGAAAAATTATCAGCTCGATCTTTTTGATGTCCATTTGGTGGAAACCATGATTTTTCTATAAAACTTGATTTTTTTCTGCCTATGAGGTGGGTGTTTTGTTGTACCATATCATTAAGGCTCATTGGAGGCTGACGCATAATTTTACTCCGCTCTTGATTCTCTGATTCTTGTATAAGTTTTTTAATAACTTGATCGGTTGAGTAAGAATTTTCATGAGAAAAGGCATGAAAATTTAAAATATTTTTCAATGGCTTTTCTAAATAAGCAGCAAGTTTTTTCTTTCCTTCAGAAGTGAAATGCATGCCATTATTGGTGCGCAATTTGGTCATTTTTCCATTAATATCATAGCCTGAAAAAGAAAAGTTTCCTTCTTCATCACTAAAGCCACTCCAGATATCAAGAAAATATCCTCCTGCTGTTTCTGTTACTTGTTTGTAGAGCGCATTAAAAATTTTCATTTTTTGTGTCAAAAGGTTATTTCCAAAAGAAGGTTGACCTATCCATATCCACGATTTTCCAGAGGCATGAAGACTTTCAGCAATTTCGATAATTCTTTGTTTGTAGATGTGCATCCATTCTGATTGATCTGTGTTAATCGTGCGATGAGAGTCTATGATGGGTTGATTATCATTGGCCCCGATCATCATGATAATGACATCGGGGTTATTTTGATTAATGAGTTTAGAAATATTGCTTTGCCAAGAATAATAATCAGTTCGAACTAATCCGGAAGCTGGCATTGTGTTGTTCATAATAACGATATCACTATTATCTATAAAAAACTTCTTAAGTGCATCGGCAACAGCAGAAGCTGTAAAATCTCCTATGACAAGAATGCGCTTTGCGTTCTCATTTTTTAGCTTTTGTATGTTTTTTTGTGTTACGATCTTTTTTTGCGGCTTGTTTATTTTTTGTTCTATAATTTGCGGTGGTTGTTGCGTCTGTTTGTTATGTTGTGACAACCATTTGAAGAAGTTCGTTGCTTTACTTGGGGATGGTTGTATGATCCCCACAATAGAAAATGAAAACAGTAAGAATATCAAGTATATCAGACGCAAAAGAGACAAGACCTTATTCTCCATTATTGTTGGCGAAGGAGAAAAAGCACTTGAGATGATGGATATCCATTTTCTTTTAGACCGTAATGCAGCTGAAAAGCTTTGATTGCTTTGCGAGAGGCTGTTCCGATTTGTCCATCAATATCTCCTTTATAATATCCCAATGCACTTAAGCGAGATTGCAGTTCTTTACATTCTTGGAAGGTAATAGGCTGAAAAGGTCTTTGCCAATCATGCACTAATCCAGGCCGTCCAGCAATGCGATCAGCAAGAAGGGCAACGGCAAGAGCATAACGATCTGCATTATTATAACGTTTTAGAACAAAGAAATTTTTTGTGACTAAAAATATAGGTCCTTTTTCTCCATCTGGATATTTTAACATTGCTTGTTCAGCTAATGTAGGAAGAGGATGCCCATTAGCGTATTTTACACCTAATTTTTTCCATTGTTCAAAGGAATACCAGCCTTCAGGAAGTTTTTTTCCCTGCGGCACTTTTACCTCTACTCCCCAAATAAGATTAGGTTGCCAGCCATTTTTGTGAAGAAGATTAGCAGCAGTAGCCAGAGCATCTGGAACAAAGTTCCAGATATCACGCCGTCCATCTTGATTTATATCAACAGCATAGGCGAGATAACTGCTTGGAATAAATTGTGTATGTCCCAATGCTCCGGCCCAAGATCCAGTGAGTTGAGAGCGTTTAATTTCACCACTTTGTAGAATTTTCATAGCAGAAATAAGTTGTGTATGTGCGTATTTTTCGCGTTTTTTATCGGCATAGGCTAGGGTTGCAAGCGAGCGAATGGTATCATGCATGACACTTTTATTGGCTAAAATTTTCCCATAATTGCTTTCCATTGACCAAATAGCAAGCAGAATATTACGGTCAACACCAAAACGTTCTTCAATTTGAAGAAGCCATTTATTCCATTTTTTTGCTTGGCGCCGTCCTTCTATAATAGCAATATCATGGACACGATTATCGAAATAGTTCCATGAAGGAGCAATAAATTCCGGTTGGTATGCGGCGCTTTTTAAAACTTCTGGATCAATGGCATTAATGTCTTTAAATGCCATATGAAACGTAGAAGGGCTAATATTGTGAGCAATAGCTATTTTTTTAAACTCTTTAATCCAGTGTTTAAATCCGCTATCCGCATGTGAAAATGATGCAAAAAACATTAAAAAAGCAGACAAAAGAATGGCAGAGCCAGTGACAAGGGGTCTCCAAGCTATTGACTTCTCTAAAAAAAAAGAGAAACTCTTCAATTCTGTTTTTTGCATTTTGAAATCCCCATTAATATTCAATTCATTAGATGTGCAATAACTTTATTTTGTATTTAGTTTAATCGATAATATGATCAAGAATAGGAAAAAACTGAAATAAATAATTCGTTTTAATTCCTTCAATAAATTCTCAGATTCTTTTTACATTTTTGATTGCCTATTATAATGATAATCAAAACAATAAGATATCTTTTTTACCATTTCGTAAAAACATATGATAAATAAAACAAAAAAGTTATATGAATTCATTGAGGAGGGTGAGTGTGCGTAAAATCCGGAAAGCAGTATTCCCAGTAGCAGGTCTTGGTACGCGTTTCCTTCCTGCGACAAAAACGATTCCTAAAGAAATGCTAACAGTTGTTGATAAACCTGTTATTCAATATGTTGTGGATGAGGCGAGGGAAGCTGGTATTGAGCATTTTATTTTTGTGACTGGACGCAACAAAGCAGTCATTGAGGATTATTTTGATGCGCAAGTTGAATTATACACGACACTTGCTGAATGTGGAAAGAAAGAAGATCTTGCAAACTTATACCGTTTACAGCCATTACCAGGGTCAACTTCTTTCACTCGGCAACAGCAACCTTTGGGATTAGGGCATGCTCTTTGGTGTGCGCGTGAATTAGTTGCAGGGGAACCTTTTGCTTTATTATTACCCGATATGTTGATACAGGCGAAAAAGGGCTGTCTTTCTGAAATGATGAGCCTTTATGAAAAAACAGGTGGGGGAAATATTATAGCCGTTCAGGAATGCGATCCTAGAGAAACACATAAATATGGTATTGTTGGGAAAGGCAAACAGATTGCAAATGGTTTTGAAATCACAAAAATGGTAGAGAAACCAGCACAAGGAACGGCACCATCAAATTTGTACATCAATGGACGTTATATTTTGCAGCCAGAAATTTTTAATATTCTTTCCACTCAAGAACGAGGAGCAGGAAATGAAATTCAATTAACAGATGCTATGATACGGCTTTCAAATGAGCAAGATTTTTGGGGGTTGCAAGTAAAAGGGCGCACTTTTGATTGCGGTTCTAAAGCTGGTTTTATTGAAGCCAACGTTGCATTTTCTTTAGCACGCGCTGATATGCACAGCCACGTTTCTGCTTCATTGAAAAATTTACTAGAAACCATTAATGTTGAAAAGTGATATAGATCTCTCACTTAATTTTATTGATCGAATTTGATTATGACAATACCGTCTCCTCATATGGCTTTGCAAGGTGCAGTAGCATCAGCGCTTAAAACACTTGCGAGTGAAAAGCAGGGGCTTGAAGCTCTTGAAAAAGCTCTTCTGGAAAGTCTTTCTTCTTCTTTTGAAGCGGTTGTTCAAACTATTAGAAATGCGCGTGGACATGTGGTCATTACTGGTCTTGGAAAAAGTGGTCATATAGGCACAAAAATTGCAGCAACCTTAGCCTCAACTGGAACACCTGCCTTTTTTGTGCACGCTGCAGAAGCCAATCATGGTGATCTTGGTATGATTGGATCTGATGATGTTATTCTTGCTTTATCATGGTCTGGTGAAACTCAAGAGTTAAGTGGTATTATGAGCTATGCTGCACGTTTTCGTATCCCTCTTATTGCAATGACATCAAATGAGCATTCTGTGTTAGGACGACAAGCTGATATTGTGCTATTATTACCAAAGATAGAAGAGGCTTGCCCCCATGGTTTAGCCCCTACAACTTCAACAATTATGCAATTGGCAATGGGAGATGCATTAGCGGTTTCTCTTTTAGAAATGCGTGGTTTTACCGCAACGGATTTCAAAATATATCATCCTGGTGGTTCTCTTGGTGCAAGCCTTAAATACGTGTGTGATATTATGCATGAGGGTGATAGTATTCCTCTGGTTATGCAGGGAACAGCTATGACTGAAGCGATGAATGTTTTGGTGGAAAAACATTTTGGTTGTGTTGGTGTTGTGAATCAAGAAGGTGAACTAATCGGAATTGTAACTGATGGCGATCTTGCACGTAACATTCATTTTAATTTATCAAAATTTAATGTTGACGAGGTGATGACCAAAGCTCCTAAAGTTGTAAAGCCAAATACACTTGTTGGTGCAGCAACAGCTTTTATTAATGATCATCAGATTGGTGCATTTTTCGTGGTTGAAGATAAAAAACCGATAGGAATTGTCCATTTTCATGATCTTTTGCGTATTGGTGCTGCTTAGATTAAAGTTCCCTACCAAATAAAATGTTATTTTAGCTTAAAATAGATTGAATGATACAAAGTCACAGTTTTATTGTGATACGGTTTTGCTGATGTTTTGTGGAAGAAAATGAGTGTTTTACGCATTTCATAATGTTTAGAAAATTCTACGGATAGAGATTGTATCAGTTTCTTTACGTATTTGAGAGAAAATTTCCTGTCAGGAGGAGAAAGGAACACCTCCTGCTTAATGTATGTATTTTGTCTATCTTATAAGAAAAGCTTTACTTTATATTTTGTCTAAGATTTTCGTTTAAGAAAAAATTGTGCTCCTGTATGTGAGGTGCAGAGAAGTTGTGTGGAGTCATATGACATTGTACAATTGACTCTAGAGATTGTTCCACGAAGAATAGAGCGTATTTCAATTTCTATATTTTGAGCATTGAGATAATTATATGCTCCTTCTGATAGCTTTTCTTCTGTATCTGCTGCATGTGTTTCAAAAACACCATTATGAAAAGAAGAAATAATACCATTCTCGTCAACCCATTTTCCATCAATTCCTGTTGGCATATTTGGGTTATAATACTGCGAAAAGCTACAAGCACTTAATAGGAAAGTGGTGATTGTAAGACATAAAATATGATAGGTATGTTTCATTTATTGCACTCTATTTAGATTATTTTGCTCTCTAGTTTCTATAACATTATTAAATTATCCCATGAGTCAATATGAAAAATTTGATGAAAATCAATGAAAAAGCAAAAAAATAGAAAAAAATGCCTTAATGTTGTATTTAATTAACAGCTTAATGAAGTTCGTAAGTGAAACACAAAAGGTGAAATATTTCTTATGGTTTACAATAATTTTTACATTAAGCTGCTGAGTGGTCTCAAAGGAGATTATTGACATTATGGTTGGTCCCATTCTTGTTGCGAGTGAAGATTATGGAAGACGTATAGAGCTTTCTGCTATGCTCCGAGGTTTTGGCTACCGTGTCATTGAAGCAGAAAATGGTCTCCGTACGATTGATCTTTTACACAGGCGTAAAAACATTGTGCTTGCACTCCTTGATGTCGTTATGAGTGATTTGAGTGTGAGCGATTTGATTAAAATGATTAGAGTTGCTGGTGTTTCTATTCCTATTATTGTTATAGCACAGCAAGAAAATCAGGATTTACTCCAGAGAGCTCTAGCAGCTGGAGCGATTGATTATTGGATTCATCCAGTAACATTATTACGCGTAAGAGTTACGTTGGATATTCTTGCTCTTATTTCTGCCTTGAAGCATGAGGTTCGAGATATTCAACGAAAAAAAGAGAATCATTTACGATTTTCTGACCTTTGTATGAAAAGTAAAGCTATGCAGATAGTTTTAGAACAATCGAGAAAAGCAGCGAATTCTTTGCAAAATCTTTTGATAGAGGGTGAAGTTGGAACAGGACGTGAGACATTAGCTCGGATTATTCATCATGAGGGTTTATTCTCAGAAGGCGTTTTTATTCGCTTTCAATGTTCCGCCATTGTTGATCCAGAGGAAGAAAATCAGCAATGGTTTAAAGAATTCCTACCGTTGGTTTCTTCGCTTGAAAAAGGGACACTTTGCCTTTGTGATATTGATAGACTTGAGCCCATACAGCAAAAACGGTTTGCGCATTATCTTAAAGAAAGGGAAAAGAATACAAAAGGAGAACTTTTTCCTTTTCGGATCATTGCTATTTCAACATCGCGTTTAAAGGACTTGGTTAAAGAGAATTTTCTTTTGCATAGTTTGTTTGAACAATTTTCTCATTTGTCTATTAGCGTTCCTGCTTTACGAGAATTAAGGGATGATTTTCCAGAGATCACACAACATTTGATTGATCGTATTATCGTAGAAACAGGGCGATCACATGTTCATGGTTTAGCAGGATCGGCTCTTTCCTTGCTTATGCAGTATGATTGGCCTGGTAATAGAAATGAACTTGAAAAATTTTTATTTCGTGCGATTTTACTCAGTGAAGGACCTTTATTAACGGTTCGAGATTTTCCTCAATTAATGGGAAATTCGTTAATGAATGTTCCCAATATCATTGAAGGTAATATACAAGAAGATGAAGATAATGAACAAGAATCGATCCAATTTTTGAATACTGATGGCCATGTGCGTACTTTTGCAGAAATGGAACATGATATTATCGAGAAAGCGGTTAAACACTATAAAGGACATATGAGCGAAATAGCGCGCCGCCTTCATATTGGTCGCTCTACACTTTATAGAAAAATGGAAGAATTGAGAGCAATAAGAAATCAAGAACGGAAGTGAAATTCATAATAAACATGATTTTCAAAAAAGATGAAGTGGCTTTTGATAAAGTCCGTAGGGAGACTTAAGAAAATGATCATTTATTGTAAAGTTTATGTAGTGAGGATGGTTTTATAGATTTAAAGCAAGTATAAATTTTATTTGACATTTTATCTTTTGTTTCAATTTATACAATTTTAGTTAAGTTTGCATTTATTAAAGCTGAGAGGCATTTTTTAAGTGTTGAGAGATTAAAGCTAAAATTTTTACATCATGAATATTAAATTTATACTCTCTTAAGCAAAAAGTGGCATTTTATCTGCTACACGATTAAGATAAAATGATTAGTATTAGGATTGTTGTTTGTATCATTGGTAATGCGCTAGCTTGAAAATAGAAAGTTTATCCTCTTTGACTCTTTTACAGATTGTTATTGGTTTTATTCTCTTTTTTTTTGTTGCGTCTATGTTGGCAATCTATACATATGGGCGTTTTGTGAAAAGTGCTAAGGGACAATGTTCGTATGCGTTGCCTATTAAGAGAGGTGAAACCAAGCTTGATCGTATCGTCAGTCAATTAGGTGAGGAAGAAAATGGATTGGGGGTTGATAAAGATGCCCTTTCCCTCATCATCAGCAATTTGGATGCGTTTTGTGTTCGTGCAATAGGGGCTGCAGAAGCTGGGCGTAGCCTTGATCTGATGTATTATATTTGGGACGATGATTTAACGGGGCGCCTATTATTAAGTGAAATAGTTGAGGCCGCTGATCGGGGTGTTCGGGTACGGCTTCTTTTGGATGATATTAATGCTCAGGCACGTGATCCAGCTTATATTGCGCTAGATAAACATCCTCATATTGAGGTGAGAATGTTTAATCCAGGGCGATCGCGTAAAGGTGGTTTACGGCGTGGTTTAGAAATTATATTACGGGCAATTACTGTAACACGTAGAATGCATAATAAAGCTTTTATCGTTGATGGTAGGGTTGCTTTTGTCGGAGGGCGTAATCTTGCAGATTCTTATTTTGATGCTGGTAAAGAATCTCATTTTCGAGATTTAGATTTGATGTTAATTGGTCCCTCTGTTAAAAAGGTGGAAAGTATCTTTGATGATTTTTGGAATAGTGCTGTTGTTTTACCAATTCATACTTTGGTTGTTCCTAAAAGCGCAAGTGATCTTAGCTATTGGAGAGATAAATTACGAAAATTTCGGGATTCCAAGGTTGCAAAGGTTTATTTAGATTATGTCAAAGAACACATTAACTTTAGTTGTTTTATCCAAACAGGAAAGCGGTTATTTTTAGCAGATAAAGTTGTTGTTCTTTCTGATCCTCCAGAAAAAGCATTGCGTAAAAAAGCAAGTAATTGGCTTATGAAGGCACTCTCAAAGGTTATTGGAAATGCTCAAAAAACGGTTCAGATTACGTCACCTTATTTTGTTCCTGGCAAAGTCGGTACGCAGAATTTTAGTAATTTGGTTTCAAAAGGTGTTGATGTCAAAATTCTGACAAATTCCTTAGCAGCGACTGATGTAGCATTAGTGCATGGTGGTTATGTCCCGTATCGTAAGGCACTGTTGAAAAGTGGTGTTAAGCTTTATGAATTAAAAGCGGAAGGCACTTCCCATGGATTACGATTGTTTCGATCCAGTAAGGCAAGTTTACATGCCAAAGCTTTTTTAGTTGATCATAAAACAGCTTTTATTGGATCTTTAAACTTTGATCCTAGATCAGCGGCGTTAAATACAGAAATGGGCATTCTTTTTGAATGTGCGCCCATTACAGCGAGGTTAGATTTGTTATTTTCTGAAGAAACGACGAGGGAAATGAGTTATCATCTTCGTCTTGGTGATAATAATCGTATTTATTGGGATTTTATTGAAAATAAAAAACAGTATAGCATTGATTATGAACCAGAAAGCAATTTCTGGCGTCGCGCATTTGCAAAAATAATAAGTTGGCTACCCATCGAATCACAATTGTAAATTTTTATAAACCATGAAAAGATATTTATTTTTCTTTTCATTTTGTTTGTAGCATGGCATAATTTTTTGCCAATCTACCATGTATGAGAACCGCAGTTGTATTTTAAAGCTCCTTGCGGTGTTTTATTATAATTTTTATTATAAAAGGAATTTTGCTATGGCAAAGATTGTTGAAACGGGGACAGGTGCATTAGCACTGACTTTTGATGATGTACTTTTACAACCCGGTCATTCTCTTGTTATGCCTAGTCAAGTGGACCTCAGTACGCGCATTGCAGCTGATATTAAGCTCAATTTGCCATTGCTTTCCGCTGCAATGGATACGGTAACGGAATCGCGTTTGGCAATTGCTATGGCTCAAGCTGGTGGTCTTGGGGTTATTCATCGTAATATGTCTCCTGCAGAGCAGGCAGAAGAAGTCCGCCAAGTAAAAAAGTTTGAATCTGGTATGGTTGTTAATCCAGTTACAATTGGACCAGATGCAACACTTGAAGAAGCAAAAGCTTTAATGCGCTCTCATGGTATTTCCGGTATTCCGGTTGTTGAAAATAGTGTTAAAGGTGAGACAGCGGGGCGACTTGTTGGCATTTTAACCAATAGAGATGTACGTTTTGCATCGGATCCCAAACAAAAAATTTATGAATTAATGACGCATGAAAATTTAATCACAGTGCGTGAAAATGTTCAACTCAATGAAGCGAAGTATCTTTTACATCATCATCGTATTGAAAAATTATTAGTTGTGGATGAACAGAATCGTTGTGTCGGACTGATAACAGTTAAGGATATTGAAAAAGCAAAATTAAATCCAAATGCTGCTAAAGATTCTCAAGGGCGCTTGCGTGCTGCAGCGGCTAGTAGTGTTGGAAATAATGGGATTGAGCGTGCTGAACGTCTCATTGACGCAGGTGTTGATGTTTTGGTCATTGATACAGCGCATGGACATTCTCAACGTGTACTAGAAACTGTTGAACGAATTAAAAAGATGGCTTCCTCTCCAGCTATTATTGCTGGGAATGTCGCAACTGCTCAAGCAACGCAGGCATTGATTGACAGTGGTGCAGATGCGGTAAAAGTTGGTATTGGTCCTGGCTCTATTTGCACAACGCGTATTGTTGCTGGTGTTGGTGTACCTCAACTTGCAGCCATTATGAATGCTGCAGAAGTTGCTGAAAAAGCAGGCATTCCCATAATTGCAGATGGTGGGATCAAAGCATCGGGTGATTTTGCTAAAGCTTTAGCGGGTGGGGCTTGTGCAGCGATGATTGGTTCTCTTTTGGCGGGTACAGAAGAAAGTCCTGGTGAAGTTTATCTTTATCAAGGTCGATCTTTTAAAGCCTATCGCGGTATGGGATCTGTTGGTGCTATGGCACGAGGATCGGCAGATCGCTATTTTCAAGATGACGTTCATGATGAACTTAAGTTGGTTCCTGAAGGTGTGGAGGGGCAAGTGGCCTATAAAGGTCCTATAGCATCAGTTCTACACCAGCTTGCTGGTGGACTACGTGCTTCGATGGGCTATGTGGGTGCAAAAGATCTCGTAGAGTTTCGTGAAAAAGCAAAGTTTGTTCGTATTACAAATGCGGGACTCCATGAAAGTCATACGCATGATGTTTCTATCACTCGGGAGAGTCCAAACTATCGTGGGCCTGTTTGAAGAAATAAGAGTCTAGCATCATATTGCATAAATATAAAATCTTCCGAGAATAAAAAAGAGAGGCTGTTCTTCTTTCTGTTTGTGATTTGGAATAAAATCCTAAAAGGAAAGAATTAGAGACTAAAACTCTAATTCTTTCTTCTAGACTATGTGAAATAAGTTATATAAAATTAGAATTAACTTTTTGTTGTCTTCCGCCCTGTCTTTGACGCACGTTGGCGAGTGTTCGTCTGATCACTTTGAACGGATTTCTTTCCATTGTTTGAGGGCATTGTGTTCTGACGACTTTTAGATGAAGTTGTTTTTCCATTATTATAAGTCATTATTTTCTCCTTTTAAATTTCCTGGCAGTTGCCAGTAGAGTAAAAACGGTCATGCCAAATAGTGGTTCCAAGCATTTTCTAAAAAGTTAATTTTTTGATGAGCGTCAGATGAACTTGTTTAATTTTATGAAAATATTTTTTCTATTTTTTCAGAAGGATAGCCATCAAAAGATGGGAGATATTTGCTTTTTCTGTTATTCAGATAATCTTCGTAAATTTTATTTTACACAATGATAGAGAGGTTGTTTTTTGCATAATACATGGCGGAAATAAGTTCTTTATGGATGGCTACGTATCTTTTAGTATAAGAGGTAGAAGGAGATAATAAAGCGAATGGGTAGAAGATGAAAGAACAAATATAGATACTCTAAATTGGGTTTTATAAAAAGTTTGATCAGATAATTTTAATATTGAATGTAAATTTTTATGGCTTTGAGAAGGTTTCATTGGCAAGAAGAAGATAATATTATTTTTTTAGATGATTTAAAATTTTATTATTTTAATGGGAGAAATGAATGCGATTAGGTGGGCGTTTGCAAGCAGCAATAGATATTCTCAAAGAGATAGAAATGAAGCATCGCCCAGTAGGAGAAGCTTTAAAGGATTGGGGTCTTTCTCATCGCTTTGCTGGAGCAGGTGATCGTGCAGCCATTGGTACAATCGTTTATGATGTTTTAAGACGACGTTATTCTTTACAATGGCGTATGGAGAGTGATGATATCCGAGATATCGTTTTTGGTGCCTTATTAGATTCTGGAAAAATGACGCTGGAGCAAATTGACGGTGAGTTGGCAGAAGATCGGTTTGCACCGCAGTTATTAGGGGCTAAACAGCGTAAATCGTGGCAAAGTCAGCAATTAGTGGATGCTCCAGACTATATTCGTGGTGATATTCCGCAATGGTGTCAAGCGCATCTGCGTCCTTTATTTGGTGATAATTGGATCACTGAAGCGGCTGCGTTAGCAACGCGTCCTTCTTTAGACCTACGGGTAAATAACCTAAAGGCAACACCAGAAAAGGTGCTGAAAGAATTAGCAAAAACCAAACTTAAATCTTTTCCATGGTTTGGGCAAGCTTTAAGAATTGCACCGATTGAAAAGTTTAATCGTCATCCCAATGTTCAAGTGGAACCAGCTTTTCAAAAAGGATACTTTGAAATACAGGATTTAGGATCTCAAATTGTTGCTCATCTTGTAGAAGCGCAAGAGAGCATACAGGTATTAGATTATTGTGCAGGTGCTGGTGGAAAGACATTAGCTTTAGCTTCTGATATGAACAATCGTGGGCAAATTTATGCTTATGATTCTGATAAAGCACGCCTAGCTCCTATTTTTGATCGTCTTCGACGCGCTGGTGTTCGTAATGTCCAAGTACGAGCACAAAAAGAAGAATTGAAGCCATTAATAGGCCAGATGGATAGAGTTCTACTAGATGCACCATGTAGTGGGACAGGAACATGGCGTCGTCGTCCAGATGCGAAATGGCGTTTAACATTAGAACAGGTGAAACAACGCCAAACAGAACAGAGGGATATTTTGAATGAAGCGATAGCTTATCTTAAGCCAAATGGGCGCCTAATCTATATTACCTGTTCTCTTTTTACAGATGAAAATGAGGAACAAATTTCCCATTTCCTTCAACAACATTCTCATTTTTCTCCAATAGATATGCCAGCGCTTTGGCAGAAACATTTTAGTTTTTCTCCTGTGCAACCAGTTTTTTCAAATTATGGACTTACTTTGTCGCCGGCCACAACACAAACAGATGGGTTCTTTTTATCTGTGTTGCAAAAAAAACATTGATCCATATTTTTACACTTTTTATCATAAACTTTACGAGAATAATCTTTTTCTTAAGAAAACAGGCTTGTGAAAAGAGAAAGATTGAATCATAACTCTCATGAGTTTTCTTTTACAATTGTTGATTGGTTTTCTATGAGCATATCACATCCAGACACTGTTCTTATTATTGACTTTGGTTCACAAGTTACACAACTTATTGCACGAAGGGTACGAGCAATGGGAGTGTATTGTGAAATTACTCCTTTTCAATTGGCTTTAGAAGCTGTGCGCCGCATAAATCCTAAAGCTATTATTTTATCAGGGAGTCCTTATTCCGTTATTGATGAGGGCTCTCCGCGTGCTCCAATGGAAATTTTTGAGGCGGGTGTTCCGATTCTGGGTATTTGCTATGGTGAACAAGTCATGTGTATTCAGCTTGGAGGAAAGGTTGAAGCTGGACATGAGCGTGAATTTGGGCGCGCTTTTTTGGAAGTTCAAGAAGAGAGTGCCCTTTTTGGTGGAGTGTGGGAAAAAGGTTCTCGTTATCAAGTATGGATGAGCCATGGTGACCGTGTGGCAGCTTTACCAGAAGGTTTTCGTGTCATAGGAACCTCAAAAGGTGCTCCCTATGCGGCTATTGCTGATGAGAAAAGGCATTTTTATGCGGTACAGTTTCATCCTGAAGTTATCCATACACCAGATGGTACAAAACTTTTGCAAAATTTTGTTCATAAGATCTCTGCTATTAAAGGTAATTGGTCAATGGCTTCTTATCGTGAGCAGGCAATTGCGACAATACGACAAACAGTTGGGAAAAGTCGTGTGATTTGTGGTCTTTCAGGGGGAGTGGATTCATCTGTTGTAGCGGTACTCCTTCATGAAGCCATAGGAGATCAACTGACATGTATTTTGGTAGACCATGGGCTGATGCGCAAGAATGAAGCTGAAGAAGTTCTCACGCTCTTTCGTGATCACTATAATATAGAGCTTATTCACGTTAATGCTGCTGATGTGTTTCTTAATGCTTTAAAAGGTGAGACAGATCCAGAAAAAAAACGCAAAACAATTGGTCGCCTTTTTATTGAAGTTTTTGAAGAAGAAACGAAAAAAATAGGAGGTGCAGAGTTTTTAGCACAAGGAACACTTTATCCAGATGTCATTGAGAGTGTGTCTGCTATTGGTGAAACGGTAACCATTAAAAGCCATCATAATGTGGGTGGACTACCAGAACAGATGAAGATGAAACTTGTAGAACCGTTGCGTGAGCTCTTTAAGGATGAAGTTCGCTCGCTAGGGCGAGAGTTAGGGCTACCGGAGCAGTTTATTGGTCGCCATCCTTTTCCAGGTCCCGGCCTTGCAATTCGGTGTCCAGGTGCTGTAACACGTGAAAAATTAGAAATTTTACGCGAAGCAGATGCTATTTATCTTGAGGAAATCCGTAAGGCCGGACTTTATGATGAAATTTGGCAAGCTTTTGCTGTTCTTCTTCCAGTTCAAACTGTTGGTGTTATGGGGGATGATCGCACTTATGAATTTGTTTGTGCTCTTCGCGCTGTCACATCTGTAGATGGAATGACCGCTGATTTTTATCCCTATGATATGGCATTTTTAAGTAAGACAGCAGCACGTATTATTAATGAAGTTAGAGGAATTAATCGTGTTGTGTATGATGTAACCTCAAAGCCTCCTGGTACCATTGAATGGGAATAATTGAAATGAAGGATAAGCCTTTTTCAGAATAAAATATGACTGAGGGTTTGATATTCAGAAAAATGTAGAAAAAATATTTAAAAATTATTGTGCATTTTCATGTTGATATAAGTCTTTATCTGAAAATCTGTACGTCAATATATTGAAAAGTGAGAAGTATGAAATTTTGCATGTCTGAGAAAAAAATTGTTGCACACCGTGGAGGAGCTCATCTTTATCCTGAAAATACCCTTTCGGCATTTAATAATGCTATAGCGTTAGGTGTTGATGAAGTTGAATGCGACGTTCATTTGCTAAAAAGCGGTGAGGTGGTTGTCTTTCACGATTTTCATCTAGACCAATTGGTTGGCAAAAAGGGATATATTCACGACATTGATAATGAAACACGCAAACAACTCTGCGTGAAAGGTAGCCGAGAAGCACCTCCTTTATTAGAAGAGGTGCTTGATCTTCTAGCACCAACGAATGTTGCGTTACATATTGAAATCAAAACATGTGGTGAAGTGGAGCGTGAAACAATATTATCTCAAAAAGCGCTTGCGCTCATAAAAAGCCGCAATTTAACAGAACGGGTTTCTGCAATTAGTTTTGATCCTTTAGTTCTTCGTCCTTTTATTGAGGCAGGAATACCATCTGGTCCATGTGTTGATAATTTTGAAGGTGATATGCACCGTCATTTTTCTGAATGGAAACAATTGGGGTATACTGATCTAAGTTTAAATGGCTCTATTGTTACACAGGATTTTATTGAATCAGCTCTTGAGGCTGATTTTATTGTAGGGGTATGGACAATTAATGGAAAAGCTCGGTTATCACATTGGCTTGATATGCCTGTACATTATATTACGACAGATCAACCTGATCTTGCATTGACATTGCGAGCACAAAGGTAAAAAATATATACCTTATAAAAGAAATCCTTGTACCTTCATAAAGCGAGCTTAATGGAAGAAAACAAGAAATATTTTTTTACACGTAACAATAACACATTAATTTATAATGATAATTAATAGTTTTTCATGTTGAATGAGAATTCTTAACATATAAGGTTTTTTCATTTCAAATCTTTTTACAATGGATCAATCAAAATCATTCACTTGCACATTACAAGTAGGCTTGGTGTGTGGATAAATATCTCGTGAGAAAAGAATAAAAATTTTCATTTAAACATTCTCAAATGCAAGACTTGTTGAAGCATGAGGGTTCATAGAGTGGTGCTGTTTTTCACTTTTTGAAGCATAAGAATGATGGCGTGCAAAAAGTTTTATACACTTTAGTGGAGGGACTTTAATATTCCATTTTATAGAAGCTATCATGAGATATAGATGTATTGAAAGATTTTTTAACAGCATGAAAATTTTGTAAGACAAAGCCGTTTTGTTTTGCATGAAGGGCATGACCCCATTATCAGGGAAGGAGGCCATTAAATACTTTAAAATAATTTTCTTCATTTTAAGAAAAAGTCTATTTATCTCTTTGTTCAATGTAGTATCAACACCGTTTTAAGGCATAAATCGAAAGTTATAAGACAAATAACAAAATAATAAACAACTCTTTTTTTAAAAAGTAAGTTCAAATATTACAATAGTCATTGAATAACATTTACGATCTATATCTTTTTACCTATTTCCTTGTTTATTTAAACCTTCTCATTTTTTTTAATATTTACAATCGAATGACTCATGAATACATAAGAAAGCTTATAAAAGAAAACGAATAAATCTAAACAAATTCATTTGACCTTTTGGTGGTTCCTGTTTAAATGAGCCAGCATATTTTTATAATAAAATCGGCATGGCATGTTCATGTGTGATACTATAAATTTAGGGGTAGTTTGTATTCCATCACTTCAGAAAGGGTGAATCATGAGTCGTTTTTATCTTTCCATAGTAGCCACGGTTGCTATCATAATAACAACAGCGGGAATAACAGAAGGTTTCGCGCAGACAAAAATTAGCTTTTGGCATTCTATGAGTGGTGAACTAGGAAAGGAAACTGAAAGTCTCATTAACGATTTTAATGCGAGTCAATCTGAATATAAAGTTATTCCTTCATATCGCGGTGAGTATGAAGAGGGTTTGATTTCACTCATTGCAGCATTTCGTGGAAAGAAACAGCCGGTGCTCGCTCAAATTTATGACGTTGGTACTGGAACTATGATGGCAGCAAAAGGCGCAATCTATCCATTTTATCAACTTATGGCTGATACAAAACAAGAGTTCGATCCTACAGATTATTTTCCTGCTATTAGTGGCTATTACTCCGATGAACAGGGGCGTATGGTTTCTATGCCATTCAATATTTCAACACCAATCCTTTATTATAACAAAGATATCTTTAAAAAAGCAGGGCTTGATCCAGAACAGCCTCCTAAAACGTGGCAAGATATAGAAGATTTTTCCAAAAAAATTCTTGAGACTAAAGCGGCAACGTGTGGTTTTACAATGACTTATGCAGCTCAATGGATTGGTATAGAAAACTTTTCAGCGTTGCATAATGTTCCTTTTGGAACGAAGGAAAATGGCTTTAAAGGATTTGATTCAGAACTTACATTTAATGGACCTTTACAAGTGCGTATGTGGGCTGACTTGAAAAAGTGGTCTGATCAAGGTATTTTCCGCTATGGTGGTCCTGCTGGCGCATTAGATTCAACACCAATGTTTATGGCACAAAATTGTGCAATTTTAATGCAATCTTCAGGATCATATGCTGGAATTGTTTCTGAAGCTCAGTTTAATGTGGGGGTTGGTATGCTACCATACTATAAGGATGCAGAAGGAGCGCCGCAAAATTCAGTTATTGGGGGAGCTTCTATTTGGGCGTTTAAGGGACATACTCCAAAGGAATATGCAGGGGCAGCCGCTTTTCTTAAATTTCTTTCAAAAACAGAAAATCAAGCAAGGTGGCATCAAGAAACAGGTTATCTTCCAACCACAAAAGCGACTTATGAATTAAGCAAAAAACAACATTTCTATGAAAAAACGCCAGGTGCTGATATAGCTATTAAACAGATCAATCTTAATCCTCCAACAGTTAATTCGAAAGGTATAAGATTTGGTAATTTACCACAAATCCGTACTATTCTTGATCAAGAGTTGGAAGCTGTTCTTCGTGGTTCAAAAACACCGAAAGATGGTTTAGATGAAACCGTTAAACGTGGAAATAAACTCTTGCGTGAATTTGAAAAATCCAATCATTAATTTCGTTTTATTGTTAAACATTAAAGACTTAACAAAAATCGTTGAGTCCTTTTTGTTTATCTTTTTAAAGTCTCTACATTTAAAGAGCCCTACGAATGCAAGAAAAGCATGCATATTTTAAAAATAGTCTCCTTTCTTACGGGTTGCTTTTTCCTCAGCTCCTTGTGACTTTTTTGTTTTTCTTTTGGCCTGCTGCTCAGGCAATAAAATCATCCTTTGAACGCGAAGATCCTTTTGGCTTTACAACAACTTTTATTGGTCTTGAAAATTATATAACCGTTCTTTCTGATCCTACTTATCGGCAATCGCTTCTTACAACCGCAGTATTTTCCATCTCAGTTACTGTCGCTTCAATGACAATATCACTTCTCTTAGCTGTCTGTGTTGATCGTGTCATCCGTGCAAAAAAGGCTTATACAATGCTTTTGCTCTGGCCCTATGCTGTTGCTCCAGTATTGGCCGGTATATTATGGTTGTTTATCTTTCATCCCACTATTGGGATTATCCCTTTTCTTCTCGAAAAAATAGGGGTTTTATGGAATTATCGTATTAATGGCACTCAAGCGATGCTTCTTATTGTCATTGCGGCTAGCTGGAAACAGATTTCTTACAATTTTCTCTTTTTTCTTACAGGTCTTCAGTCTGTTCCGCGTTCTCAAATAGAAGCAGCCGCCATTGATGGTGCTGGTCCCTTTAAACGATTTTGGACTGTGATCTTCCCACAAATTTCACCAACGACGTTTTTCCTTCTTATTGTCAATGTCAATTATGTTATGTTTGATACTTTTGGTATTATTGATAATACAACTTCTGGAGGTCCTGCGCGTGCAACGAGCATCCTCGTCTATAAAGTATATGATGATGGCTTTAGAAATCAAATAATCGGTGCATCGGCAGCACAATCAACACTATTGATGTTGATGGTTATTGTCTTAACGTTTATCCAGTTTCGCTGGATTGAGCGCCGTGTACAATATTAGGAAACAAATTATGGTTGAAAATCGCCCTGTTTTGAAAGTTATAACCCATATAACGCTCATTGTTGGTATTATCATTATTTGCTTTCCAGTTTATGTTGCTATCATTGCATCAACTCATAGTTCAGCAGCATTTACCTCAGGAACACTTCCTCTTTTGCCTGGGAAATATGCTCTGGAAAATTATAAAACAATCTTTGGTGATGGCCTTGCACAGCTGGGTTTGCCCAACCTCTGGCCACTTTTAATGAATTCATTCATTATGGCTCTTGGGATTAGTATTGGAAAAATTATTATTTCACTTTTGTCTGCTTATGCAATTATTTACATGCGCTTTCCCTTCCGAAAAACTGCTTTTGTTCTTATTTTTGTTACATTGATGCTCCCTGTCGAAGTTCGTATTCTTCCAACCTATGAGATTGTTGCAAAATTGGGGATGGTTAATACCTATAGTGGAATGATTATTCCACTTATTGCATCTGCAACCGCTACATTTTTATTTCGCCAGTTTTTTTTGACTGTTCCAGATGAACTCTTAGAGGCGGCACGTGTTGATGGTGCAGGTCCAGTTAAATTTTTTAAGGATATTCTTCTTCCTCTTAGTAAAAGTAATATCGCTGCTTTATTTATCATTATGTTCATTTATGGATGGATACAATATCTCTGGCCTCTTATCATCACAACGGATCAAAATCATCAAACGATCCTTATTATTTTAAAACAGCTTATTGTCGAATCACTTCAACATGATCCTCAATGGAATATACTCATGGCAGTATCGGTTGTTGCCATGGTTCCCCCTGTTCTTGTTGTTATCTTCATGCAGCGGCTTTTTATCAAAGGCCTTATTGAAACGGAGAAGTAATTGTGGCCATAATCCAGTTATCAAATATAAAAAAACAGTATGACAACGGCATTCTGGTCATTGATGATTTAAACTTAACTATTGCAGATAAAGAGCTTCTTGTTCTTGTCGGTCCTTCAGGGTGTGGAAAATCAACCTTATTACGTATTATAGCAGGACTTGAACAAGTCACCTCAGGTGAATTATGCATTGATAACGAACGTATCAATGATCGTGAACCAGCTGATCGTGATATTGCTATGGTTTTTCAAAATTATGCCCTTTATCCCCATATGACAGTTCGTGGAAACTTAGAATATGGTCTTAAAAATCGTAAAACTCCTAAAGAAGAAATTAAAAAACGTATCGCACATGCTGCAAAGCTTTTGGAGATAGAACCATTTCTTGATCGTAAACCACGACAATTATCAGGAGGACAACGTCAGCGTGTTGCAATGGGGCGTGTGATTGTACGTCAACCCCGTGTTTTTCTCTTTGATGAACCTCTTTCAAATCTTGATGCAAAATTACGGGCGCAAATGTGTATTGAAATAAAAACACTACAGCGTTCATTAGGAACAACGAGCCTCTATGTTACCCATGATCAACTAGAAGCTATGACATTAGCTGATAGAATAGTGGTTTTGAATAAAGGAGCTATCGAGCAAATTGGAACACCAATGGAAATTTACGATACTCCAGCAACAACATTTGTTGCTGATTTCATTGGTTCTCCTCCTATGAATTTTTTTGATCGCCATGTCTTAGAACAACATTTAGGGCATTCATTTTCTTATGGCGAAGAAACTGATCTTTTAGCCTTCAGACCTGAGATCATCTTATTGGGCGAACATCCAGATAAAGGGCCTGTCTTTCACACAAAAATTGAGCTTATCAAGCCTATTGGAACAGGTTGCCATGTTTTAACGCGTTGGAATGGTATCATCTTTACGATTGAAATAAAAGAACGCTTGACACACGACTATGGTCAAAAACTAAGTTTCACAGTTGCTCATCAGAATTTTCATACTTTTAATAAAAACACAGGAAAGCGCACAAATAATAAGTAAGCATTAATTGATGTGATACGACTCTCTTTTATGTTGCGTCATGATAATGGTGTGTTTTGACTTGCTCAATTACATTTACAAACTCAGGTTGTAACCGATGGGATTAAAAACAAAATTTTAACAGTTTTGGTAATGATCCATTGTTCCGTGGCGCTGAGAATGTCAAAACATTTATATGAAGAAATTTTACATTTTCATGGTCTATAAGAAGAATATAATTTTCAAACATCATTTTCATTATAAAAAAATATCAATATAGAATAAATCTTTATTAACCAATTTTTACTCATTTATAACTTTGTTATAAAAAACAACATATTATCATATGTTTATTGATGTAATAATTTATGTGTATTATAAAAGTAAATGAGAGAAATAGAGAGAAAAAATGAGTCATAGATAAGGGAGGATGCGCCCCATATCTGAGCTTTGATCCCTAACATAAAAAGTCCATTTGATCCATAAAATACGACGCTGTTCTAAATAGTCTCTACGAGAATAGGCGCATTCTATTTTACTGCTGGCCATATGATCTAAAATAGTTTCAGAGCTCCTATAAGAAGCATTTGTTTTTTTACCAATCACATAAATTAGAGAGAAACCTATGCGCGCATGCTGCAAGTTTATTTTTTCTCATGTAAATCACTATGTAATTCTCAGCAAGGGTATCTGATAAGTTGCAAAAAATCACTGAGAGATAGAAGGTGTGCTTATTTTAGAATTTTCATTACTTTTAGCGATAAAAGCAGATGAAACACATCTGTAACATCTCATCGATCTTTCTATATTCTTGAGTTAAAAATTGCCTATAGATCATCCTAAAACAGATCTTTATGAATATAACATAAGGGATTGGTGCGAACACCTATAAGAATCAGTAGGGACAAAGGCAGTTATATTATTGTTTTGCAAAGCATTTTATAAAAGCTGGTATATTTTTTCAATATATTGCCAGTCTATTAATGGTTTTATGATATTATTTTCTTATAAAGCGCGTGCTTTTTTGTTGCTTATAAATCAACCTAAACTTTATACAGCAGTATGTTTGAGACAAATATGAAGACGGTTCAGTGCTGTATTCAGTTTTATATGCTAAAGTAGAATAAGCTTATCTGCTTTGTGTAATTTCTAAAATGAGGAGACAGCTTAATTTAGGCAGAATATGAAAGCATCAAATAAAAAATAGATTTTATCTTTAGCCTCATCTTTTAATTTAGTATTGCGATTTTCAAAAACATCTAAGCCAATGTCTCTTACATAATGGCGATTAAGCATTGCCGAACACATTTTTTTTACGTTCGTTGAATAAAATTGCATCTCTCATACAAAAAGAATACCTAAACAGAAGGCTGTTGGGTTGCCAATTTACGCACTTTTTTAAAAAAATATCTTGCTAGGTTGTTCAAACTATTTTTTCACGCAGTCGTTTATAAATAGTATAACATAAATCCATTGTGTATTGCCATCTTTATGCGTATAAAAATACAAGCTTTGGCCATCATCATACTCTCTTTCAGTCTCCAACATTGCAACAATTATTGTGTTGAGACTCTTCATAAGAGGCATTTTTTCTTCAAGTGGTTTTTATTCATACACAATTCTACTTACATGTTATAAATGAAGTTGGATAGATAAAAATACTTTAAGAAAGAGACACCAAATTCTTCTTATGAATCTTTCAAGTGTCGAGAGTTATTGTAAAAGAAGCATTGAAAAATAGAATGCTACTGCTAACAGTTTGGGCACCATGAGGCAATAAATCTACTTACTTTATCTATCTTAGAATCTATAGAGTATAAATTTCTCTGTAAAAGTAACTTTATTTCATATCAATGTTATCAATTATAGCTGTTGGGGCATCATTAGTAACATAACCATAGACTTACGATTTTATGAACTCTTTTTTATCTCTTTTATAGAAGATCTTAATGTTTTGTGATAGCATCAATGATGGTATTCACATTATGTTCCATCATATCGAGATAAGTTGCTGCAGGGCCATTTTTGTTTGACAATGCATCAGAATAAAGTGTTCCACCAATTGTTAGACCTGTTTCTTTTGCAATCTGTTTTATGAGACGAGGATTAGAGATATTTTCAACGAATAGGGCCGTTGCTTTATTCGCTTTAATTTGTTTAATAAGCTTGGCTACATCGGCTGCGGTTGCTTCAGTTTCTGTTGAAGCACTTTGAGGAGCAAGGATAGTAAAACCATATTCCTTGGCAAAATAGCCAAAGGCATCATGAGATGTGATAATGATACGTTTATCTTTAGGAATGGTAGCAATTTTTGTTTTCAGGGTATCTTGTGCTATTTTAAGTTTTTGGATGTAGGTTTCGGCATTTTTTTTGTAGCTGGTGCAGGATTGTGGATCAATTTTACAAAAAGCAGCAGCAATATTCTTCACATAGATTTCAACATTGGGAATTGTTTGCCAAGCGTGTGGGTCAATAACGCTGTGATGATGGGCATTATGTTCTTGTTTTTTCATTTCGAGAGGGGGTATATTATCACTAACTTTGACAAGAAGTGCTTTTGTACCGCTTGCTGTGATAAGGCGGTCAATGAACCCCTCTAAATGAAGTCCGTTGATGAAAATAATTTGAGCATTTCTAAGAGCTTGAGCATCATGAGGGGTAGGTTCATAAGTGTGGGTATTCGCATTGGGACCTACAAAAGTGGTCATAGAGATATGGTTGTCTCCTACATTTTTTATGAGATCTGCAAGAATGGAAAAGCTCGCAACAACTTTGATTTTATTGTGTGCAGAAGCAGAAAATGGAGAAAGGGCAAGCAATAAAGCTCCAAGAAGAACAAATTTTTGAGCAAATTTAGGCACGTTTTTTTCCTTAAAGTGAGGAGGTATAAAAGAGGTGGGGAAACCATGCTACAATAAAGCCACGTGGACTTATCAAACAGGAAACAAGATAAATAAATCCTGCGGTAATGATGATAGCAGGGCCGGATGGAAGTGAAAGATGAAAAGAAAGCAGGAGACCACCTACGCTAGAAATGATTCCAAAAAGAGTGGAAAGCGCGCAAATAGGGCCTAGCCGTGAAAACCAAAAACGGGCTGTAATGGCTGGAATCATCATAATGCCAACGGAAAGTAATGTTCCTAGTGATTGAAAGCCTCCAACTAGATTCAGCACCACAAGTCCAAGCAATGAAATATGAATATATTTACTCAATGGAGAGAGTGATTTAAAAAAGAGGGGGTCAAAGCTTTCTAAAACGAGTGCACGCCAAAAAATACAAAGGCTGCATAGTGTAATCAGCATTATAGTAGTGATTAACCAAAGGGCTTGTGCATCAAGTGCAAGAACCGATCCGAATAAGAGATGAAGCAGCTCAATAGTTGAGTCTTTCAGTGAGATAATAATAACACCTGCCGCGAGTGCAATAAGATAAAAGACGGTCATGGATGCATCTTCTTTCTGAAAGCTGTTTCGTGAAATCAAAATGGTTGCTAAAGCAACAATAATGCCAGCAAAAATACCACCAAGTGTCATAGATATAAGGGAGAAGCCGCAAATGAGAAAAGCAGTTGCAACACCAGGAAGAATGGCATGAGAGATAGCATCTCCTGTCAAACTCATTCCACGGAGCATCAAAAACACACCAACAGGACAAGCACTAATAGAGAGGAGAATAGAGCCGATAAGAGCGTTTTGCATAAATTGGAAATCAACAAAGGGGGCAAGAAAAAATGCATACACGTCTTATAACCTAAGAAAGAGAGGATCATTAATGAGAAGATTTTGTTTTTGTTGTGCGCTAATAGGGAAAGAATTGGATGTGAGAGGTGGCATAACGTGATGAAGGGTGTTGTTTAAAAACTGTGTTGTTTCTCCATAAAAGGCGTTTTGTTGATCAATTTGAATCATTTGGGGAAAAAATTCTTGCACGATGAGAGGGTTATGGAGTGCTGTGAGAATTGTGCGTCCTTGCTGTTGCCAGTATGTGATCAGTGCAAGAAGGTCTTTTTGGGTATTATGATCTACACCATTGAAAGGTTCATCAAGCAAAATAATATTGGCATCTTGTACAATGATACGTGCAAAAAGAGCGCGTTGTAATTGCCCACCTGATAATGTTTCAAGAGAACGGGTGGCAAGTGCTGAGAGTCCAACCATTTCAAGCGCATTCTGAATCTTAGAATCATAAGGGCGTTGGTTTTTCCATAATCCACAAAAGGACCATAACCCTGTTTTGATAAGCGTTTTCACATCAATTGGAAATGTTTGATCTACATGACATTGCTGAGCAAGATAAGCAATGCGGCTTTTTTTTGGTTTTGTAATTTTTCCTTTAAGGGGTTTAATCAATCCGGCGATGGCTTTTAGCAGTGTCGATTTTCCAGCGCCATTATCACCTGTTATTGCAACCAATGAACCAGCTTTTAACTTTGCTGAAAAGTTCTTTATTGCTATTCTATTCCTATAGCCTAATGTTGTCTTATTGAAGTGCAGATCCATATTTTTTACCATCGTTGCTTATTATTTTGGAAACTATGTAATAATATAACGTTTGTCAACAAAATGTTATATTATTACATAGTTTTGAGTACTGAAAATTTTAGTGGGAAGATCGTGGAAAATTAAAAATAATAATTGAATTCACCTTGACGAAAGAGAGAGAGTATATACTATATATAGTATCAAAATGATTGGTGATTCTAAATAAGCACAAGAGAGGGTGTTAGTGTGTTTCGTTTGGTATCTAAGTTATTTCCATTATTGTAAAGAGTTTATTGGCCAAAGGTATAGCAGTATTTTTACTGAAGAGTCTCTTTTGGAAGGATTCCCTTTCGTTTTTGTAATTGATTTTTGCCGTAAAAGAGTAAACAGAGCTCTTGAAAAACGGTGGTTTAGAACGTTAGTTTTTTAGACAGCAGGAGGGAATTGTAATGCAAGCAAAAGATTGTTTTATAACTAGGGGGCTTTGCCATTTAAGTTGTAGAATAATCGCTTATTCTCATCATAGTTTTTGAAGTTATTTGATGAGGAATTCTGTTATGTTTAAGAAGCTGTGTATTATTTGAAAATAACCACATGTTTTGCTTACAATTTCTGTTTTTTGTTATTCTTGAGTACCTATAAAATTATTAGATTGACCTTTCAGGGTTGATTATTTGGAATTGTGAAAGTTGAAGAAAATGTCGATCACTATTTATAGTAAACCATCTTGTGTCCAATGTGATGCTACACGCCGCGCTTTTGATGCAAAAGGCATTCATTATCGTGTTGTTGATATTTCCTGTGATGAACAAGCATATAGTTTTGTTCAATCTCTGGGGTATCGTCAGGTTCCTGTCGTTGTTTGTGGTGAAAATCATTGGTCTGGTTTTAGACCAGATATGATTAGTGGTCTTTGTGCTTAATGGGGCTTATTGTTTATTATTCGAGTGCAACGGGTAATACAGAACATTTTGTCTCGCAGCTTGGTCAACGACTCTTCAAAATTGATAAAAAAAAGCCTTCTGCATTGGTTGGTGAACCTTATGTATTGGTTGTTCCTACATATGCAGATGGCGAAGGAAGAGGGGCCGTGCCAAAGGCCGTTGTCCAGTTTCTTAATGAATCTGAGAACCGAAAATTAATTTGTGGTGTTATTGGCGGTGGGAATCGTAATTTTGGTCGCTATTATAATTTAGCAAGTAAAATTATTGCTGAAAAATGTTGTGTCCCTTGCCTTTATCGTTTTGAGCTGCGTGGAACTGATGAAGACGTTATCTATGTAAAAAAGGGATTGGAAAGATTTTGGAAACAATTGGTATAGGACAATCGCAGAAATCGGATCAGGTTACTGATTATCATGCGTTGAATGCAATGCTTAATCTTTATGATGAAAATGGTCATATTCAATTTGATATGGATCGGCTTGCTGCGCGGCAATATTTTCTTCAGCATGTTAATCAAAATACAGTTTTTTTTCATAACCTGAAGGAAAAAATAGATTACTTAATAGAAGAAGGTTATTATGAAAAAGCTTTGTTTGAGCTTTATGATTTTTCTTTTATTAAAAAGCTTTTTAAACGTGCTTATGCATTTAAATTTCGTTTTCCTACCTTTTTAGGCGCGTTTAAGTATTATACCAGCTATACACTGAAGACTTTTGATGGGAAACGTTATCTTGAACGTTATGAAGATCGCGTCTGTCTTGTAGCTTTATATTTGGCACAAGGGAATAAAGCTCTTGCGGAAAGTTTTGTGGATGAAATTATTACAGGACGTTTTCAACCAGCAACGCCGACATTTCTAAATGCTGGCAAAAAACAACGTGGTGAATTGGTTTCGTGTTTTTTGCTACGTGTTGAAGATAATATGGAATCGATAGGTCGTTCGGTTAATTCGGCTTTGCAGCTTTCAAAACGTGGTGGAGGTGTGGCGCTTTGTTTGACCAATTTGCGGGAAGCTGGAGCGCCAATTAAGCAAATAGAAAATCAGTCCTCAGGTGTTTTACCGGTGATGAAACTCTTGGAAGATTCTTTTTCTTACGCCAATCAGCTTGGGGCACGACAGGGGGCTGGAGCTGTTTATTTGCATGCTCATCATTTAGATATTATGAAGTTTTTGGATACAAAGCGTGAAAATGCTGATGAAAAAGTTAGAATCAAAACGCTTTCGCTTGGTGTCGTTATTCCTGATATTACTTTTGAGCTTGCACGGAATAATGAGGATATGTATCTCTTCTCATCGTATGACATCGAGCGTGTTACAGGTAAACCCTTTAGCGATATTTCTTTAACGGAGCATTATCGATCCTTTGTTGATAATGCAAAGATTCGTAAAAAGAAAATAAGTGCACGCGTTTTTTTCCAGACACTAGCGGAAATTCAATTCGAGTCGGGTTATCCCTATATTTTATTTGAGGATACTGCTAATCGATCGAATCCGATAGCTGGGCGCATAAGTATGAGCAATTTATGTTCAGAAATTTTGCAGGTGAGTGAGGCGAGTGAACTGGAGACAGATTTAACGTATCGCACGATTGGAAGTGACATATCCTGTAATCTTGGATCCATGAATATTGCCAAAGCAATGGAAAGTCCTGATTTTGGACAGACCGTAGAATCTGCTGTTCGTGCTCTGACTGCTGTTTCGGATATGAGCAATATTGCTTGTGTACCTTCCATTGCGAAAGGCAATGCCGAAAGTCATGCGATTGGTTTGGGACAAATGAATTTGCATGGGTTTCTAGCGCGTGAGCAGATTTATTATGGATCTCCAGAAGCGATTGATTTTACCAATATCTACTTTTATATTGTGACATATCACGCCATACGTGCTTCCAATTTAATTGCGCGCGAACGTCAAGAAATATTTGCAGGGTTTGAAAAATCAGCTTATGCAGATGGGCGTTTTTTCGAAAAATATATTGAAAAAGAATGGAAACCGCAATTTGCGCTTGTACAAGAGCTTTTTGCACGGAACAATATTGTTATTCCAAGTCAAAATGATTGGCAGGAACTCAAAGATTTAGTTGTTGAGTATGGGTTGTATAATCGCAATCTACAGGCTGTTCCACCCACGGGATCTATTTCCTATATTAATCATGCCACTTCTTCTATTCATCCAATTGCTTCAAAAATTGAAATTCGCAAAGAGGGAAAAATTGGGCGCGTTTATTATCCCGCTCCTTATATGGATAATACGAATTTGAATTTTTACCAAGATGCTTATGAGATTGGGCCTGAAAAAATTATAGATACCTATGCTGTTGCAACACAGCATGTTGATCAAGGTCTTTCATTAACATTATTTTTTCCCGATACAGCGACCACACGTGATATTAACCGCGCACAAATTTATGCTTGGAAAAAGGGTATCAAGAGTATTTATTATGTACGATTACGGCAAGTAGCATTAAGTGGAACAGAAGTAGATGGCTGTGTTTCGTGCAGTTTATAGGAGATCATCATATGACAAAGATTACAACCAAAAATCCTGTTGTGTGTGCTGTTAATTGGAATAGATTACATGATGAGAAAGATCTTGAAGTATGGAACCGCTTAACTGGGAATTTTTGGTTACCTGAGAAGGTTCCACTTTCCAATGACATTCCCTCATGGTCAAGCTTAACGGATGAAGAACGTAAATTAACGATTCGTGTTTTTACAGGACTAACGCTTTTAGATACAATTCAAAACACTGTAGGAGCCATTTCGCTTCTGGCTGATGCGATAACAGAGCATGAGGAGGCGGTTTTGACGAATATTGCGTTTATGGAAGCGGTTCATGCACGTTCTTATTCCTCTATTTTTTCAACCCTTTGCTCGACCGTAGAAGTTGATGATGCATTTAGATGGTCGGAAGAAAATATTCATTTGCAGAAAAAGGCTAGATTAGTACTTGAACGTTATGAAGCAAATGATCCACTCAAGAAAAAAATTGCTTCTACTTTACTGGAAAGCTTTTTATTTTATTCTGGTTTTTATTTGCCCATGTATTGGGCCAGTCGCGCTAAGTTAACCAATACAGCAGATCTCATTCGACTGATCATTCGTGATGAAGCGGTTCACGGTTATTATATAGGTTATAAATTCCAATTGGGCTTTGCAAAGCTTGATGAAGCCAAAAGACAAGAAATTAAAGATTTTGCTTTTAACCTGCTCTTTGACCTTTATAACATCGAGTGCAAATATACTGAAGATCTTTATGATGCACTTGGATTGACGGAAGATGTTAAAATTTTTCTTCATTATAATGCTAACAAGGCTTTAATGAATTTAGGTTTTGAAGCTCTTTTCCCCCCTGAGGTTTGTCGTGTTAATCCCGCTATTTTGGCAGCTTTATCACCAAACTCTGACGAAAATCATGACTTTTTTTCAGGGGCTGGTTCTTCTTATGTCATTGGCAAGGCGGTTGCTACCACGGATGATGATTGGGAATTTTAATGTTTGCATGCAAATAGAAGTGCGCGGGGTATTCCACTGAGGTCTTTGCGCATTTCTAAACATTGAAAGCCATTTGTTTCAAACAAATTGCAAACTTCTTTTTCTTGAGAGTAACCAATTTCAACAGCGATAGTGCCGTTTTCTTTTAAGTAGTTGGCTGCTTCATGGGCGAGCTTACGATAAAAATCAAGACCATCTTTTCCACCGATAAGAGCGCGTAATGGATCATGTAAGCGCACTTCTTTTGCAAGTTTTTTGATATCTTTTGCGGGGATATAAGGTGGATTGGAAACAATGAAATCAAAGCGACCAGTGACAGAATTAAACCAATCGCTAAGAAGAGGTGTGAAGCGATGTATTACTTCAGCATTTTTTGCATTTTTTGTCGCTGTTTTAAGGGCATCTTCAGAAATATCGACAGCGACTGCATAGGATTGTGGAATGTGTTTAAGAATGGCAATGGCAATGGCGCCACTTCCTGTCCCCATATCAAGGAGTGTTATTTTTCTCGAATTTTCGACATATTTTTTGAGGAAAGGGAGAACAAGATCTATCAACGTTTCTGTATCAGGACGGGGTTCTAACGTCTCTTGAGACAAAGCGAAGGATATGCCATAAAATTCTCGTTCTCCTATAATACGGTAGACGGGTTCGCCTGCAATCCGCCGTTGGACAGCCTGTTTTATTTGTGTAATGTGCTCAGAAGATAGAGGTATATCTGGTTGAGAAATTCTTTCAGCAGCATTTATTCCTGTTATCCATTCAATGAGTATTTTCGCATCGAGATTGGCTTCAGAAATTCCTTTCATGCGCAATTTTTTTTGAGTTTGTTGGATGACATTTTTGAAAGAATATTTGTTCAATTATCGTCCATTTCCATCAGGAGTGCTGTTTGGTGATCTGAGATGAGTGCATGAATAAGCTCATCAAGATCTCCTTCCAATATGCGATCAAGCTTATACAGGGTCAGATTAATACGGTGATCCGTGATGCGTCCTTGTGGAAAATTATAGGTACGAATACGTTCTGAACGATCACCAGAACCAACTTGGCTCTTACGGGAAGCTGAACGTTCATTTTCCGCTTTTTGTCGTTCGATATCGAATAAGCGTGCCCGTAAAATTTGAAGGGCTCGTGCTCGGTTTTGATGTTGTGATTTTTCTGCTTGTACGACCATAATTCCTGTTGGAATATGCGTGATACGAACAGCTGAATCCGTTGTATTAACATGCTGTCCTCCTGCTCCAGATGCACGCATTGTGTCGATACGAATATCTTCAGGACGAATATCAATATCAATATCTTCAGCCTCTGGAAGTACAGCAACGGTAGCAGCAGATGTATGAATACGTCCACCTGTCTCTGTTTCAGGGATGCGTTGCACACGATGGACACCTGATTCATATTTCAATTTAGAAAAGACACCTTTTCCTGAAATGCTAGCAATAATCTCTTTATATCCGCCAACTTCCCCCTCACTGAGTGAAATAACTTCTACTTTCCAATGGTGAGCATGGGCATAACGTTCATACATGCGAAAAAGATCACCGGAAAAAAGTGCTGCTTCTGATCCACCCGTTCCTGCTCGAATTTCAATAATAGCGCTTTTTTCATCAGCAACATCTTTAGGCAAAAGCAGAATCTGGAGTTCTTTTTCAAATTGCTCTCCTTTTTTATATAACGATGGTAGCTCTTCCTGGGCAAGGTTACGCATCTCTATATCTGTTTGTTTATCGTTGATAATCGCTTCTAATTCTGTAATCTCTTCGTAAAGAGCATTTAATGCGCGTATAGAGGTAATAACGGGTTGTAGTTCTGCATATTCAGAAGCTAATTTGACATATGTTTCAGCATTTGGATTTGTTGTCATTTGGCTTTCAATTATTTCAAAGCGCTTTTCAAGCTGTTTCATACGATCTTGTGGCAAAGAAACCATGATAATATTGGCCTAATTTTTCATAATACAATTTTTATAATATTTTTTTGCAATGATTTTTTGTGATAATATCGGCAATGAATTACCGTATAGCATCATACAAAAAGAGGTAATAAAGCAATTCTTTTTTTTTGCCAATGAAAACTATTATATTTTAAAGGTAAATTTTTATAAAATTTGATTTGCCTGAGGTATTTTATCTAATGATATATAATCATTTTTTTAAGAGTTTTTTTTTCCGTAAAGTTCAAGGCGATGATGAATAATATCATAGCCAAGGGATTTTGCAATTTCCTCTTGCAGCTTTTCAATAACATCAGAATGAAACTCGATAACTTGTCCTGTTTCTATATCAATAAGATGATCATGATGTTGCCCATCTGCTTGCTCAAAACGAGATGGACCACCACTAAAGCTATGGCGATGAATTGTTCCATTTCCTTCTAATATTTTCATGGTTCGATAAACCGTTGAGAGTGAAATATTCGAATCTATTTTGTTTGCACGCTGAAAAATTTCAAATGCATTGGGATGATCATTTGTATCCGTCAAAATATCAAGAATAACACGTCGTTGACGTGTTACTCTTAAACCAGCTGTGCGCAATTCTTGCTCATAATTTCGCTTTTTATTCATTTGCATAGTTTACTTTTCAAACAAAGGCTCCATGACAGTGTTTGTATTTTTTCTCTGAACCGCAAGGACAACGCTCATTACGTCCAACTTTTCCCCATGTGGTTATATCGTTAGGGTCACGATCTTGTGGATTAACAAATCTATTTTCTTGTGATCGTGCCCATAAGGTTGGAGCATTTTCTTGACTTTGATCATTAAAGACGGATGAAACAGCATCCGTTTGCTCAGGCATGGTTGGTTCTGTGGGTTGTTGAATAATTTCAAAGCGCATAAGTTTAGAAGTGACAATTCTGCGCAAATTTTTCAACATATTTTGAAAGAGTTCAAATGATTCTGTCTTATATTCATTGAGTGGATCCCGCTGCGCATAACCACGAAACCCAACAACAGAACGCAAATGGTCTAAACTTACCAGATGTTCACGCCATAACGTGTCAATAGTTTCGAGCAACACTGCTTTGTGAAAATAAGCCATAACTTCTGGAGAATATCGTTCAGTACGATCATTTTCAAGTTTTGTAACAGCATCTGATACACGCTCTAGAATTTGCTCCTCGGCAATTCCATCTTCTTTTGCCCATTCTTCCACTGGAAGCTCAAGATTAAAGAGTTGTTGAAGCTCTTCTTCGAGAGTTTTTGCATCCCATTTTTCAGAATATGTCCCTGATGGAATATAAGCCTCTACGAGATCCTCTACGACTTCATTACGCATTTCAAGGATCATTTCTGATAAATCATCTGCATTCATGACCTCCATACGCTGTTCAAAAATAACTTTGCGTTGATCATTCATGACATCATCATATTTTAGTAGATTTTTACGAATTTCAAAGTTTCGTGCTTCGACCTTTTTTTGTGCTTTTTCAAGGGCTTTATTAATCCATGGATGGATAATAGCTTCATTTTCTTTCAATCCAAGTTTTTGTAGCATACCATCCATACGGTTGGAGCCAAAGATACGCATAAGATCATCTTGAAGAGAGAGAAAGAATTTTGAGCGACCAGGATCGCCTTGGCGACCAGAACGTCCACGAAGCTGGTTATCAATACGACGGCTTTCATGACGTTCAGTAGCGATAACGTAAAGCCCTCCAGCCGCTAAAGCTTTTTCTTTAAGTTGCTTGACATCTTTTTTTATTTCTTCAATTTTAGCTGTCCGCTCTGGACCTTCGGGGATATCCTGTAACTCTTGTCGAATGCGCATTTCAACATTACCACCAAGTTGTATATCCGTACCGCGTCCTGCCATGTTGGTTGCAATGGTGAGAGCTCTAGGAACTCCTGCTTGCGCAATGATATATGCTTCTTGTTCGTGATAGCGAGCATTTAAGACTCTAAAATCGGTAATGCCTTCTTTTCGCAAACGTTCTGCCAATTGTTCTGATTTTTCAATAGAGGTTGTTCCAACAAGAATAGGCTGTTCTTTTTCGTGTGCTTGACGGATATCACGCACAATTGCCCGATATTTCTCTTCTGCTGTTCGATAAATCTCATCATCTTCATCAATACGTTGTATTGGCAAATTTGTAGGAACTTCGACAACGTCAAGACCATAAATATTTCTGAATTCTTCGGCTTCTGTTGTTGCAGTTCCAGTCATGCCAGATAATTTTCTATACATACGGAAGTAATTTTGGAAAGTGATGGAAGCAAGTGTCTGGTTTTCTGGTTGAATAGCAACATGCTCTTTAGCTTCTAAAGCTTGATGAAGTCCTTCAGAATAACGCCGCCCAGGCATCATTCGCCCTGTAAATTCGTCAATAATAACGATCTCATCATTGCGAACAATATAATCTTTATCGCGAGCAAACAGTTTATGAGCTTTTAGAGCATTATTGACATGATGAACGATAGCGACATTTTCTATGTCATAAAGACTCTCACCTTTAAGATGCCCAGCTTGTTCGAGCATTTTTTCAATTTTTTCAGTACCAACTTCGGTAAAGGTCGTTGTTTTTTGTTTTTCGTCTATTTCATAGTCTTCTGGAGTTAAGGCAGGAATAAATGTATCAATAAGGTTATAGAAGTCAGTCCGATCTTCTAGAGGACCAGAAATAATAAGGGGGGTACGGGCTTCATCAATAAGAATCGAATCAACTTCATCAACAATTGCGTAATGATGTCCACGTTGGACCATTTGACTATGATCGAAGGCCATATTATCACGCAAATAGTCAAAACCTAGTTCATTATTTGTGGCATAGGTGATGTCGCATGCATATGCCTCTCGGCGGGCTTCACTATCAAGATCATGAAGAATCACGCCTGTTGTAAGCCCTAGAAAACTAAAAATTTTCCCCATTGTTTCAGCATCACGACTGGCGAGATAATCGTTTACTGTCACAACATGAACGCCTTTACCTTCCAATGCATTAAGATAAATTGGTAGAGTTGCCATTAATGTTTTACCTTCACCAGTACGCATTTCAGCTATGCCGCAGTCGTGAAGGACCATTCCACCAATAAGTTGTACGTCAAAAGGACGCATGTCATAAACACGTTTTGCTGCTTCACGAACAGTTGCGAAAGCTTCTGGTAAGAGCAAATCAATACTTTCACCTCCACTAAGACGTTTACGAAAGGCATCTGTTTTTTGGTAAAGCTGCTCATCACTTAATTTTACGAATTGTTCTTCCAAAGCATTAATTTGTGCAACTTTTTGGCGGAGTGCTTTGAGGCGTCGCTCATGAGCTGAACCAAAAAATTTACGTGCAAAAACACCTAAACCGACCATCACTGGCCCTTTCTTTTAATTATTGTCACTTTTGTTGGGTAATTCATACGTTTTCCCCATTCTCTACATTTTCTTTAAGTTTTCTGATATCATTAGAGATATAATGAAATGCAGATGGTACCATTATACTTGCAGGTGTGCAATTTTCCATTTTAATTGTAACGTAGAGATAAGAGGCTAAGCGCGCTATGTCAACTTTAGGTATGCTATTTAACTGATACAATACAAAGTAATTGAAGATACAATATATCATTTTTCTCTATGATCATGTTTTTCATTTGCATTAGATAGGGTTGTAGAAACCGAGATAAAAGAACGATTTTATATTTTTTACAATGAAATTACTAATTTATTTCTCTATATTTAAAGAATAAAGTGTTATGGTAAAGAAAATTGGAATCTTGAACCTGCCTTCACTTTTAAGGAGTATATTTATGAAATTCAACTTTATCACGCTGTTTTTAGCATCAACTTTATTGGCAAGTACAAGTTTAGGGGTGAAAGCCAAAGAAGGTGTGAATTCACCATCGAATGATTTAAAAACTTTGGAGAAAGCTTCTGAAAAAGCAATTTCTCCTTCTCATGTTATGGCAGTTATTGATGGGAAAAATATTACAGCAGGTCAATTGGATGATTTAGCACTTGAAATAAATCCTAATTTAGCACGTTTTCCTGATGAACAACGTCGTATGATGGTTCTAAAAGCTTATTTAGATATGCAGGCACTTGCAAAAGAAGCAAGAAGAAAAGGTCTTGATAAGACAGAAGCTTACGATAAACGTATGGCAGTCATGCGTGATAATGTTCTTCAACAGCTTTATTTTAAACAGACGATTGTTGACAAAATATCGGATACTGATTTGGAAGCTCTTTATAAGCAAGAAGTTGCTGCTCTACCTAAGGAGGATGAGGTTAAAGCGCGTCATATTTTGGTCAAAACGAGAAAAGAAGCAGAAGCTATCATTAAGCATTTAAATAAAGGCGAAAGTTTTGAAGAGATTGCAAAGAAAAGTTCAACAGATGGTTCTGCTGCCGTTGGGGGTGATCTTGGTTATTTTAGCCATGGTCAAATGGTCAAGCCTTTTGAAGATGCCGCATTTGGTTTAAAAGTTGGCGAATACACTAAACAACCTGTTGAAAGTCCTTTTGGTTGGCATATTATTAAATTAGAGGATCGTCGTGTAAAACAACCGCCTGCATTTGATGATGTTAAAGAAATGTTGCGGACACAGCTGATAAAAAAGCGCTATCAAGAACTGATTGTTGATTTACGTAGCAAGATAGATGTGAAATACCCTGATCCTAATGTTACAAAAATCATGGAATCGCTTCATCAAAATGGGACGCTGCTTCCCGATGAGACGTCCGATGAAGAAGATACGGAATAGCTAGGAAAATAAGTAGATAGCCTCTTTAATAGATAATTTGCTAGGTTGGTTTTGTTCAAAAAATCTAGCAGTTTTCTATGAGAGGTTATTGATCTGCAATCATTTCATTTTTTTATAGAAAGCATATTGTGGTTTTGAAAATCTCTCCTTTGTCGCCTCAAAAGATCCAGGAGCTTTCTCCATTATCTGGTGTACGGATATCAACAGTTGAAGCTGGGATTAAATATAAAGGTCGTACAGATCTTCTTTTGATTATATTCGATGAGCCAGCGAGTGTGGCAGGCGTTTTTACACGTTCTAAATGTCCATCTGCTCCTGTAGAGCATTGTCGCGCATCGCTTCTTCATGGGGTTGCTAGAGCTGTTGTTGTAAATTCTGGAAATGCAAATGCTTTTACAGGAAGCAAAGGAAAGCACACAACGAATGAAATAATATATGCAGCAGCGAACGCTTTAAAGGTTAGAGAAGATGAAGTTTTTATAGCTTCCACAGGTGTTATTGGTGAGCCAATGGATGCCTCAGGTATTGTCAATCTTTTACCAGGTATGACAGAGACAGCAGAAGAGGGAAATTGGTTGGAAGCTGCGAAAGCCATAATGACAACGGACACATTTCCAAAACTTGCGACGCGCACTTTTGACTGTGGGGGAGAGTGTGTTACCATTAATGGAATTGCAAAGGGTGCTGGTATGATTGCACCCGATATGGCGACAATGCTGTCATTTGTAGTTAGTGATGCTACTATTTCTTCGGATGCACTCCAATCCATGTTATCAGAGGCAGTTGAGGGTTCTTTTAATTCAATTACTGTTGATAGTGATACCTCAACTTCAGATACGCTTATGTTGTTTGCGACAGGAAAAGAACATTTTCCCTGCATTAGATGTAAAACAGATCCGCGTTATGAAGTGTTCTCAAAGCACTTGAGTGCACTTTTGCACGAGCTCGCATTACAAGTTGTTTGTGATGGTGAAGGTGCTCGTCATTTAATTGAGGTTAATGTAATTGGTGCTACAACAAACGATGCTGCAAAAACGATTGCTTTGTCAATTGCAAATTCACCACTTGTAAAAACGGCTATTGCCGGTGAAGATGCGAATTGGGGACGGGTGGTTATGGCCGTTGGGAAGGCTGGTGTTGAAGTCGATCGTGATCTATTGATGATTTGGTTTGGTGAGCATCGTGTGGCGATCAATGGCGAACGAGATCCTGAGTATTGTGAAGAGACAATAGGTACTTATATGCAAGGTAAGCACATCACAATTCGTGTTGATATCGGTTTGGGTAATGGTACAGCGACAGTTTGGTCTTGCGATTTAACAAAAGAGTACGTTATGATCAACAGCAATTATAGAAGTTAACGGATGCATTTTATATTTAACAGCTTATTATTTTTCAGAAAAAATGAAGGATGTAAGTTCTTTTAGGAGCAGGAGGGGTATGATAGATAAAGACAGTTATCTTTATGATCCCTATTGGCGAGTAATATGTATATAAAAAGTTCCATTCTTCTTGTTGTTGCATGCGCATTGTTCGATCAGAATAATCGTGTTTTGCTAACTAAGCGTCTTGAAGGAAAATCACTAGCTGGTTTATGGGAGTTTCCTGGTGGCAAGGTTGAGCAAGGTGAAACTCCGGAAGCATCATTGATTCGTGAACTAGAGGAAGAGCTTGGTATTTATGTTCAACCAAATAATTTACACCCTTTAACATTTGCAAGTCATAGCTATAAAACATTTCATCTCTTAATGCCATTGTATCTTTGTGACCATTATGAGGGCGTTGCGCAAGGACGAGAAGGGCAAAATTTAGAATGGGTTTTTATTGGTGATCTTGATCAATATCCTATGCCTGATGCAGATAAACCATTAATTCAGTTATTGAGAAATTTTCTTCTTTAATGAGTTTGTGAGAAGAGAATATCGTGTGGTGTGTATTGCATACATATTGAGCAAGGATTCAAAAGGATTTTTTTGCATAAAAAACTGCTTCCTCATCATGATGATGCATATTAAAATCAACATATTGATTTATAATCATAAAATATCCTTTACATAAAACTGTCTCTCTTCATGCTGTACTATTTCATTGTTTAAATACTCTTTCTCTAAATCAGAAAAAATTGTTTAAGAACAAGCTAATAGAAGGATAAGTATATTCGTTTTGGAAAAAGATAAAAGCATAAAGGTAGAAATTATTGTGTGGTTTATCCATTTCCTTTTTGTGTAGCATTATAGCTTTCAAAATTATGCAAAGCAATATTTTTAAAATGATAAAGACTATGCAGTGTCTTATGTTTTTTATATTCTATAATAATAGAAGGTACTTATAAATAGTATCACGCTTGTATTATTCAATTGCGTATTGATTGAGAGAATTTTCTTTTCAATTCATCTTTTAGCATTATCTATGAATGAATAATACAAGATACACTGAAAGTTGCTATTTTTATATTTATAAACTTATGAATTAACTTTATTATAATTTCTTAAAATCAACGTTATACTTTCCATTATATTTTAACAGTTTATGCGTTATCTATTTAATCTATATTTCAACTACTTTCCAAATTACATGCAAACCCATTTAACAAGCTGTCATTGGACAATTTTTTAATTCAAAGTAAAAGGATATGTGGAACAGTGAAAAATACGAATGGCAAGAGATCTCATTTGAGTTGCATAATGCTTTTTTATTTTTAAAATCAACACATTATTGTAAAAAATGATGATTTAAAAAAGCCATTGAGAAAGCTGGGTGCTGAATTTTTGCAATATCCAAAGGACAGTGTATGTTGATAAAAACTTTTGAAAAAATATTGAATATTTTTTTACAACATAACTTAGCAAAATTCAAAACATACATGGAGAAAATTGGTAAAAGAGAATGCAACTCTGTAGGGCGTATGTTAGAAAATCTTATTCTCTAACCTCTATTCGCACACCCATCACTAAAAAAAATACAAAAACTCAATAAGTTTTATGTATAAAAAAGTACAATCCTCTTAAATACCGAGGTTTAGGGGATAATTAAGCAATGCACTCCATTTGATATAAATTCAATTTATAAAAACCTTCTTACGTCGATATGAAGCAAACAGCCAACAATAGCCCACATTGTCATATTCATGTAAAAGCACGTACTATATTCCCAGTGTTGTTGGACGTCGTTTTTCTACAGGATATCGCTGGCATTTTTGAGCAATACGCGTAACTGCTTTTTCCAGTGGTTCGATCGTAACATCCATAGAGGAACCATTTGCATGAATAATATTTTCAGAATCAGTCATAATAGCGACATGACCTTTCCAAAAAATCAAATCACCTCGTTGAAGTTTATCACTATCTGAGAGTGGATTTCCTATAGTTTTTTGTTGCATGTCAGTATCGCGTAAAACAACTTGACCAGCCATTGTCATAGAAAGTTGGACCAGTCCTGAGCAATCAATTCCAAAACCACTGGCTCCACCCCAACGATAAGGTGTATAGATCAACATTTCAGCAGCTTTAACATAATCTTTATACACGACGTTGCCAATTGGACTGAGATGATCGCTAACGATTGCGCCCCCATTTTCAAGTATAGAATACTTGGTTCCACGGACTTCAACTTCATTAACAACGCTTACTTTACTTCCTATAGATAAAGGATATTCTACTGGTCCACGTAAGTCAGCTTGGGAATATTGAAAAGTACGTGGCGCTGTAACAACATGTGTTTGTTCTACGGTTGATGTACAAAGAACTTTTGTATCAATATAACCGACATAACCATCCTTGAGAGATTGTGCCCACGACATTTCTTCTCCATGCTCAAAGATGAGAAGTTCTTCTCCGTATAAGCACTCTGTCTGCATTTCACTTTTGTTATTATTTTCTTTAAACAATCCAGCAACAGGTACATTAACGCGTCTTTTTTCACCTTGCACAAAGCGCTGAGCTGTAATTTCGCCTTTAAGACGTTCGTCTGCTAGATCTTCTCTGAACGCATGTAATCTCGGATCTCTAGGGAACATTTATTTATCTTTCATCCTTTGTTTTTTTTCCTTTAAATAGGCTCATAATAATTGTATTGGTAGAATTTTTATCCTCAAATAAATTACAGAACACAATTAAAGATGAAGAACAATTGCTCTTAAAGTTCTAAAATTGTCCATTTTTATGTTTGTTTTATGTCAAAATTAATTTTTAAAGAGATTATAAAGAGCACGAATAACTTGTGCAGAACCACCGACAGGATACCCTGGTTTTTCTTTTGGAACCCATCCATAAAGGTCGAAATGGGCAAAAAGTTTGGTTTTTTCAACAAAAGAATTAAGAAATAAAGCAGCGATTATAGAGCCAGCAAAGCTATTTCCAGTTACATTGTTAAGATCAGCAATTGGTGATGATAACATCTCTTGGTAAGGTTGCCAAAGGGGCATTTGCCAAAGAGGATCAAAAACAGCGTGAGCAGATTCAGAAATTTGTTGTGCCCATAGTGAATCATTACAATAAAATGCCGGAAGATCTGGTCCTAATGCTGTGCGTGCTGCCCCTGTTAAAGTAGCCATGCAAAGCATGAATTGTGGACTTTCTTCATCACCATAGGCGAGTGCATCAGCAAGGACAAGTCGCCCTTCAGCATCTGTATTGCCCACTTCAACACTTAAGCCTTTACGACTTTTAAGAATATCACCTGGTCGGTAAGCATTGGCAGAAATTGCATTTTCTACAGCTGGAATCAAAACGCGTAGACGGAAAGGCAATTTTGCATCCATGATAAGTTTAGCCAATCCCAAAACGTTTGCTCCACCCCCCATGTCTTTTTTCATAAGCAACATGTTATTGGCTGATTTAATATCGAGTCCTCCAGTATCAAAAGTTACGCCTTTGCCCACCAACGTTATTTTAGGATGATGTTCTTGGCCCCAGAGTAACTCAATCAGTCGTGGTGGAGTACTGCCTGCTCGTCCTACGGCATGAATCATCGGAAAGTTATGGGTTAAGAGATCATCTCCACAAATACTTTGGACATGAGCACCATAAATTTTTCCTAGTTGTCGTACTTCTTTTTCGAGAGTATCAGGGTTCATATCATTGGCTGGAATATTAATGAGATCACGGACAAAGAAGACAGCTTCATAAATTCGTTGGAGTTCATTAAGATCAATTGCCTCATTGACATGGATAGATAATGATTTGAAAGAAGAATTTTGACGATAGCGATTAAATTGATAACTGCCGAATGCCAATCCAAGATAGGTATTTATTTCATCAGAGGTTGTACCTTCTAAATGCCATTGACCAGCAGGAAGTTTTTGAGCAAGAACTCCTGTGATAAAAGGATCGTTACCATTGCCAATTCCAAATAAAACTTTTTTTAAATGCCCCGTTTCGTGAGGAATAAAGAGTATTTGTCCTGCTTTACCAGTAAAGTCATTAACTTTTATCCATGCTGTTGTTGACGCATCAAGTGATAAGTTGGCAAGAGTTCTTTGGTTTACCAAGATGATAGGGCAACTGTTATCGATACGCGTTGAGGTAAAATGAACGGGGTGGTGGTGCATAGTTATGAGATCCTTATAGTCGTCTAAGTGCGACATATTCGACCAAATGATTTTTTCCCTTTCGTAGAATGAGATTGGACCTTGGTCGTGTTGGCAATATATTTTCTTGTAAATTTTTTAAATTAATCGTTTGCCAAAGATCCTCAGCAATTTTTGAGGCTTCTTTTTCATTGAGGTGGGCATAACGATGAAAATAGGATTCAGGATTTTGGAAAGCTGTTTTACGCAAACGTTTAAAACGTTCCAAATACCAGTGACGAATGACTTCTGTTTCAGCATCGACATAAATTGAAAAATCAAAAAAATCAGATACGAAAGGAATGGCTTTCCCATCTTTAGGAAGATCACTGACCTGTAATACATTAATACCTTCAACAATTAAAATATCAGGATGGTCAATGGCAATTGTCTGGTTTTCTAGAACATCATAGGTCATATGTGAGTAAAGCGGAGCACGAATATTTCCGACACCTGCTTTTATAGCAGAAAGAAAGCATAGCAATTTTTTAATGTCATAAGAATCAGGAAATCCTTTACGATTCATACGATTTTTTTGCTGTAAGATTGCGTTAGGATAGAGAAAACCATCCGTTGTGATCAGATCAACTTTAAGACTAGATGTCCAACGTTTCAATAGTTCTTGAAGAATGCGAGCAGTGGTTGATTTTCCTACTGCTACAGAACCAGCAATTCCAATAATAAAAGGCGTTTTCCTCATCTCTTCTTGATGGAGAAACTTCTGACGTTTGTGAAAAAGTTCCTGTACGGCTTCAACATGGCATGATAACAAACGCGATAAAGAAAGATAAATGCGTTGAACTTCCTCAAGATCGATAGGATCATCCATAGAGCGTAAACGCTTAATTTCATCAAAAGTCAAAGTAAGAGGTGTATCCGCACGAAACTCTGACCATTGTTGTGCAGTAAAGACACGGTAGGGTGAATATCGGTCAGAAACGGATTTGACCAGATTATCTTTCTGATTAATTTTTTGTATAGTCGTATCAATCATTTGTATTGGTCGAGAATTTTTTTGCCGCAGCAATCGATTAAGAACGGACATGTGAACGGCTTTGTATTCAAGTAAATTTTGTTTTTCATGCTCTCTTCTTCAAGATAATAGGTCATTTTTTGTTAGCTTATCGTCCAGTCATTCCAATCTACACGGATTTGTTCCAATGAATACCCTTGCGCCAAAAAAGCCCATAAAAGTAGACGCGCTTTTACGGCTGATAAATAACCAGACATGAGCGCACCAGAAGCAATCATATCGATTTCTGAGCCTTTATAGCCATAAGTTATACGAGTTGTGGAGCCATTACAACAACGACTAGCAATAATGATTGGTATTTTTTGTGCATATTGTTGTACGAGGTCTGCTTCTTGAAAACTACAGTGTCCTGCACCAAAACCTGCAATAACAAGCCCAGCATAATACCCACTTTCGAGGCATAGTTTCATTAATTTTGCATCAGAAGATAAAGAGGAATAGAGGAGTGCAATTTGATGATCATGGTTTTGGGGAAAATCAAACGTTTTTGGGAAAAATTTTCGATCATTGAAATAAATAAGTTTTCCCTCTAAAATAGTTCCTAAAACACCTGCAACACCTGATTGAAATGTTTCGACTTTGACGGTATGGCTTTTATAGAGCCAATAAGGTGAATGAATTGTATCATTGATGACAACGAGAACGCCTCTGTTACGACTTTGTGGGGCTGCCGCAACATGAGTGGCTGCTAAAATATTAGCTGGGCCATCGGCTCCTGCTTCATGAGGCATGCGCATAGCACCGGTTATGATGAGAGGTTCAGCTTCTTTCCAATAAAGAGAAAGAAAAAAAGCTGTTTCTTCCAGAGTATCAGTCCCTTGTGTTAAAACAATACCTTCTGCACCAGCGTTTATTTGTTGTTTTGCCCACTTAATTATTTCAAAAAGCATTTGAAACGATAAAGATCCACTTGGTATTTGCATTAATGTTTGTGCATGAATATCAGCAACGTTATTTAAAGCAGGAACACTTTTTATGAGGTTATCTGAAGTTAAAGTCGGTTGCATGTGACCAAAACTATCAGCAGTCATTGCAATTGTTCCACCTAAGGTTCCTATAGCTATTTTTTTCATAATTTTCCTCTAAAGGGGTATAAACTGTTTACATAAAGCTATTTAGCAGTAATTTACATTGACAACAATAATATCATTTTTTCAATTTTAACAAATTGAGTTATGCTGAATCATTGTGTTTTACTGTATATGTTCTTAAATAGGACAATAGTACTTGAGTTTTACATTGTATGAAAAGACAATATTAAAAAGATAAGTTAATATTAAGGAGTCTCCTTATGACAGAACATAAGCCAGACATAATGTATGGCACAACGATTATTACGGTACGAAAAGGTGACAAAGTCGTGATGGCTGGCGACGGTCAGGTTTCTCTTGGACAGACGATTATGAAAGGCAATGCACGTAAAGTCCGTCGTCTTGGCAAAAGCGGAGTGGTTATTGCTGGTTTTGCAGGTGCTACGGCAGATGCTTTCACATTACTAGAAAGATTGGAAACAAAGCTTGAACAATATCCTGATCAGCTTATGCGTGCCTGTGTAGAACTTGCAAAAGATTGGAGAACAGATCGCTATTTGCGTCGTCTCGAAGCAATGATGCTCGTGGCTGATAAGAAAGTAACTTTGGCTCTAACAGGGCTTGGTGATGTTTTAGAACCAGAAGATGGGGTTATGGCAATTGGCTCTGGAGGAAATTTTGCTCTTTCAGCAGCGCGTGCACTCATGGATTTGGATTTGGATGCAGAAACTATTGCTCGTAAAGCTATGGCTATTGCCGCTAAAATTTGTGTTTACACCAATGATCATTTTACGATTGAAACATTGGATGCAGAATTATCTTCTTTAGAGAAAGCTATTTAAATGTGTGTTGTATTTTCCCCTCGTGAGACTGTTTCTGAACTTGATCGTTTTATTATTGGCCAAAATGATGCCAAACGCTCTGTAGCTATTGCACTGCGCAATCGGTGGCGTAGGCAACAGCTTGATGAGCCGATGCGTGAAGAAGTTATGCCAAAAAATATTTTAATGATAGGGCCAACAGGTGTTGGTAAAACTGGTATTGCACGTCGATTAGCAAAACTTTCTGGAGCACCCTTCGTTAAAGTAGAAGCGACTAAATTTACTGAAGTTGGTTATGTGGGACGTGATGTTGAGCAAATTATTCGAGATCTTGTTGAAATTGCCATTTCTCTTGTGCGTGAAAAGAAACGGGATGAAATAAAAGAAAAGGCCCACGTGAATGCTGAAGAGCGTGTTTTAGACGCCCTTGTTGGTAAAACAGCAAGTCCTACTACTCGTGATAGTTTTCGTAAAAAATTGCGTGAAGGTGAATTGGATGAAAAAGAGATTGAAATTGAAGTCGCCGATAATAATAGCAGTAGTGCTTCAACCTTTGATATTCCTGGTATGCCTGGGGCGCAAATGGGTATTATGAATTTATCAGATATTTTGGGAAAAATGGGCAGTCGTACAAAAGTCCGTAAGACGACAGTAAGAGATGCTTTTAAGCCGCTCATTGATGATGAATCTGAAAAACTCCTTGATCAGGAGCAAATTATTCAAGAGGCGCTTCGTGTTGCTGAAAATGACGGTATTGTTTTTATCGACGAGATTGATAAAATTGCAACCAGGGATGGTGGAGCAAGTGTTGCGGTTTCGCGTGAGGGCGTTCAACGGGATCTTTTGCCTTTGGTTGAAGGAACAACAATTTCTACAAAATATGGGCAAATAAAAACCGATCATATTCTTTTTATTGCCTCAGGTGCATTTCATGTTTCCAAGCCATCTGATTTATTACCGGAACTTCAAGGACGTTTGCCCATCCGTGTGGAGCTCAACCCTTTAACAAGGGAAGATTTACGACGCATTCTAACGGAACCAGAAGCTAGTTTGATTAAACAATATATCGCTCTTATGGCAACGGAAGAGGTTCATTTGGAAATTACAGATGATGCTATTGATGCTTTAGCAGATATTGCTGTAGATTTAAACGCAAGGATTGAAAATATAGGAGCACGTCGTTTGCAAACGGTGATGGAGCGCGTTTTGGATGAAATTTCTTTCACTGCGCCTGATAAAGCTGGAACAACATTTACAATTGATGCTGCTTACGTGAGAAAATCTATTGGCGAGCTTGCTGCTGATATCGATCTTTCACGTTTTATTCTTTGAAAGTTATTGCTTGTTCTGTTTATCTGCGTGCTTCGATAATTTTGAAACCATGGGGTTGTTCGTGTATCAACACTGTGCGGAAAATATTTTTTAATAATGTTTCATAAGGCAGGTGGCGGTTTGCAACAAAAAGCAGACTGCCGCTTGGCTTTAAGCACTTTGCAGCATTTATAATAAAATTTTTTCCTAATGAAACATCTGTTGTTTGTTGTGTGTGAAACGGTGGATTTGAAATGATTGTGTCATATAGATTTGTGATAGGTTCATGTACAAGGTCATGCCAATAAAAATGAATTGGAAAAGGAGTTGTTATGGATTTAAGGTGCTGTTTTGCTGCTCTCAAAGCATTGTAGTCTGCTTCATAAAGGTCGAGAGCAGTGAGTTTTTTACTTCTTTCAAGCGCAACGTGAGAAAGATAACCCCATCCAGCACCAAAATCAGCTGTTTTTCCAGAAATAACTTTGAGCATATAAGAAGCAAGCGCAGCAGATCCTGGATCAATACGACCGTGTGAGAACATACCAGAAGTAGTTTGAAATTTACCAAAAGTAAGCGGTGGTGAGCGCAATTGTACAATATTCTGTTTCTCTATTTGTGGAGGAACTTGCAGCCAAAATACCAGACCATGATTTTTAGACAGTTTATTGGTGATGGGGACAATATTTTTGACCCATTTCATCATTGAAGCAGCACCAGCAGTTTTATTCCCACTGATCACAACCCATCCATTGGGTTTAACGCATTCTAATAAATCAAGAAAACAATTTTGATTAAAACCACGATATTTGCTCAAATGTAAAAATGCACCATCATAGTTGAAAGTTTTATCTATTTGAGGAGAGCAGTGAAATTGAGTATCGACAAATTTTAAAAAATCTGGTCGCCAAGGCGTAATAATTTTTAAATTTTGCGCCCATTTTTGAGCCGGAACTTCTGTTAAACCGAAACTCAGCCAACATTGGCTTGGATCTGGATACGGGAGTTCATGATTTTCAAAAGGCAAAAATAATAACACATAGGGCTCTTTCAAAGAAAAATGCCATTCCAATATTGGGATGGCATTTCATGATTGATAAGAAGAAAGGCTTACTCTTCTTTTTTCTTACGGCGGCGCTTATTTTCAGGTTGTTTTTTTTCATCCACGCACTTTTCTTCATTCATCGCTTTATCACCGGTGATTTCCTTTCCGGTTGTTTGATCAACGACCTTCATTGATAACCGAACTTTTCCACGCTCATCAAAGCCCATTAACTTAACCCAAACTTTGTCGCCTTCCTTAATAATATCGGTTGTTTTGGCGACGCGTTCTGATGCAAGTTGAGAGATATGAACGAGTCCATCACGAGAACCAAAGAAGTTTATAAATGCACCAAATTCTGCAGTTTTTACAACTGTTCCTTGGTAGATAGCACCAACTTCAGGTTCATCAACAATAGAATGGATCCAGCGTTTTGCCGCTTCAATGGTTTTAGCATCAGCAGAAGCAATTTTAATGGTACCATCATCTTCAATATTAATTTTTGCTCCTGTTTGTTCCACGATTTCCCGAATAACTTTACCACCAGAGCCGATAACATCACGGATTTTATCGACAGAAATATTCATAACTTCGATTCTCGGAGAAAATTCACTCAGCTCAGCACGTGCACTGGTTAAAGCTTTCGCCATCTCATTAAGGATATGGATTCGGCCACCTTTGGCTTGTTCAAGCGCAATTTTCATAATCTCTTCGGTAATACCATCAATTTTGATATCCATTTGCAAGGCAGTAATACCATTTTCTGTTCCTGCGACTTTAAAATCCATATCTCCAAGATGATCTTCATCTCCTAAAATATCAGAAAGAACAGCAAAGCGTTCTCCTTCTTTAATCAAGCCCATAGCAATACCAGCAACAGGGCGTGCTAGAGGAACACCAGCATCCATGAGAGCAAGTGACGTTCCACAAACCGTTGCCATAGAAGAAGATCCATTGGATTCAGTAATTTCTGAGACAGCACGAATGGTATAAGGAAAAGATTCTTTATTTGGCAACATGGGATGAATTGCTCTCCATGCCAATTTGCCATGTCCAATTTCACGACGACCAGGAGAACCAAGGCGTCCTGTTTCACCCACGGAAAATGGTGGAAAATTATAATGGAGGAGGAATGTTTCCTTATACATACCCGTTAAAGAATCAACATATTGTTCATCTTCACCAGTTCCCAATGTTGCAACGACAATAGCTTGTGTTTCTCCGCGGGTAAAGAGTGCGGATCCATGTGTGCGGGGTAAAATACTTACTTCTGATTGGATAGGGCGCACGGTAGAAAGATTGCGTCCATCAATACGCTTTTGGGTATCAAGAATGTTTCCACGAACAATTTTTGCTTGCAATTGTTTAAAGACGGTTGCAATTTGATCTGCACTGAATTGACAGTCGTCTTCTGTTTCTGGCATAAATTTACTGATAATTTCTGTTTTTAGAGCATCAATTGCAGCATAACGTTCTTGCTTATCAGTAATTGTGTAAGCCTTTCGTATATCCTGTTCTGCCATTTTCTGCACCGCTTTTTCAAGTTCAGAAAGATCTTCAGGAACAAAATCACGAGGATCTTTTGCAGCAACTTCAGCAAGCTTGATGATGGCATCAAGGACAGGTTGAAGGCCTTTGTGACCAAACATCACAGCTCCCAACATGATATCTTCCGGTAATTCTTGTGCTTCTGATTCAACCATCAAAACAGCACTTTCTGTTCCAGCAACAACAAGATCAAGTTTTGATTCAGGCATTTCATCGATATGAGGATTAAGAACATATTGTCCATTACAATAGCCAACGCGGGCACCGGCTATAGGCCCCATGAAAGGAACACCTGACAGGGTCAATGCGGCAGAAGATGCAATCATTGCAAGGATATCGGGATTGTTTTCGAGATCATGCTGTATAACGGAAACAATAACTTGTGTATCATTTTTATATCCCTCAACGAAAAGGGGACGAATTGGGCGATCAATCAAACGTGAAACCAAAGTTTCATTTTCACTTGGTCGACTTTCACGTTTTAAATAGCCCCCAGGTATTCGACCAACAGCATAGGATTTTTCTTGATAATTAACGGTGAGTGGAAAAAAGTCCTGGTCTGGTTTTGGGATTTTGGCTGATACAACGGTAGCTAAGACAATCGTTTCTCCATAGGTGGCAATCACTGCACCATCAGCTTGACGCGCTATTTTCCCTGTTTCAAGGGTGAGCGGACGCCCGGCCCATTCAATTTCTATCTTGTGCGTTTTAAACATTTTTTATCCTTAATGACCAGTGTTTAAATCTTTGATTGCTCAAATTCTGGTTGTGCGTAGCATATTTTCAAGCTCTGGGGTAGACAACAAGTTACTTCTATCCTTTTGGTAAAAAAAGAAGAAAACCGCATTAAATGTGAAATGGTAAGCAATCCTATCCCATAATAACTTATCAGCTTTTAAAAATTTTAACTGAAAGAAACACGTTGAAAAAAATGGGTGTTTTTTTAAATACCACCCCCATTTTTCTTTTAGCGACGCAAACCTAATTTCTTAATAAGTGTTTGATAACGATTTTGGTCAACTCCTTTAAGATAATCAAGAAGGCGCCGGCGTTGAGACACCATCTTCAAAAGACCACGACGAGAATGATTATCTTTTTTATGAGATTTAAAGTGGTTTGTTAAATTAGAAATACGTTCAGAAAGTACAGCAATTTGTACTTCTGGTGATCCTGTATCACCAACTTTATTTGCGTATTCTGCGACAAGAGCTTGTTTACGTTCAGCTGTAATCGACATCGTATTATCCTTTCCAAAAACGAAGAAACATAAAGCCACCCACAGCCGAGATGTCGTTCAGCAAGGGTCTGTTAAGAAACAAGAAGAGTCGAAGACTCTTACCTATTCTCGTTCTTATATAGGAAAGAAGGTTAAAATACTAGTCCTTAACAGCATTTTGAAGTCTTTCTCTAAATCAAGGGCTTTTATTTAGAAATATTGATTTAAAGAGGGTTTTATGAGAATTTTTAAAGAATTATGCATCCTTTTGATACAAAAATTATTGCGTGTGTATGGTAAAAAAATGATAAATACCGATTTGGAGGAAAAAGATGCAGAGCATTTCAACATTAAAACTTTTCCGTAATTCGGTATTTCGAAATTTATGGTTATCGACTCTTATTTCTAATTTAGGGGGATTGATACAGGCTGTTGGAGCAGGGTGGTTAATGGCGTTGATTAGTTCTTCGCATTCCATGGTTGGGCTTGTTCAAAGTGCGACAACGTTACCACTTGTTATGTTTTCTTTGATGGCAGGGGCCTTAGCTGATAATTTTAATCGGCGTCAAATTATGTTGTGCGCGCAAATTATGATGATGGTCATATCCATGAGTTTAGCTGTTTTAGCCTATCTGGGATTTCTCACACCTTGGCTTTTATTATGTTTTACGTTTTTTATTGGATGTGGCACGGCTTTTTATAATCCTTCTTGGCAAGCAACGATAGGAGATATTGTGAGCAGGGAAAATATTCCTACTGCTGTTAGTTTGAATAGTGTTGGCTTTAATTTGATGCGGAGTGTTGGCCCTGCGATTGGTGGTGCCATTATTGCAACTTTGGGTGCATCTGCTGCTTTTTTGTTTAATGCTATAAGCTATATTCCTCTTATTGGTGCGTTATTTTTCTGGAAATCGAATTATAAAAACAACCCATTGCCACGAGAAAGACTGTTAGGAGCTGTCTCAGATGGTTTGCGTTATGTTGCGATGTCGCCTAATCTCTTAAGTATTATGGTTCGAGCGTTCCTTTTTGGTATAGGAGCAATTTCGATTTTAGCACTTTTGCCAATTGTTGCGCATAAAGTTCTCGGAGGAAATGCCCTTCTTTATGGTACGTTGCTGGGTTGTTTTGGGTTAGGAGCCATGACAGCAGGTATTATTAATGAATTTGTACGGCATCATTTTCGTTCAGAAACAATTATTGCAAGTGCATTTATTGGTTTTGCCTTTTCTTGCTTTTTATTGGGAATAAGCCGTTCATTGATTATAAGCCATATTGCTTTATTTCCTGCAGGTTTATGTTGGGTTTTGGCATTATCGTTGTTTAATACATCTGTACAACTTTCTACACCACGCTGGGTTGTAGCTCGTTCTTTAGCACTTTATCAAACGGCATCTTATGGGGGGATGGCTATTGGAAGTGCAATCTGGGGAGTTTTGGCTGATGGTTATTCTCCAACAATTGCTTTGAGCATTTGTTCTCTATTCTTGATTTTAGGTGCTCTTGCGGGGGTAAAGTTTAGAATTCAAGAAATTCCTCAGATAGATTTAAATCCTCTTGATCATTTTAGAGAGCCGGAATTATTACTCGACCTCAAAGCAAGAAGTGGCCCGATCATGATAATGATTGATTATCAAATTCATGAAAATGATCTCGAAGAGTTTCTTAAAGTGATGACGCGTCGACGCCATATTCGGTTACGCGATGGTGCGCGTCAATGGGTCCTTTTACGAGATCTGGAAAGACCTGAATATTGGACAGAGGCTTATCATATGCCAACATGGGTAGATTATTTACGCCATAATCATCGTCGCACAAAAGCGGATGCCGAAGTCAATAAGCGTCTGCGTCATTTAAATTGTGCTCCTAACGGTATAAGAGTGCACCGCATGATTGAACGCCAAACAATACCCCAAGCCAATGAGATGCTTTTAAAAGTCTCCTCTGATCATCTCCCTTAGGGTTAAAACAGTTTTTTTGTAAAATATTAAATTATGTTAATATTATTTTGATCAATTTTTTTGCATAAGTGCAACAACAAAAAAACGGGTATTACAATAGTTAATATATTGACTTATAAATGACTAATTATCATTTTTTATGGTAAATAATAGTCTTCAAAAATTTAAGTTTTTCTCATTTCAAATCTGTTTACTTTACTTTATATTGCATCAATCAAAACCATTTTCTTGTACGTCACAAGTAAGAGCGGGTATGATAGAAAAAGGAGGATTTCTAATAAACTATTTCGAGTGCCAAGGTTTATTACGACACTTTAAATTAGAAAATAGAATGGTGATACCGGCTTATATTTTTATTAAGCGTAAAGATGGGGCCATGCGCAATGAATTTTATATATTTTACGAGCGTTGTTGTGAAATAAGTTCGAATGCATTGAGAAATGTTTCTTAAAAAAGCATGTGAATAAGCAGCACAACAATTTTTTATTTTAGGCGTCCTATTTTGAGTGAGAAATAATCATATTAAAAGAACGAGAAAAATAAAAACGTAAGACAAAGCGTAATCCCTATTATTTAAAAAGTAGAGTCGAATGAAAGGGATAATAGTAAGATGAAAAATAGCTTGTTTTTGCTTGCATGTTTTTGCAAAATGAAGCTATCTTATCCTTTTAAATATTACTCAACCAGATATATCTTTACTCATATCTGGTATAGAAAGTTCAAACTGTTTACAAAATACCAACCATGGAATGAAGAGATATACTAGCTTTTTATTCGATACAAAAAACAACGATAAGCTAATCCCTAGCTTGACAATTTCTTATTCTTTACAGATATTTTTACAAAACCTTTGCGTGCTTTCGTGACGATTAGAATGATCGATTGTAAGCATAATTATGCCATTTTTAGGTGGTCAACGATCAATTTTTATTGGATAAATAGTTGGAAGGGATTATCCTTACAATGTGTTTAAATCCTGAGGTTTGAGTTTTTCTATTCGGAACAATTCTTTTTGCCAAAAAGAGATTATGTAGGTGTGTACTGTAATGATCAAATGAGTGATTTAACATGATATAGATTCTTGAGTTTTTAAGGTTGGACGCAATGAATATGATTCCAACACATTGATTATAAGAATAAATAACTGTTTTTTATATTGAATGTAAAAGTCTAGATATCGTAGGATTATTTCATTTTAAATGTGTTTAGGTTGAATCTATCCAAATCATTCGCTGATACATTACAAACGGAGGTTAACGTGTGAGTAAAAAGAGATTGAAAAAGGGATATAACATGCCTCTTATGAATCTTTTTAAATGCAAGGACTGTTGTTACATTAGGGGGGGGGACAAAGTGTATGATGGTATTGGCTTGTATCGTTAACTTAATTTTTGATGTGAATAAGAAAAATGGAGACAATGAAAAGCAACACATTTTCTTTATTTGAGAGAGAAAAATGATCTTTCCGAAAAAGGGGGAAAGAATCGATTAAATTGTAAAAATCCGCTTTGCTTTAAATAGATCTTTGTCGAGGGTGCCGATAGCAAGCAGTTGTTCCTTATAGAGGACACAAATTTCATCTTCATCAAGAGGTATTTTGTGATGACACAAGAGTATAGAATGCCCCTTCATAACTCTTTGTGCTTGGGTTTCATTAAGGGTATAATGAAAGAGGCAATCCAATGCGGCGCTCGTTTCAATTAAGAGCCCATCGAGTGTTGTGAAATTTTTTTCAAAAGAACTATTATTTTCCTCTGTAGTATTTTTATTTAGCGGGCTAGCTGCTTTTAGTTCATCCCATGTGATGAGATCCTCTTCATCAAAAGGTGCGACGGTAATACGTCTTAAGTCAGCAATATGCCCGTAGCATCCCAGATCACGTCCCATATCGCGTGCTAAAGAGCGCACATAAGTTCCTTTCCCGCAGGTTATTTCAAAGACAGAATACTCCTTGGTAGGAGTTTCTATTAACTTGAAAGTTTCTATTTCCACTTCACGGGGTGGAATTTCAACGATTTCCCCTTCACGCGCTAGATCATAAGCGCGATTTCCAGCAATTTTTATTGCTGAAAATTGTGGAGGTGTTTGCAAAATAATACCTGTATATTGAGGAAGAAGAGCAAGTATTTCTTCTCGAGTTGGACGTTTGAGAGATGTTTTGGTTATTTCTCCCTCTAGATCATCTGTTGAACGTTCTTGTCCCCAAGCGATATGAAAACGGTAAGTTTTTTTGCCTTGCATCACGTAAGGAACGGTTTTGGTTGCTTCACCCAATGCAATGGGTAAGAGACCAGAAGCAAGAGGATCAAGCGTACCGGCATGTCCTGCTTTTTGTGCATGAAAGAGCCATTTGATTTGTGAGACAGCTTCTGTGGATTTCATTCCCTTTGGTTTATCAAATATGACCCAGCCAGAAACAGGACGTCCTTTTTTTTTGCGGTGTCGTGCCATACTTAAACCTTATCTTTATCACTATGGTGAAGATCGCGCGCGACCTCAGGCGAACGAAGTAGGGCATCAATTTTTGAAAAATTATCAAAACTATTATCAAGTCGGAAACGCAGTTGAGGCATATATTTCATTTGTTGCAACGTATGGCTGATTTCTCCACGGAGAAAACGACTATGTTTATTGAGAATATCAATGACATCGGTATCGGTATGGAAAGTATTTTTAAGAGTGCTGAGAGGTGATACAAAACAAGTGGCAATTTTTAAATCTGGTGACATTCGTACTTCAGAGACAGAAATGACAATATCCTTCAAGACATCATCAAGCAAAATACCACGCTGTAGTATATGCGCTACTGCGTGACGTACTTGCTCTGCTACTCTAAGTTGCCGTTTTGATGGCCCTGCATTTTTCATCAAAGTTTTATCCTCGCTACAAGACCTCTTTTTTGATCATTTAGATAAGGAAAAAAAGAGACATTGTCTATATAATCGAATAACTTTCCTCATTTTACACTAGGGTAAAGTTATTGGATTATTTTATAATGTGCGATTAATATGTTCGATACGGAAGGTCTCAATGATATCTCCTGCGCGCATATCTTCATAGTTTTCAAAGGCTATTCCACATTCTTGACCACTTTGTACTTCATTGACTTCATCCTTGAAGCGTTTGAGTGTTTTTAGCTTTCCTTCGTGAATAACGATGTTATCACGGATAAGGCGAACGCCTGCTCCTCGTTCTATTTTACCTTCTGTAACACGACATCCAGCAACTTTTCCGATTTTTGTAATGTTAAAGACTTCTAGAATTTCAGCATTACCAAGGAATGTTTCACGCTGTTCTGGTGAGAGTAATCCAGACATGGCGGCTTTGATATCGTCAACAAGATCGTAAATGATGTTATAATAACGAATTTCAATTCCTTGTGTTTTAGCAAAATCACGCGCTTGTTTATTGGCCCGAACATTAAAACCAATCACAGCTGAATTAGATGCTTCTGCAAGAGAAATATCACTTTCAGTAATTCCTCCAGCACCAGAATGTACAACACGCGCACGAACCTCATCATTTCCTAGCTTCTCTAATGCTGAAGCGATTGCTTCAATTGATCCTTGCACATCTCCTTTTATAATAAGAGAAAACTCCTTAACACCAGTTGTTTGCAATTTTGTCATCATCTGTTCAAGAGAACCACGCGAACCCGTTTGTCGAGCAACAGCTTTATCACGAGCTAATCGTTGACGATATTCAGAAATTTCGCGTGCTTTTGCTTCATGTGTGACAACAGCAAAACGATCTCCAGCTTGTGGTGTTCTTTGCATGCCTAAAATTTCAATTGGTGTAGAGGGAACAGCTTCTTTGACATGGCGACCACGGTCATCAATCAAAGCGCGTACACGACCCCATTCATTTCCGGCAACGATAATATCAGAAGGATGTAATGTACCTTTTTGAACAAGAACTGTTGCAACAGATCCGCGTCCTCGATCCAATTTGGCTTCAATGACAACGCCCTCTGCAGTTCGCTGAGGATCTGCTTTCAGGTCAAGCATTTCAGCTTGAAGAAGGATAGCTTCGAGAAGTTTATCTAGGTTTTGACCAGTTTTAGCAGAAACCTCAACGTCCAAAGTTTCCCCGCCCATAGTTTCAACAAACACTTCATGTTGTAAAAGTTCTGTACGTACTTTTTGTGCATTCGCAGCTGGTTTATCAATTTTGTTGATAGCAACAATGATAGGGACACCAGCAGCTTTGGCATGATTGATTGATTCAATCGTTTGGGGCATGACACTATCATCAGCGGCAACAACGAGAACAGCAATATCGGTAACACGAGCTCCACGAGCACGCATAGCGGTAAATGCAGCATGCCCTGGTGTATCAATAAAAGTAATTTTTTGACCGTTTTGTTCTACTTGATAGGCACCAATATGCTGCGTAATACCACCTGCTTCGCCAGAAACAACATTTGCTTTGCGAATAGCATCCAGAAGAGAAGTTTTTCCGTGGTCAACATGGCCCATAATGGTTACAACAGGGGGACGCTGCTGCATATTTTGAGGATTATCTGTTACATTAAAGATACCTTCCTCTACATCAGATTCTAAAACACGTTTAACAGTATGGCCAAATTCAACAGCGATGAGTTCGGCAACGTCTGCGTCAATAACATCACCAGGTTTCACCATTTGTCCCTGTTTCATTAAAAATTTAACTACATCAACGGAACGCTCAGTCATACGTTGTGCGAGCTCTTGAATGGTAATTGTTTCAGGAAGAACAACTTCGCGAGAAATTTTTTCTCTTGGTTCTTGGTTTTGTGCACGCTTAAACTTTTCCTGTCTGCGCCGCATTGCAGCCATTGAGCGCCCACGTGCGCTTCCTTCTTCATCCAGTGCGCTATTAAGAGTTAGTTTTCCACGACGTCGCTCATCAGTCCCTTTGATAACTTTTGGCGCGCGTATTTCTGATTTAGAAAGATTAGAACGTCGGTTATGCCGCTCTTCTTCTTTATCCTCATCTATTTTGCGTTTTTCAATCACAGTTGTGTTTTTAGGCGCAAGAGGAATATCTGTTTGTTCGATGAGAGGAGGAACAGGTGGAGTCTGTATCAGCGGTTTTTCTTCTTCTTGTTGGGGATGTATTTCTTTTTCTTTAATTTCTTGCTGTAAAATTTCTTCCTGTTCTTTAGCGCGTTTTGCTTTTTCTTCGGCTTGTTCTCGCGTTATTCTTTCTTGGATATGTGCTTCTTCTAATGCGCGAAGTCTTGCTTCCATTTCAGCCGATGAAAGATTGCTTTTGGCTACAGATTCTTGAGGCTTTTTTCCCTCAAAACGTGGTTTAGAGCGCTGGGAAGCCACATGCGGCTTTGTAATGGGCTGTAGGGTCTCAGTTTTTTCATCAGGTCGCGTAATTTTACGCCGTTTAGTTTCGACAACGACAGCCTTTGTACGGCCATGGCTAAAATTTTGTTTGACCGTGCTCGTTTCCAAGACAGACCGCTTGAGAGTTAGTGTCTTCTTGATTGTTGTTTTGTCGTTGTTATTTTCACTCATTGTACTTCCTTCACGGCTTGTGCCGTCATCTCACCAAGCTTACTATGTTTGTCATCACGATAGGTGATCAATTTATATATCGTTTTGAGAAATCCTTCAGCAGCCTTTGTGTCCAATAAAGCTGCGTGCATTACAGGACTAGAGCCAAAAGCCACTCGCATTTCATCACTTGTAAATAAAGATATGGTTTTTATAGTGCGATTTGTTTGTTGTTGTGTTGTGTGGATGGCCTGTGCAATTTTTCGTTTTCCATCTTCTGTTGTTTCTTTGGCATGGAGTACAAGAATAACTTGACCAGAGCGAATAGCGGTGTCAACCTTTGTTGCTCCTGCGACAACGGCTCCTGCTTTTCTTGCCATGGAAAGGCTTGAGAGAGCAGCTTTTAGTAAAAGCGTATCAACAATATGCACAAGATTTGGTACAACCTCAACATCTGTTTTAAAATTTCTATGAAAAGCTTTCTGTTTGATTGCTTTCTCAATAACAGCGTGATGGGCAGAAATCCAAACGCCACGCCCTGGTAAATTCGCTTTAAGATCAGGAACAATTTGGTTATTGGGACCAATAACAAAACGGATCAGCATTTGTGCTGAAGCATTTTTTCGGGTCACAATGCAAGTCCGTTCATTCATTTAAAGTGTATCCACATCCAAATCATCTGTTTTTTCATTTTCTGCAGAATTTTCATCTTCTACAGGATTTTCTGTAACAAGATCAGCTTGGTCTATCCAGCCTGCTTGTACACGTGCGGCTAAAACCATAGCTTCTGCATCATCACGTGTAATGTCAAAAGGGGTCAGAATACCAGAAAAATTCTGTGTTTGACCTTCTTTACGTTCTCTCCAGCCGGCTAAATCATCAACGGCATAGCCAGCAAAGTCTTCTATTGTTTTTACACCATCCTCACCAACAGCAACCAACATAGCACTTGTCATTCCAGGAAGTGTTCGCAATTCGTCAGAAACTCCGAGTTTTTTACGTTTTTCGTCGAGCTCTTTTTCTTGCCGATCAAGATATTCACGGGCACGACTTTGGATTTCATTAGCAGTTTCATGGTCAAAACCATCAATAGAAGCGATTTCTTCCAGATCAATATAGGCGATTTCTTCAATAGAAGAAAAACCCTCTGACGCCATAACTTGTCCGATCATTTCGTCAACTTCTAAGGATTCCATAAACAATTTACTCCGTTCAGTAAATTCTTTTTGACGATTTTCAGATTCCTCCTTTTCCGTTAAAATATCAATGTTCCATCCTGTTAGCTGCGAAGCTAAACGAACATTTTGTCCACGTCGTCCAATAGCAAGGCTAAGTTGATCATCTGGCACAATAACTTCAATACGTTCAGCATCTTCATCAAGGATGATTTTAGAAACTTCAGCAGGTTGTAATGCATTAACGACAAATGTTGCTGCATCAGGCGACCAAGGAATAATATCAATTTTTTCGCCTTGTAATTCAGCAACAACAGCTTGTACACGACTTCCTCGCATTCCAACGCATGCTCCAACAGGATCAATGGAACCATCGCGTGAAACAACGGCGATCTTAGCTCGTGAACCCGGATCGCGGGCAACAGATTTGATTTCTATAATACCATCATAAATTTCAGGTACTTCCATAGTGAAAAGTTTTACCATAAATTGGGGATGGGTGCGTGAAAGGAAAATTTGCGGCCCACGCGTTTCACGGTGTACATCATTGACAAAAGCACGAATGCGATCTCCATAGCGGAATGATTCACGAGGAATTAATTCATCACGGCGCACAATAGCTTCACCGCGCCCTAGATCAACGATGACGTTACCATATTCCACACGCTTAACTGTACCAGAAATAATTTCACCAACTTTATTTTTGAATTCTTCATATTGCTGATCACGCTCTGCATCGCGTACTTTTTGTACAATAACCTGTTTAGCAGATTGTGCTGCGATACGTCCAAAATCCATAGGAGGTAAAAGATCAGCAAAAAAATCACCAATTTTTGCTTCTGCTTGACGTTTGAGAGCATCAGACAAAGTAATTTCCGTTGTATAGTCTTCAACGACATCAACGATTTTAAGCAGGCGCTGTAATTTAATTTCACCTGTTTTAGAATTGATTTCAGCACGAATATTGGTTTCTTGACCATAACGAGAACGTGCTGCTTTTTGAATAGCATCAGCCATCGCAGAAATGACAATTTCACGGTCGATTGACTTTTCACGTGCAACAGCATCTGCAATTTGCAGAATCTCAAGCCTGTTAGCGCTTGTAGCCATCAATTTTCTCCTTCTTTGTGCCACACGATGGGTATTTCCCAGTGATATTATTTTTTGAAATTGAGCGTCTGTATAGAGTCGTTAACGTTCTCTTCGGCAATGAATTGTTGACTTAAATCTTTATTTTGTTTCAATGCATCGCGAATAAGCTCATCGGTAAGCACTAAATGCGCATTTATAATATCACAAAAGGAAATAGGGGTATACATGGCTTCTCCATAAGCAGCTTTATCAGTGTTTAAAATAAATCCATCTTGCGTGATATTTGTAAGTGTCCCACGAAATTTTCGGCGCCCATCAATTGTTATTTTGGTTTCAATTTTTGCAAGATGCCCTTGCCAATGAAAAAAATCAGATTTTCTTACCAATGGACGATCAATTCCAGGGGATGAGATTTCTAAATGATATTTGCGTTCAATAACATTTTGTACATCAAGGAGGGGAGAAACAGTTCGACTAACCGTTTCACAATCTTCTATGGTCATAGAACCATCGGCACGTTCAACCATAATTTGAAGTGTTAAACCATTTTGACCAAGAAGTTTCACGCGAACCAAACGAAAACCTAAAGGTTTAAGTAGTGGTATGACAAGAGCAGCAACCTGTGCTTCGATACCATCTTCTTCAAACAGGCGCGGTTCGTCAAGATTGCTTATTTTTTCAACTTCATTCATAAATTTTATCCAAGTTGGTTTCATCAGTTTTATGATATTAAAAAAGAGCGGGTCCAACGGCCCACTCTTCATCATAAGACCAAGAATTTAACTATTGATACTCTTAAATCCAAAATTTTTCAAGTTGTTTATGAGAAAAGCGCTTGATCATTTATTTCTTGATAAAGGTAAGATAGGCAGGCGTTCGTCCTTCGCGGAGAGCTTTTGCTTCATAGCGGGTTCCTCTCCATAGTGGATAAGGGTTTTTCCAGTCTTGAGGGCTTTCTGCTTTCCACTCAAAGTAATCATGTTGTGCACAATGGTATAAGGTCCAGTTTACATAACTGTCTATATCGCTAGCAAAGCGAAATTTTTTTCCCTTTTTAAGAACGCGAGCAAAACGGTTAAGATTTTTTATGTTGATGAAACGTCGTTTCCAGTGTTTCTTTTTCGGCCAAGGATCAGGATAGAAAAGATCTATTCCATCAAGCGAGTTATCAGGAAGCCAATCAAGGAGGCGCGTAGCATCATCATTATAGAGGCGAAGACGATTTTGATGGTGTTTATGTTGTTCAAGGGACAACAATATTTTCGCCATGCCATTAATAAAAGGTTCGATGCCGATAAAACCGGTTTGTGGAAAATGTTCCATTTCATGGAGTAAATGCTCACCTCCACCAAAGCCGATTTCAAGTCGAACTTCTTTTACTTTGCTTGAAAATAAGGATGTAAAGTTTGAGGGAGGAGGGACATTTAGATCAATATTAAAATATGGGAGAAGCATTTTTATACGTGTAAGCTGACTGTTTCGAAGTTGTTTTCCTTGTCGGCGTCCAAAAAATGCTTCACTCTTACGTATATTATGTTTAATCATGGGATTTGGATCATTGTTTGAAGCGTTTTCACGAGATCAGTTTTTTCCCATGAAAACGAACCATCGTGTTTTGGTTTACGACCAAAGTGACCATAGGCAGCTGTTTTTGCATAAATAGGTTTATTGAGGTCAAGATGTTTTCGAATGCCGGTAGGTGAAAGGTCCATTATTTTGCGGATGGCTTCTTCAATAACCTTTTCATCGACTTTTCCTGTTCCATGAAGATTAAGATAAATAGATAAAGGTTGTGCAATACCAATTGCATAGGAGAGTTGAATGGTGCATCTTTCTGCTAAATGAGCTGCAACAATATTTTTAGCCAGATAACGTGCTGCATACGCTGCAGAACGATCAACTTTTGTCGTATCTTTTCCTGAAAAAGCACCGCCTCCATGGGGTGCTGCGCCTCCGTACGTATCTACGATAATTTTGCGTCCTGTTAATCCGGCATCACTTTGAGGACCACCAATGACAAATTTTCCTGTTGGGTTTATATACCAACTACATTGATCAGAAATGGGAATATCATGTAAAGCTTGACGAATGTATGGCTCAACCACTGTACGCACTTTGTTGGAATCCCAACTTTCATCGAGGTGCTGCGTTGAAAGAACGATGGATGTTACCTCTATAGGTTTTCCATTTTTATAACGTATGGTGATTTGGCTTTTAGCATCTGGTCCTAATTTTCCAGTTTCTCCTTCTCCTTTATGACGGGCTGCGGCAAGAAGTTTGAGAATCTTATGCGCATAATAAATTGGTGCAGGCATGAGATCTGGTGTTTCACGGCAAGCATATCCAAACATGATACCTTGATCACCTGCTCCTTCTTCACCATGCCGATCTGTAGCATTATCAACGCCTCTTGCAATGTCCGTAGATTGAGGGCGCAATAGAACATCAATTTTAACAGTTTTCCAATGAAATCCGGCTTGTTCGTAGCCAATAGCACGAATAGCACGGCGTGCTGCTGTACGAAAACGCGTAGGATTAATGAGTGGAAAGCCAATCTTATCATAGATAAACTCTTTATTTTTATCTTTTTTTAAGAGTGTATCGGGAACACGCACTTCACCGGCAATAACAACACGGTTTACACTGACGAGAGTTTCACAAGCAACGCGGACTAACCACGGATCAGTACCAGTCTTTTGAGCTTCTTTATAGATCATATCAACGATTTCATCAGAAATACGATCACAAATTTTATCAGGATGCCCTTCTGATACCGATTCGCTCGTAAAAAGATAATCTTGATGCGGCATAGGAACTCCTTCAAAAAGAAAACCAACGATTCAATTAATTGCCTACTAAAATTTCTACGGTTTGCCAATTCCACAGCAAATCGTTAATGCGAATTTATATGAATAAGAGAGAAAAAATATAATTTTAATTTTATAGCTTATTTGTTAAATCTTCCTCAGAAAGTGCTTTTGCTAAGTCAATGATTTTTCGACGCACTTTAGCATCAGAGATATTCGTAAAAGCCCGCATGAGTTGGATACCTTCGCTGCTAGAACAAAAGTCCATAAAATTGTGATCACTTTCAGCAAAACCTTCTACTTGTTGAGAGGTAAGTCCTTTATCAAAAAAGTAAGAAACAGGAACATCCATAATTTCTGCTATCGCTTGAAGACGACTGGCACCGATACGGTTTGTTCCTTTTTCATATTTTTGGATTTGCTGAAAAGTGATGCCTAATTTTTCACCTAGTTTTTCTTGAGTAAGTCCTAAAATATTACGACGTAAACGAATACGAGTTCCAACATAGATATCTATAGGGTCAGGTTTTTTTCTAGTTTCGGTCATAATGCAACTCTTTAATTTCCAGCACTTTTCTTTTAAACCAACATCAGATTTATGCGAAGCTGGTTTATCATATAATTAAAATAATATGTAATATTTTTTCCCAATATTACTGGTATATGCAACATAATATCGCACAAGGAGCACTTGAATCATTTAAGCTGTTTTGTAAAACCAAAACCAATACGACACAATAGCATAAGGATGAATAAGATAAAAGTAGAGAAAGTTCTGTATTCATTGCTTCCTATAGGGGTAATGGATGGTGGAATTTTTGAATCAATAATGCCCACAGCATTTTGTTGAAGAGCTACAACGATTCGTCCATAAGAATCAATAACTGCTGATATTCCATTATTGGCTGCCCGTATGAGGGGGATTCCCAGTTCAACGGCACGAAGCTGTGCTTGTTGAAGATGTTGATAGGGTCCTGGTGTTACACCGAACCATGCATCATTTGTAACATTAATGATTGCTTGAGGCGGGGAACCTTTAAAAGTCATTTCATGAGGAAATATTGCTTCATAACAAATCAAGGGTAGATAAGAAAATCCGTTTGGCATTGTGACAGTTTCGCGCACATGCGCAGCACTATATCCACCAATATTATCAGCGAGGATATGCAATCCAATTTTTTTCAATAAATTCTGATAGGGAAGATACTCACCAAAAGGGACCAAATGAAGTTTATCGGAAGTGTTAAAAATATTACCTTGAGCGTTAATGACTACAATTGTATTAAAATATTGTGTTTGGGAATGGGGTAAATCATCACTGGCGCGTATTGCTCCGATAATAGCCCATTGTTTAGGTTTTAAAAGAGAGGCGATGTGCATTGTGATAGATGATTGATCATAGAGAAGATAAGGAACAGATGCTTCAGGCCATACGATAAAATCAGGTTCTGGATTTTTACCAGTTGCTGGTGCTGCACTCAGATTCATATGCGCTTCCAACGTGGCTTCTCGTGTATTATCGCGCAATTTTATATTTTGTTGTATAGAAGGTTGAACAATGCGCACCCAAAAACTTCTTTTTTGATCTTCAGCTGTATTGTCTATCGTATGGAGGCGATAAAATCCAAAACTACAGTGAATAAATATAAGTGCTAAGCAAAGAGAAAGGGCAGCTTTCTTTTTTTCATCTGTGAGTAAAACTGTTGGCAAACTGTAGGTTAAGACCACAAGAATATTCATTCCGTACAGTCCCACGATGGCATCAGATTGCATGAGCATTGGGGTGGGCATGGCTGTATAGCCAAGAGCATTCCATGGAAATCCTGTGAATAAGAACGCACGCAACCACTCGGCTAATCCTAAAGAAAAGGCTAAAACAAAAAAGCGTGCTATTCCTTTTGTCCATAATAAGCCGACAATGAAACCAGAAAAAAACCAATAAAAAGAAAGGTAGAGAGGAGGAAATAAAATGGCTAGTGGAACTGCCCAACCAAAAGAATCTGGATCTGTTAACAAAGCATTGCAGAGCCACCAAAGTCCGCAAATAAAATAACTAAAACCAAAGGTTCCACAGCTTAAAGCGTAGATAAAAAAATGTTTTTTATTGTTTGGGGAGGACTGTATTGAGTCCAGTAAAACAATAAAAATGGGGAAAGTTAAAAAGCAAAGAGGTGTCAAATAAAAGGGTGGAAGTGCAAAAGAAGTAAAAGCACCACATAGAAAGATCAATGCTTGGCGCTTCCAGCCGGTAACAGAGGACAAAAAAACGATGAAATTGTTAAAAAACTCTGGACTATTCTTTAGGAATGGCATTGTTCTCAAGATTCTCATTTTCTGGAATGCGAAAAATGCGTAACCGCTTAATCCGGCGTTTATCAGCTTCTAAAATACGAAATCTATAGCCAGGTACAGCTTCGATAATTTCACCTTTTTCAGGAATGCGATCAAGAATGGAGACAATCAAACCACCAATAGTATCAACATCATCACCATATTCCCCTACGATAAAATCAGGTCCAAGAGCTTTCTCCACATCTTCTAGTTCAGTTCTTGCATCAACGAGCCATTTATTATTGGGTTCGCGTACGATAGCATTGTCAACATTATCATGTTCATCTTCGATATCACCAACGACTAATTCAACAATATCCTCCATTGAAACGAGACCATCTGTTCCTCCATGTTCATCAATAACTAAAGCCATTTGTGTTCGTGTGGTTTGCATCCGTGTTAATAATTTGCTTGCTAGCATAGAACTGGGAACAAAGAGAACTTTTCGGATTAGATCCAATTCACCGATTGGGGTATGCAAGTCTGCATGGTTTAATTGAAGAAAATCGGATTTCTGTTCGGTTTTTGTTGGGGTGATAATAAAGCGAATCATATAGTTAAGAATATCGCGGATATGGATCATTCCACGCGGATCATCTAAAGTTTCAGCATAAACTGGTATGCGAGAATGACCAATTTTTGCAAAACATTTAAGGGCTTCTCCAAGTGAAGTGTTTATTTCTAATGCTTCAATTTCAGAACGGGGTATCATAACATCATCTACGCGTGCTTCACGTAAGCGTAAAATGTTATGCAGCATAGTACGTTCTTCAGGTGAGAAGAGGGCGGTGTCTTTTTCATTGTTAGTCGTGAGGGCAACGGTAAGGTCATCGCGCAGTGACGTAGATGCACAATTACGACCACGTAAGAATGAAAATAAATGATTCATCAGAGAATATTTTTCTGTATGATTCGTTTGTTGAGAGGGATTTTTTTCATTATTAGAAGATGTAGGACTATTATTTTGTGCATTTATTTTGTTGGCCATGGTTTTGAAATCTTCTAAACTTTCTTTTTATAATAGATGAATGAGAGGCTTAAATGGTATGCTCGTAATATTAATTTTAAAAGTTAAATTTTATCATTTATAGACAATTCAGCGTAAGGATCTTTTATGAAAAGCTTTTGAAGAATTTCTCTTTCAAGCTTTTCCATTTGATGTGCTTCATTATCAGTTTCATGGTCATAACCAAGTAGATGCAAGATGCCATGAACAATCATATGCATTAAATGGTCTTGAAATGTTTTTCCTTCTTTCTCTGCTTCGAGAACAACAGTTTCTCGTGCAATAATAATATCACCCATTATGGGACCAGGAGGATTTCCAGCTTTAAGGGGAAAAGCAGGAAAGGATAATACATTGGTGGATTTGTTTTTATTGCGCCATTGTGCATTGATTTGTGCCATATGTTCATCATCCGTAAAAAGCAGGCTAATTTCGCTTACAACATTTTCCAATGAAACATGATGCATTGTTGTCGTTAACGCTTTTTCGGTGATATTATAAAGCATTTCCTCATCATTCCACCCTGCGCTTTTAATCATTATATCAATAATAATCATGATGAATCAAATTCATTTTTTAATGTGTCGCACGCGAGTGATTTTTTTTTATTGTGTATTCTAGAATCACGATCATAAGCGCGAACGATAGCAGTAACAAGCGGGTGACGTACAACATCTTTTTCCTCAAAATGCACAATTGCAATATTTTCTACATTTGAAAGAATGCGGATTGCTTCAGTGAGACCTGATTTTTGTCCTGTAGGCAAATCGATTTGGCTTACATCACCGGTAACAATCATACGCGCTCCTTCTCCAAGACGTGTGAGGAACATCTTCATTTGCATGGGCGTAGTATTTTGTGCTTCATCAAGAATAATAGCGGCATGGGCAAGTGTTCGCCCGCGCATAAATGCAAGAGGAGCAATTTCTATGTCACCAGAAGCTAAGATACGTTCTATTTTTTTAGCAGGAATCATATCATAAAGAGCATCATAAAGTGGTCTTAAATATGGGTCAACTTTTTCTTTGAGATCACCGGGAAGAAAACCAAGATGTTCTCCAGCTTCAACAGCAGGACGTGAGAGAATAATTCGCTCAATGATACCACGTTCTAGAAGCATTGCGGCATGAGCAACAGCAAGATACGTTTTGCCTGTTCCTGCTGGTCCTACACCAAACACAAGTTCAGTGTGCTCCATAGCGTGGATGTAAGCATCTTGTGTTGGAGTCCGTGCATGAATTATTTTTTTATGAGTTCTCAACTGTGCTGGTGTACTTTTTGTTGCAGATTTGTGTGTTATTGTGTCCTCTTTCTGCTTTTTGGGTATACTTGCCATAGCAATCGCTCCTTTTATATCTGATAAAGTGAGCTCTTGATGTGTTTTTGCACGTTCATAAAGCTGCTGCAATACATATTGCGCACGTTTTATAACAGAAATACTTCCATGGATTAAGACTTCATTACCACGCGGATGAATACTGAGTTCAAGTTTTTTTCCGATATAAGCAAGGTTTTCGTCAAATTTACCAAAAACTACTTTTGCATATTTATTGTTTTCAAAAATCAAAACAACTTGGCTTGTATCTGAAGCGTTTACTTTTCCCAAGGGATCAGTCTTTTCAAGGGCAATATTTACGTTTTCTTTAACGCGCTTTATTTTTTCGGTTGAAGCTTTCAGCCTATTCTCCATCTCTACATAAATACTACACATCTTTTTGAGTAAACTCTATAAAAGACAAACTCTCTTTCGCAAAAGTGCACACTTTAGATGTAATCATTTTCTTTTAAAATAAAAGAGTTTTCCAAAATATTTATTGTGAACAAGGTCTTAGAGGCATGGTTATCTATTGGTCACTTCACCAACAAAACTGTTTGAGCTTGCATTTTTAATATGAATTTCTACCACGCTACCTGTAGAGGCTTCTGTATCGACGACAACAGGTAAAAGCCACGGGGAACGCCCTACCATTTGCCCTGAGTGACGCCCAGGTTTTTCGATAAGAACGTTCGTTTTTTGACCAATTTTAGAATGCAAGAACACATTTTGTTGTTCAAGGAGAAGGTGCTGTAGATGTTGAAGTCGGGCATCTTTTACAGATTCATCAACATGATTTTTCATGGTAGCTCCCACTGTTCCAGGACGGGGGGAATATTTAAAAGAATAAGCTGAACTGTATTGCACTTGTTGAATAAGTTTAATGGTTTCTTCAAAATCTTCATCTGTTTCGCCTGGAAATCCTACAATAAAATCACCTGAAAAGGCAATATCGGGTCGTGCCGTCCGAATTTTTTCGATAAGATGAAGATAATGAGAACTTTTGTGTTGGCGATTCATGGCTTTTAAGATGCGATCTGAACCTGATTGAACAGGCAGATGGAGGTAAGGCATTAACATATCAAGATCTCGATGTGCGGCGATAAGGCTATCATCCATATCACGCGGGTGGCTGGTTGTGTAACGCAAACGCTTTAAACCATCGAGTTTTGCAAGATGATAAAGAAGATCGCCAAGACGCCAAGTTTTGCCATCAGCACTTTGTCCATGCCAACCATTGACATTTTGTCCAAGCAGCGTAATCTCTTTAACACCTGCTTCAATAAGCTGGCGGGCTTCCTCGGTAATTTGCTCGACGGACCGTGATATTTCAGCACCCCGCGTATAGGGAACAACACAAAAAGTGCAAAATTTGTCGCACCCTTCTTGTACTGTTAAAAATGCGCTAACACCCCGTTTTCTTACTGCATGTTTATTATGAGGCGGCAAATGAGCAAATTTATCTTCAACAGCATAGTCTGTTTCGATAATCTTTTTTCCTTGTTTGGCTTTTTCTAACAATTTTGGCAGGCGATGATACATTTGTGGACCAATAACAAGATCCACTGTTGGCGCACGGCGCAAGATTTCACTTCCCTCAGCTTGTGCAACACAACCCGTTACACCAACTGTCAAGGGTTTATCAGGTGTGCGTTCTTGACGCATAATGCGCAAACGACCAAGATCAGAATAAAGTTTTTCTGCTGCTTTTTCACGAATATGACAGGTGTTAACAAGAATAAGATCGGCATCATCGGGAGTGTGTGTTGTCACATAGCCTTGTGAACTGAGACTATCAGTCATACGTTGGCTATCATAAACATTCATTTGACATCCATAAGTTTTGATAAAAACCTTTTTAGGAGTAACAGGAGGCGTATTTTTAGAATTTACTTTATTCATAGTGCATGTCTAAATGTTTTTTACACAAATCTCAATCTATTTGCTTAAAAGTTTTTTGCATGATAATTGCATCACCGCGACCATTTTTTGATGGGTAGTAAGCAAGACGTTTAGAAATTTTTTGAAATTCGAAGCGTTGATAAAGGTTCAAAGCAGAAAGATTTGTTGTTTCTACTTCCAAGAATAATTTTATAGCGCGCTTGTTGTGAAGATGGCAAACGGTACGATCGACAAGCAGGGTACCAATTCCTTGTTGACGATAATGAGGGTGGACAGCAATTGTGATGATTTCTGCTTCATCAAGGATGAGACGGCAGAGGCAAAAGCCTAAAATTTGATCAGGGCGATCAATGAGAAAAACTTTGTACCCGAAGATAGAATGATCTGTTAAGAAATTATCAAAAGCTTGTTTTTTCCAAGCAAGGGTAAAACAATATTGATGAATTTGATGAAGAGCCGCACTATCATGAACTTGTAGCGGAGCAATCTCAAAATCTTTTTTTGTTAATGAAAATTTGGACATTATTTTTTTCGTGGTAAAGCAAAATCGGTTTGTTGTTTTGCATCAGCACTGCGTAGATAGAGTGGGCGAGGTGAATTTTGTGGTTGTTTGTTTGCAGCAAGATAAGCATAGTTTACAATATCAGCCGCTTCGCAGGGGATTTTTTCTAGGACAATTTTTTCGTTTATTTTATGGTTTTTCATATGCTGCACAATGACATCAGCAGCTGGGCCAGTTAGTTGGGTTTTTGGAGGCAAATCTTCGATGATATTTCCAACTGTTTTTAATCCCGGCGCTCCCAAAGGGATAAGATCCTGATGAAAATTTTGATGGTAAAACATATCTCTCCCTGCTTCAATGACAACAGTAATTGCTGATGTACTCTTTGTATTGGTTGTTATTTGCGCAGCTAACGCTTCAAGAGCACTCACTCCAACAGCTGGTATTTCAAGTGCTAATGCCAAAGCGCGCGCTGTTGCAACACCGACACGTGCACCAGTAAACGATCCAGGTCCAACATTGACAGCAATACGCTCAACTTGATCAAGCGTCATATTGGCTTGTGCCATTATTTGTGTAATTTGCCCAATAAGTTTTTCAGCATGCCCTTTGTTCATGCGCTCATTAATACGCGCAATAACAGATTTATGGCGAACAAGTGCAACAGCACAATAAATTGAAGCAGTATCTATAGCAAGGATAAGCATAAAAATATTTTAGTTGAATAAAACGGTAAACAAAAGGCCTGTTATATTTTTAATCTTTTTATTGTCGTATATTTCATTTGTAAGAAAGTTGCTAGTGCCAATAAGTAACAATATCTTTTATAGAATAAACGAGATATTGATGTGATTCTTATTTATTTTTGTTATCAATGAACTGATTTATAATGATAGTTTATCATTTCCATTTTAAATACTAGCCTTGGATATTGTAAGATTTTTTTATTTCAAACCCATAAATTAAAACTCTTGTCTCACACGACATAAGGAGAGTTGGCGTGTGGATAAAATTATTTAAGAAAGGAGTAAAGTTTCTGTCATAAACCATTTAAATGCAAGAGCTGTTGCAACATTGGGAGTTAATAATAGTATGATGCTAGGGCTTGTTACTTCATAAAGCGAAGAGGGGGATGCACAATGTATTTTAGACACTTCATGGGGATTTTACATTATATTATTCACAAGGCACAGCCGTGATAGGGAGTTCATGTGCCTTGAGAGGTATTTTTTTACAAGTACGTGAATGAGCAACATAAATATGTTCTGTTTTAGGTATTTTCTCTTCGTGAGAAGGATGACTTCATTAAAGAACATATTCTATCAGTCTTCTATAAAAAATTAACTTAATCAGATCTGAAATAAAGAGCATTATTTTGTATGCGTTCCATATTGAATACTATACCGTTGCAAATCACTATAGACTGAAAAGCTTATTGAAAAAGCAAATTCGATAGTTTTCACTTCATATCGTAGCATTTTCAATTTTTTGTATAGAATAATGAGCAGTATTTTAGAACTTTTTCTGGTTTATGAAAGAACTGATTTTAATAATAATGAGGACTTTGGGTTGATTGCATACTCCCTTAAAAAAAGAAACAATTAATGCATATTTCAAAGTATTATATGATTTAAATCATTCAATTGTATCATGATAAGGCTACAAATACCGAGAATAATTATGGAGCAGGTTGAAGCCAAAATAACGCGCCATCCTGCTTTTTTTAATGATCGTATATCAACACCTAAACCTAATGCTGCCATTGAAATGATAGTGAACACCTGAGCAGTAAGTTTGATCGGATTTATAGCCGTTTCAGGAATAAGTCCGCTTGAGCGGATAAGCATCATGATAATAAAGCCGATTATAAACCATGGCACAAGAGTATGTAGACGAAAACGTGTTTGTGCTGAGCGATGATAGATAATTGATAGAATAAAAATAACAGGACCTAACATGAGAACGCGTACCAATTTAACAATTGTTGCAATTTGGACGCTTACAAAAGAGATAGATGCTGTTGCTGCCAAAACTTGCGGTACAGCATAAACAACCATGCCAGCAAGCACGCCATATTGGCTAAATGACAAATTCAAAGATGGATGTAAAAAGGGTAGAAATAAAATAATAAGAACCCCTAAAAGAGCAGTGAAGGCAATTGACGCGGCTACATCGTCATGTTTTGCTTTTATGACAGGTGCAACAGCGACAATAGCTGAATTGCCACAAATAGCATTCCCGCAAGCAACTAACATTGCTAAATGTGTAGAAAGCCCGAAAAGTCGACCAATGACAAAGCTAAGGATAATTGTTATGAATATAACGAATACGATGCTAGCAAGTAAATTCCAACCAGCTGAAAGGACTGCATTAATACTAATGCTTGCACCTAGAAGAACAATAGCAATTTCGAGAAGTGTTTTTGCACAAAAGGTGATACCTTTTTGAAAATATGTTGGCAAAGTAAAACAACTACGGGTAATAGAGCCTAAAAGAATTGCCAAAACAAGGCTTTCAAGCCACGCTTCTGCAAAAAGCTGTTTTTCTACAACTTCTAAACCATAAGCTAAGGCTGATATGAGTAAACATACTAAAATACCAGGACCAAAGTCGTTTAAAAGTGAGAGTTTTTTCTTGATCACTTGAATATTCCCCCGTCATTAAAAAGCTAAAGGTTAAGAAGAAAAAGTTTTAAAGGTTTGTTCGTGCTTGTACAGCTGCTGCTAAAGTTCCGTCATCAAGATAATCAAGCTCGCCTCCTACAGGGACACCATGAGCAAGTCGCGTAATTTTAACTGGAAAATTGGAAAGCTGATCGGTGATATAGTGAGCAGTTGTTTGACCTTCGACAGTCGCATTGACAGCAAGAATAATCTCCGTAATAGGGTTTTGTACAACACGTTGTATTAAGGTGGCAATATTGAGTTCATCAGGGCCTATTCCATCTAAGGGAGAGAGTCGTCCACCCAACACATGGTAACGTGCGGCTAAAGTTTTTGCGCGCTCAAGGGCCCACAGATCAGCAATATCCTCAACAACAATGATTGTTGTATCATCGCGGCGTAAATCTGTGCAAATTGAACAAGGATCAATGGTATCGACATTTCCACAAACAGAACAAATGCCGACTTTTTCTATAGCTGCTTGTATAGCCGCTCCCAAAGGCTCCAGCAATGTCTCCTTTTTTTTGATAAGATGAAGCGCAGCACGACGTGCCGAACGTGGACCAAGACCTGGTAACCGTGATAAAATCTGAATGAGACGTTCAATCTCAGGTCCTGCAATGTATTTAGACATATTTTTGTCCCACGGAAAAAATCCGTTTCATTAAAATGGAAGCTTGAAACCTGATGGGAGTGGTAGCCCTGCTGTCATGCTTTTAGTTTTTTCTTCCATAGCCATTTCAATTTTTGCTTTGGCTTCATTATGGGCTGCCATAACAAGGTCTTCAAGAATTTCAGATTCCTCCGGTTTGAGTAATGAAGGGTCAATTTGGATGGCGGTTATGGTATTTTTGCCGTTTAATGTAACACTGACAAGCCCACCGCCAGCAACACCAACCACTTGTAAATTCGCCATTTCCTCTTGAATTTGCTGCATTTTCTCTTGCATTTCTTTGGCTTTTTTCATCATGCTCATCATTTCACGCATAGGAAGAGGTATCCTTATTCATCATTGATATTACTGTTATTTTGAAAAATATCAGCATTTTTAAAGGTATTAGGAAGTAAATCAAGATCATTTTCTTTTTTATTGAGTCGAATATCGACAATTTTTGCTTCTGGGAAATGATTGAGGATTTTTGCGATATCAGGATCTGTTTCTGCATTGGAAAAAAGAGTCTTTTGAATCGCTATACTTTCCTCCTGTAAGGTTGGGCCACCTCCTTCATTAACAAAAGTTATTGTCCAGCGTTTTTCTGTCCATTGAGATATCTTTTTTTCTATATCATGAGCAAGAAATTGTGGGGTATTTTCAGAAAGTCTTAAGGTAATATGCCCAACATCAAAAGAAACAGGATGAACAAATTCTTTAATAAGGAGTTTGAAAGGAGTGTCATTATGCTGTTCGGCTAATTGAACAATATCGTGCAAAGAATTAATTACGAGAGTTTTAGGTTCAGTAATCTCTTCTGTTATTTGTGTGACACAATGCGATAAATTTTCAATCTTTTCAGAAAGATCAGTAGATTGAAAAGCTTCAAGAGTTTTTGTTACTTCGTGGGCGTTGGTTTTTTCAGGAGTTTGATTTTTAACTAAATTTTCCGGTTGTAAGGAATTATCTAATTGGCTTTTCAAAGATGTTTTTAAATCTGATAATGTATTGGTAACGCTTGAGAAAGTATGGGCATCGACCGTTGTTTTTTTTGCTATATTATTTGCATTCGTAGATTCTTGATGAGAAGAATTTGTAACGAGTGTGAGAGGTGTTTTTTCTTGCGTAAGCTTTTTTAAAGCTTCATCAAGAGTTGGTAGGTCAGCTGTGTGAGCGAGACGAATTAAAAGCATTTCAGCGGCTTGAAGTGGACGTGCAGTTTGATTCACTTCCTGTAAGCCTTTGAGTAACATTTGCCAGTTTCGGGATAAAACAGGAACGGAAAGTTTTTTTGAAAAATCTAAACTTCTTAAACGTTGTTCTTCAGTTAGTGAGAAATCTTCCACTATTTCTGGTGTAAAACGTAAACGTGTGACCAGATGATTAAAATCGGCTAGTTCTGTCAATATAGTAAGAGGATCAGCACCTGCATCATATTGACTGCGTAATTCATGTAATGCATTGACAACATTACCCTTCATGATAAACTCAAAGAGATCGATAATACGTGCTTGATCAGCTAACCCTAACATTGTACGCACTTCAACAGCATTAACATTGCCATTGCTATGGGCAATCGCTTGATCAAAAATGGATAATGCATCACGTGCAGAGCCTTCTGCAGCACGAACAATCATAGAGAGTGCCTGCTCTTCCACTTCTACCTTTTCATATTTTGCAATTTGGCGCAAATGTGCACTCAAAGCTTTTGATTCAATACGTCGCAAATCGAAACGTTGGCAACGTGAAAGGATTGTAATAGGAACTTTGCGAATTTCTGTTGTGGCAAAAATAAATTTTACATGGGATGGTGGTTCTTCAAGAGTTTTCAACAAACCATTAAAGGCTTGTGTTGAGAGCATATGGACTTCATCGATAATATAAACCTTATAGCGCGCAGAAACAGGACGATAGCGTATTTGTTCAATAATTTCACGAATATCGTCAATGCCCGTATGAGAAGCGGCATCCATTTCTATAACATCAATATGGCGTCCTTCGATAATTTGTACGCAATGTTCACCAAGAGAGTCTAATATGGTTGTTGGTTGGTCAATATCTTTTGTTTTATAATTGAGCGCACGTGCCAAAATACGTGCTGTTGTGGTTTTACCTACGCCACGAATCCCTGTTAACATCCACGCTTGTGCAATACGACCTTTTTCAAAGGCATTGGTGAGAGTACGCACCATAGCTTCTTGACCAATGAGATCAGAGAAGTTTTGTGGTCGATATTTACGAGCAAGAACACGATAGGCTGTTTCTACCGGTATACTTTCCATGAATGTTTCCAACTTCGAAGTTTGTTATGCGTATATTTTGATAATACAAAAGCATAGGTCAATACTGTACTTTCATATAAAAGGATTTTTTCTTAATCAAATTATTTATGGGGGCCTTTATTTAAAGACAATCAAATCCCTCTACTCATTGCATACAAATGCCGCTCTGAAGATTAAAAATACTTCGCTAAAAGACAGCATAAAAATAATTTCTTCAGCAAAATAGGAGGTCGGCACGATGACCCGTACCAGAACCCGTTGGGGCTGCTTCTTTCCAGACCTGACCCAGTTGGCGAGTAGTTCGTCCACCACCAACCTCCCAAGTTCATATTGTCGATTTGGAATGAAAAATCAAGCTTGGAAACGAAAAATATCCTAAGAACGACAAAGAATTTTCCTTTGCGTTTAATTTATTGACATATAAACAACAAAGAGATTGAGGATTTATCAGTTTTCATAGCAGGAGTTTTTCATATTTATTGGGGATGAAAATATTTTCTTCGTTTAAGATAATCTGAATGTATAATTATAATCATTCGTTCAAACTTGCCTGTAAGAATTTTAGGATAGCTCTGTCTGTTCTAAAATTACGAAGTTGAATCATTAAAATTTGCAACGGCAAAAAAGGAAAATAAAGCATATAGATCGTGCAATGAATTATAATGAGAAATTTAGAGGAAGAATATTGTTTATGAAAATTATAAAATATTGATTCAATGACGTCTCCCCCTTCATACAAAACAGAACACTCTAAACACAATACACTTAAGTTTTACATTTACATGCTTTTACACGAAATATTTTTAACTCTATTTCATCACATCACTTGTAAAGTGTATACATACTGCCGCTGAGGTATAAGTCCATTGTGCACTACCATCTTTATGTTTAATAAAAGTACAAGCCAGAACCCTTATATTATTTAACATCTCCCCAATGTTGCAATCCTTTGCATTTGAGAGGTTTCATAAGGAACATTTTTATTCCTTTTTTCAATCAATTTTACTCACACACCACTCCTCTTTGTAACTTTCAAGAAAACGATTTTAATTGATTCAGTATGAATATCAAAGACTTAATTATAGTGAGTTAATGTTTTATCTTATAATACCACTCCATCATTTCTATTGTGAACGAGAATATCAAATACGTAATATTTTTTCTTTTAACATCTATGAATGTAAATCTTGAGTAGATGTTATCGCTCTTTTTTCTTGAGTGCTGATTTTCTTCATTAAAGACGTTGGGCTCATCACTAGATAAATCAATATATGTGTTCCCATTATTGGAGAAAAGATTTCACATATCTTTTAAGGACTGTACTCATACAAGAGACGATGCAATTTAAAAGCTATAAAATAATAATGGTGGCTGGCACAGATTTATGATTTTATAACTGTAAAAATGGTATTTTATATACACGACATTTTATAGCCTTAAATAATTATATTCTTTAATAAGGAGGGAAAAGCGAGATAAATTTTTATAAAAAGCTGAATGAGTATGACTTAAAGTGCAGTGAGGAATGCATCTGTAGATGCAAATTTTACTTTTCTGTTTATCTAAGTGATTTGGGTACGATGTGCTTTATAGTACTTAAAATAAAGCAGTTGCGAAGATAGAAGTTATATTCTTATTAAAAAAATAGCTCTGATAGTAGAAAATACAGAACAATTTAAGTCTAGTCTTCTAGTTTTCGCAAAAGTTCTTTAATATCTGACCTTATAAGCATCTTAAGGTTTGCCATATTAATATAAAAATAATCTTTTCAGCGATTAGTTTTAATGGCTCATTATGCCGTATTTTGAAAAAAACACCTAAAAAAAAGAATAACTCTACTCAAATTTAGATGTTATAGAAATATTGTTAATCATAACCTCCTGTGTCACAATCTGTTCCAACAACTTTTTTGTTCGTAATATTTTTAAAAATATAACGTCCTGACCAAGGAAAACTTATATGAAGAGATTTTATATTTTTTAGGGTAAAGATTTTCTTTTCTTTATCATGGGTTATTTTCTTTTCATCATCAACAAAAATTCTCAATTTGTTTAAATCAGAAGGGGCAGAGTATGATAAAGTAAAGGATACTTTCTTCGGTTTAAAGATATTACAAGAGTATTCAACTCCTTGCTGGAATGTATAGGATGGTGTGATCACAACACTTTCATCCCGCGCAAAATTCCATTTTTTTTCACCAAAGCCAGCAAATGCAACACTAGAGTAGGCGAGAATATTTGCAGCTAATAATCCTCGCGTGAAGACTTTTTTCATTATCCTCTCCTTTTTCTAAAGTGAGGTGAATCATAAATCAATTTTTATAAAGATAAAAGCTCAAACTTAATGCTAAAATCAGGGCTAAGTTGCATTTTCTAGTTTCAAACTATGTTTAGAATGGTATTAATCTAAGAGATTTGAATGCTCTATTATGTATAATAATTTTAATTGTTTTGAGAGCGAATTTAGAAGTTCGTTATCTTTATTGGAATATTGTCAGAGGAAATGACTTTTCTCAAGAGTCTCTCTTTGAATATATAAAGGAAAATAGATGGTACAAGCGTTTTTATTTTTGGTTACTGTATTTTTTACACTGGTTTTTATACGAGTTGAATTGCGGTTTATCGTGATATAATTTGTGAGAAAATATTATGAAAATAATTTATATATTCTGTTACGAGCTGTTTTTTCTTCTTCAGTGTTTATAAAGGGTGTTGAGTAGAAAAAAACGAGCCCTTTCAAGATGCGTTGCATTATGAAATTTTTACGATGCTTTTTGATATCAACAAAAAATGATAGCAGCTTAATTGCTTTTATATATACGATGTTCGATCGTTTTGTGCTGGATAAGTACCGATAATACGCAGTTCTGCAGAAAAGAAAGATAATTCTTCTAAGGCAAGTTTCATCATCGGGTCTTCAGGATGTCCTTCAATATCAACAAAGAATTGTGTTGCATTGAAATTTCCACCAATTTGATAGCTTTCTAATTTTGTCATATTGATACCATTCGTTGCAAATCCTCCCATAGCTTTATAGAGAGCAGCGGGGACATTGCGCACTCGAAAAAGAAGACTGGTGATGATTTTTTCGCCATTTTGAGGTTTGGGGACATGTCGTTTGGAGCGTGAAAGGATGACAAAACGGGTAATATTATGAGGGTTATCTTCAACATTTCTTTCAAGAATATCAAGTCCATAGAGTTCTGCTGCGATTAAAGGTGCTAAGGCAGCCTGTGAACGTTTAGCATTTTTTTTAATAAATTTTGCAGCTCCAGCGGTGTCAGCAGAAACAACAGGTTTCCAACCGTTGTTTCGTATGATTTTTCGGCATTGTGCAAGGGCATGCGTATGGCTGTGGACGGTTTTAATTTCGTCATATGTAACGCCGGGCAAAACCATGAGTTGAAAATGGATAGGTAAAAAATATTCATCAATAATATAAAGAGACGACTGCGGTAAAAGATGATGAATGTCTGCAACGCGCCCTGCAAGAGTATTTTCAATAGGGATCATAGCAAGATCAGCTTTCCCGCTTTCCACTAAATTAAGGGCGTCTTCAAAAGTAGCAGAGGGTACAGCAGTCATATTGGGAAACATATTGGAGCAAGCAATATGAGAATTAGCACCGTATTCTCCTTGAAAAGAGATTTTATTAGTTTTTTTTAGTGTTGTCATGCTAAAATCTCACGGACTCTATCAAGATCATGCTGTGTGTCTACACCTAAAGGTATAGTATCGACTATTTCCACATCAATACGCATATTATGTTCTAATGCACGTAATTGTTCAAGTTTTTCACGTTGCTCAAGTGTAGAGGGTTTGAATGATACAAATTTTTCAAGTGCTTCGCGCCTATAGGCGTATATTCCAATGTGATGATAAAGGGGGCCTTCTCCATAGGGGGCTGTGGCGCGAGTAAAATAAAGAGCACGAAGGCGATTTTGAGAAAGCGGTGTCCCAATGATCTTGACAACATTGGGATCTCTTGTTTCATTTTCTTCAATGATTTGAGCACCCAAGGTTGCAATATCGGTAAAGCTATTTTCTAAAGGGCATAGTGCACGAATGATTTCATGAGGCGTTATCGTTGGGAGATCACCTTGTATATTTAAAATGGCGTTGTAGCGTTGTTCAGGATCAATATGGGTTAAAGCTTCATAAATACGATCAGATCCAGACTTGTGATCACAAGATGTCATGATGTATTCATGTCCATAAGCTGTAACGGCTTCAGCAATATCATGATGATCTGTTGCAACGATGGTCCGACCTAATGCGGCTTTTTTTGCTTGTTCTGCGACATGAACAATCATCGGCTTTCCAGCGATTTCAGCGAGAGCTTTTTTAGGAAGGCGGGTTGAGCCCATACGGGCAGGAATAAGAATAATTGGTTCAAGAGCCATTGCAAGATTCCAAACGTCGTCTGTGGTGCATTTAGGATGTTGTGTGTTATAAAGAAAAAGCTTATACTAAAAATAGTAATGAAACCATGAACATTTGAATTTTTATGAATCGCTGGAGAGTTATCTATTTTGTTTTTGCTTGTTTATGTGTGTTGATCATTGTTGTGGGAATTTCCACACTCAGCAATATAGTTTATGATCATCCTACATCGGTTCAATATTATCATACAGTTACCAAGAACGATATATTTAAAGAAAAACAGAAAGCGATGGATGTTTCTCTATCACTCAATAGCCGCCTTCAACAAGGTGATTTTGAAAATGGCCGTAAAATTTTTCGCCAATGTGCCATATGCCATACTTCTGGACGCAATGAAGCAGGGCGTGTTGGTCCAGTTCTTTGGGAAATTGTTGACCGCCCTTTGGCATCAGCAGCAGGTTTTGCATATTCACGGGTATTACGTGCGCACTCTGATCAAAAATGGGATTTTGTAACGTTAGATCGTTATCTACGTTCTCCACGTGAAGCATTTCCTGGGACCATTATGTCTTTCCGTGGAATTAAAAATGACCAAGATCGTGCTGATCTTTTGCTTTATTTACGCAGTTTATCCGATCATCCTGTTCCTTTACCAATGGATAATAATAAAGCGAACGAGCCAAATTAACTTATACCATAGATGTTAATTTTAGAAAGAAGTCTGATTTTTTTGTAATTTTAGTTTCGCAGTTTTATAAAAAGAGCTCTTATTGATGTTTTGTTAGGGCGAACGCCCCTCACGCAAAACAGAACACATTTAACATTGCATATTTACTCGCTTATTTTAAAGAGATCTTTTATAAAAATGCACTTTTTACACTGTCGTCTGTGGATTGGTTTTCAAGATTTGTGTGCTTCACTTTTTCTACATATAATTGTTCTATGAAATTATTGCTGAAGGATTATCAATTCATGAGCCGCAGCTTTCTGCTTCTGAATGTAATAATTATGTAATTAAAGCTCTCCATGAGGTTTATCTTAATCCTTCTATACACATCAATTCCATGTATTTTTCTTATGAACTGAGACAATTGATTGTTCTTATACGTGCAATAATCCTAAGCTGCATTTTATGATGCTTGATGAATAGACGTTTTCTCTTAAGGTTAGAAGTGTGTGGACAGATCATTGACCTTTTATAGTACCGATCACTAAAATATGACTTAGATTATTTATAGGTTATGGTTTGAAGTGAGCACTTTCATGTGAAACAATTTTTATGTGTGACTAGTAAAATAGTTGAATAGAGTTCCGTTGATTGTATTTTTATCTACGTTGAAAATTTTTTACACAAGAATACTGATGGGAGCTAAGTTTGCACGAGTCTCTGTCTATTTATAGACGATGACATGAAATTATGATGATAATCCATTATAGAGAATTATTTTTTCACAAAAGGTTTTCCATATTTGTGATAAATTTAATAGGTTTCATTGGTTACAATGTTTCGATGACTTACGATAAAATATTAGTATTTCAATACATATTGCGAGAGTGCTAAAAGTTAGTGGAAGAGAGAACATCATCAAGATTCTCCAAGCTTCTTAATAACTATGGCATTTTCTTTATAATTTGAGCGTTTATAAGTAATAATATTAAATTGTGCTAATAATCCATTATAGAGAAGAATCTTTCCTACTAATGGCTCTCCGATGTTTGTGATCATTTTAATAACTTCCATTGCTTGTAGGGTCCCAATAACACCGGGTAAAACACCGATAATTCCAGCTTCAGCGCATGTTGGAATAGTATCGGGAGCAGGAGGCGTGGGAAATAAATCGCGATAGTGAGGATTATTGTCTTTATATGGCATAAGGACGGTTAATGAGCCATTAAAACGTTCTACAGCACCACTTATTAAAGGTTTTTTACATTGGGCAGCGTGATCAGCAAGAAGATAGCGTGTCGTAAAATTATCACTTCCATCAACAATGATGTGGTAAGCATTGAGCAGTTTATCTACATTACTGTTATCTAAGCGTAGGGTGTGTTTTTCAACTACAACATGGGGATTTATTGCTTTTATAGTGGTTTCAGCACTGTCTGTTTTGCTTTTGTTCATTGCACTTGTTTTATGAATAACTTGGCGTTGTAAATTGGAAAGTGAAACAATGTCATTATCGATAATTCCAAGGGTTCCAACACCTGCGGCAGCCAAATAGGTTAAGACAGGAGCACCGAGACCACCAGCGCCCACAACAAGGACACGTGCTTTTTTTAGCTTTTGTTGCCCTGCACCACCAATCTCAGGCAAAATGATGTGGCGTGCATAGCGTTCGATTTCTTCGTTGCTTAATTTTGTATCTGTTTCTTGTGTCATAAATTTTCTCTTGTCATAGTTCTTTTATTGTTTACTAAGTTTATGATGCATAGACCAGTCTGCTTTTAGGATAGGGAGGATTTATTTATGAAAATTGCCATTCAGATGGATCATATTTCAACAGTTCGGATTCAAGGAGATACGACATTCGCACTCGCTTTAGCAGCACAAGAACGTGGACATTCTCTCTTCCATTATACACCAGATCGTTTATCTCTGTGCGATGGTTGTGTGATTGCACGACTAGAGCCATTGATTGTACATGATAAAGAGGGAAGCCACTATCAATTAGAAAAGCCTGTTCGCACAGAATTAACAGATATGGATGTGGTTCTTTTACGCCAAGATCCCCCTTTTGATCTCAATTATATCACCACGACTCATTTGTTAGAACGTATTCATCCTAAAACACTTGTTGTGAATGATCCGGCATGGGTACGCAACAGTCCAGAAAAAATTTTTGTTACTGAATTTTCCGATTTGATGCCAGAAACACTAATTACCAAAGATATTGAAGAAATAACAGCTTTTAGAAAGACATTTGGCGATATTATTGTTAAACCACTTTATGGGAATGGGGGCGCTGGTGTTTTTTATTTAAAACAAGATGATCGCAATTTAGCATCATTGTTGGAAATGTTTGCAGAAATTTATCACGAACCTTTTATTGTTCAGCGCTATTTAGAAGTAGTACGAAAAGGAGATAAAAGGATTATTTTGCTTGATGGTGCACCTGTTGGAGCTATTAATCGAATTCCGACAGAAACAGATGTGCGCTCTAATATGCATGTTGGAGGTCGCGCGGAAAATGTTGAGTTAACAAAACGTGATTATGAGATTTGTGAACGCATTGGTCCAGCCTTAAAGGAACGAGGTCTTCTTTTTGTGGGGATTGATGTGATTGGAGATTATATAACAGAAATCAATGTGACGTCTCCTACGGGAATTCGTGAAATTAAACGCTTCTGCGGTACAGATGTTGCTCATTTGTTTTGGGATGTTATTGAGTTCAAGCGTTCAAATGAATTTATTTGACAGAAGATAAAAACATGGTTTTAAAAAAATGATCCATATTGTTTTTTTATATTTGTTATGGTGCAAATGTGAACTACAATGACCGTATGATATGAATTAAGAGGCTTTGTCCTCAATTTTTAGGGAGTTTATAGATGAGCAGAGTATTATCAATTGGAGTGGGATTGATTTTTGCGCTACTGCTGTCAGCAAATGGAGGCAATGCACGCGATCAAATACAGATTACTGGTTCATCTACAGTTTTACCTTATCAAAAGATTGTTGCTGAGACATTTGGAGAAATTTATCCCCATTTTAAGGTTCCTGTTATCGAATCGGGTGGAACAGGAGCTGGTATTAAGGAGTTCTGCCGTGGTATTGGGGAGAACACTGTTGATATTGTTAATGCTTCGCGAGCAATGAAATCGAGTGAATTACAGTCTTGTTTTGATGCTGGTGTAAAAGATGTTGAGGAAATACGTATTGGGTATGATGGCATTGTTTTTGCAACAGATATTAAGGGGCCTGATTGGAAATTACAGCCAGTAGATGTTTATAAAGCCCTTGCTGCTCGAATTATTATAGACGGAAAATTGCAACCGAATAATTTTTTGAAATGGAGTACAGTTAATAGTGCTCTTCCTGATTGGACGATAGCAGCGTATATTCCTGGAGAGAAGCATGGGACACGTGAAGTTTTTGAGGAAAAATTACTTATTGAGGGGTGTAAAGAGAGTGGGGCAGTTGAGGTGATGAAGTCTTTAGGAATGGATGATAAGGAGATACACACTGCTTGTATTGCGGTACGTAAGGATGGAAAAGCGGTTGATATTGATGGTGATTATTCTGAAACATTTGCGCGTCTAACTTCTAATAAAACAGGGGTTGGTATTTTTGGTTTGTCTTTTTATCAAAATAATGCTGATAGGCTAAAGGTTGCTGATATTAACGGTTTTGCGCCAACAGTTGAGACGATTTCTAGTGGACAATATCCAGTTTCTCGTCCACTTTTTTTCTATATTAAGAAAGCACATTTAGGTATTATTTCAGGTTTGCGAGAGTATGTTGATTTTTTTCTTTCTGACCAAATGATTGGTCCAGAGGGTCCTTTGGCTGAATATGGTTTGATTGTTTCTCCTGAAAAGGAACGTCAAGCACAGCGTTTTGATTTTTCTGCTGGTCGAGTAATGACATTGAAATAATTTGCAGGGAAAATTTGTTGGATTTCTGGGATAGGAAATTTGGGTGCTATTTTTTTATAAAAACTGAAAGATAAAATGCGCATTTCCTTCATTATTTTGCTGTTATTAATTCTTGGATTTTGTGGCTTTTGTATTTCTTATATGCGTGCACGCTTTCTTGAATACAGACGACATAAAATGCATTCTCGTGCGTATTATTATGGCTGGTGGACATTTTTGATTACTGTTATTCCAGCTTTTATTTTTTTAATTTTTTGGGATTCTGGGAGTACAATTTATTTAGAATATAATGCCTCTCAAGAGCTTGAGGCATATAGTGCGCATATAACAGAGCCTGTAAATCATGATTTACTTTGGGAGACTCTTCGAAGTCTTGCCAAAATGCTTCATCACTTTGAAGGGGATCTTTCTACAGCTTCCTATAAGACAGTGCAGGCACAATTATTCGCGAAGGGATTTATTTTACCTGATGAAGTATCGGATGATGTGTACACAATGGCACAGTCATGGGTATTTTCTTCTGAAAAGCTTCAGTTCATTGGTTATGGTTTCCTTTTTGCTATTGCATTCTTTGGTTTTATCTGTGGAATAATGCAAATTGCTCCTCATCAGCGTGCGCGTAATAAGGTTGAATCTTTGATTATTATTGGACTGGTTTGTGCTTCTATCGTTGCTATCTTGACGACAATAGCCATTGCACTTTCTATGTTTTTTCAGACAATAAGCTTTTTTCAGTCTGTATCTTTTTCAAATTTCTTTTTAGGAACGGTTTGGGATCCGCGTTTTTCCGCGAGCGGTTCAAGCGGTGAAGTAGGACAATTTGGCTTAATACCACTTCTTGCTGGTACGCTTTATATTGCATTTGTTGCCATGCTTTTTGCTGTACCTATAGGATTATTTTCAGCTCTTTATATGGCCGAGTATGCTTCTTCGCGATTGCGAGCAATTGTGAAGCCATTGTTAGAAGTTCTTGCTGGCATTCCAACGATTGTTTATGGCTTTTTTGCTTTGAAGGTTGTAGGACCATTTTTACGAGATCTCTCTGCTTCTCTCTCAGACGGGGTTAGTTTTATTATGGCGCAAAGTGTTTTGACTGCTGGAGTTGTGATGGGAATTATGTTGATTCCTTTTGTTTCCTCTTTGTCGGATGATGTTATAACAGCTGTTCCACGCATTTTACGTGAAGGTTCTTATGGTTTAGGAGCAACACAATCTGAAACAATTAAGAAAGTCGTTATACCGGCAGCGCTTCCAGGGATTATGGGAGCAATTTTGTTGACAGCATCGCGTGCAATTGGTGAAACAATGATTGTGGTTTTGGCGGCGGGTGTTGCTGCAAACTTAACACTCAATCCTTTCGAAGCAATGACGACGATGACAGTTAAGATTGTTAATCAATTGACTGGTGATTTTGAGTTTAACTCTCCACAAACTTTGGTGGCTTTTGCATTAGGAATGACACTCTTTGTCATGACACTTTTGATGAATATTCTAGCTCTTTATATTGTGCGTAAATATCGGGAACAATATGAATGAATGAAAAAATTCTTTTTCCTCGTCGCAATATTAGCCTCAAACGTCGGTATTGGGCTGAACGTCGTTTTCGTGCTTATGGTTTGATTGCCATTTTTATTGGTTTGTTTTTTTTATTTGCGCTTTTATGGTCTATCATTAGTCAAGGTTATACAGCCTTTTTGCAGAGTCAAATGACATTATCGATTTATTTGGATGAAAAGATTATTGATCCAGGTGGTCAACATAAAACAAATCCACAGGTCCTCATAATGGCGAATTATCCAATTCTTGTACGCAATGCGTTAGCCAAGAAACTTGATATCGATCAAAATGATCGAGCCTCCCTGCGGGATGTTAGCCGTATGTTTTCAAGTGGTGTACGTGTTCAACTCCGTGAAATGGTGACAAAGAATCCAAGACTGATTGGCACAATGCAAAAAATCAAAGTTTTGGCAGCTGCGGATATCGATTCTGCTTATAAGGGGCAGATTGATCTGCATGTAGCAGAAAAAAACCGTAAAGTTTCTAATCGGCAAATAGAATGGATAAAGCGTTTAGCGCATGATGGTACGCTTTATAAAACATTTAATGTTGGTTTTTTTACACTTGGCGCTTCAAGTCGTCCTGAGACTGCTGGGTTAGGGGTTGCGATTATTGGTTCTCTTTATATGATAGGCATTGTTTTATTGGTTTCACTTCCGATAGGCATAGCAACGGCTCTTTATTTGGAAGAATATGCACGTAAAAATAAATTTACAGATTTTATCGAAGTTAATATCAATAATCTTGCAGCTGTTCCTTCGATTGTCTTTGGTCTTTTAGGACTCGCGGTTTTTATTAATTTTTTGGGATTACCACGTTCCGCTTCTTTTGTTGGGGGGCTTGTTTTAGCGCTCATGACTCTCCCCACGATTATTATTGCAACACGTTCTGCTTTGCGTGCTGTTCCTCTCTCTATTCGTGCAGCAGCTTTAGGGTTGGGGGCATCAAAAACACAAATGATTTTTCATCATGTTATTCCTTTAGCCGCGCCTGGTATTTTGACAGGTACAATTATTGGAGTAGCTCAGGCTTTGGGTGAAACTGCGCCTTTGCTTTTGATTGGAATGGTTGCTTTTGTTGTTAATATTCCTACGACTCCCATGGATCCAGCAACAGCGTTGCCTGTTCAAATTTTTATGTGGGCTGGTGAAGCAGAGCGCGCTTTTGTTGAAAAGACGTCAGGGGCTATTATTGTATTAATGATTTTTCTTGCGATCATGAATATTTCTGCGGTTTTTTTACGTCGACGATTTGAACGCCGCCAATAATTTTAATAAAATAACAATTTCGATAAGATTTTTGTAAGGTGAGTTTTTGTAATGAAGATTAAAATGCGTGGTCAGGATGTGAAGGTTTCTTATGGAGACAAAGAGGCACTCCATGGTATTACACTTGATATTCCTGAACATCAAGTGACTGCTTTGATTGGTCCATCAGGATGCGGGAAGTCAACTTTTTTGCGTTGTTTTAACCGTATGAATGATACAATTGAAGGTGCTAAAATAACGGGTCTTATTACCTTAGATGGGGAGAATATTTATGATCAGAGGATTGATGTTGTAGAATTGCGTGCTCGTGTTGGAATGGTTTTTCAAAAGCCTAGTCCTTTTCCAAAATCTATATTTGAGAATGTTGCGTATGGTCCACGCATTCACGGTTTGGTTAAAACACGCTCTGAATTGCATGATGTGGTTGAAAAGAGTTTGAGGCAGGCAGGTTTGTTTGAAGAAGTAAAAGACCGTCTTCATGATCTTGGAACAAGTTTATCAGGGGGACAACAACAGCGTTTGTGTATTGCACGTGCTATTGCGGTTAGTCCTGAAGTTATTTTGATGGATGAGCCTTGTTCAGCTCTTGATCCCATTGCGACAGCACGGATTGAAGAGCTTATCGATGCGTTACGGCAAAATTATACAATTGTTATTGTAACACATTCCATGCAACAGGCCGCACGTGTTTCTCAATATACGGCTATGTTTCATTTAGGGCATTTAGTAGAAGTTGGTGCGACTGAAATGATCTTTACCTCACCAAAAGAGCAACGGACGCAAGATTATATTACGGGGCGTTTTGGATAGGTAAATTGAGGAGTGTAAGATATGTCTATGAAACATACTGTCCGTTCTTATGATGCAGAACTAAAATATTTAAGAGTAAGGATTACAGAAATGGGGAGCCATGCAGAAAGGATGATTGAACGTTCTGTCGCATCGGTTGTGTGTAGTGATCTTCAACTTGCAACGACAGTGATTGCCGATGATGTGTTTTTAGATAAAGCAGAACGTGACATTGATGAAAAAGCCGTTGCTATTATATGCAAACGCCAACCGATGGCTGTTGATTTGCGTGAAATTATTGGAGCCATTCGTATTTCTTCTGATCTTGAGCGGATTGGGGATATGGCCAAAAACATTGCTAAGAGGACTGTTGCACTTTCAGAAATACGTCAATCTGCGTCCTTTTATCATGGACTTGAAACAATTACAGCTTTAGCGCTCAATCAATTAAAAGAAGTGTTAAATGCTTATACGAGTCGCCTATTAGAGCGTGTTGACGCTGTGCGGGAGCGTGATGAGAAGATTGATGCTTTGTATACTTCTCTTTTTCGTGAACTTTTGACGTATATGATGGAAGATATGCGCAATATTACGGTTTGTACGCACTTACTGTTTTGTTTAAAAAACATTGAACGAATTGGTGATCATGTTACCAATATTGCTGAAATGTTGCATTATATCATAACGGGTTATCATATGTCTTCTGATCGTCCTCGCGATGATCTTACTTATAAAGTTGGGGTAGGTGAGAAGAAAATAGATTAAAATTTTTCTTATATGTATAAAATAAGTTTGTAGATATATGAGTATTTTCTTAGAGTGCAGCTATAGAAAGAATAAGATAACCATCTTATGGAAAAGCACAAAGAAGTAACAAAGAGTTTTTTCAGAGAAGCATGGCAGATTTCTAACTCTTGATTTGACATATTTGTATATTGAATGATACCATCATTCACACTGTGGCTGGAGGGGAGTTTTCTAGGGGAATTTCCTTTCAGATCATTTTGTTAAAATTTTATATTCAAAGGGGATATCTGTATTATTTTTTTCGTATGTAGAAGAAGTGGATAGTGTTATTTTATTGTAATTGAAACGTCTGGGTTATTATGGCCTATATTGAATCGTGAAGAATAACAATATCGATCTGTAAATTAAGAGTTTTTTATTTTTTATTTTGCATAGATACTTTTTGATTACCTCTTGTATTAAAGTTTTACTGAGTGGTAACAATTAGCTATGTACTTTATTGAGAGATACATTTAAAGCTCATTTCAAAATTTGAATAGCTTAGAGATTATAGGAATGTGTTGCATAAGATGAAAAAAAATCGTTGGAATGTTTTTGTTACCTGTTGTGTAGCGCCGTTAGTTGTTGTGGGATGTGCTTCAAATCATTTAGATACTGGAAAAATAAATAATAAGACAAAAACGGTTACGTATCCATTGACAGAGCGTCAATGCCTTATGCGAGCGATGTATTTTGAATCAAATCGCACAAGCCGTGAAGGAATGATTGCCGTTGGGACGGTTGTTATGAATCGTGTTAATTCGACCGCCTATCCTAAGACGATTTGTGGTGTTGTTGGTCAATATAAGCAGTTTGCTCCTGGTGTTTTAACACGTCCTATGACGGAGAAAGCATCTGTTGCTCGTGTAAGAGAAGCGGCTGATGCCGTTTTACGGGGTGAACGAGATAAGAAAGTTAAACACGCTAAGTTTTTTCATACCGCTGGTTTGTCTTTTCCGTATAAAAACATGCACTATGTTCATGTTGCAGGGGGAAATGCTTTTTATGAAAAACGATCGCGTGATGGATCACTTCAAATTCCTACAAATAATCGCCCTTATGATGTTGCTTATGCGTTTGCCCAAGAACGTTCTGGTAATACGCCAAGCTTTGTGGATGAAAGTTTAGAAAGTAGAGGAATAAGAACAGAAAAGAGTATATCTTCTTCTACACAGGTAGCACAGTCCAAGACGGACCATCCTACGTCTTTTGCGATGGTACAGCTTGATAAAGTTCCCATTCCCGCCTATGCGCCTCAACATCCAGCTAGGAAAGAAGAAAATAAACCGATTATGGCGTTACCTTCATCAGATCAGTTAAATGCAATTGTTGCAATGTTAGAAAAACGGTACACAAACCGATAATTTTTGCACGACCAAGGAAGTGTTTTTACAATCCATTGCAGTTTATGAATTAAGTGAACTCTTTAGCGATCATGATATCCATAATTATACGTGGAGAAAGTAAATTCAAAAGATATTGAATAACAATTTATAATATGACGACATAAAGAACGCATTCTATTTAAAGAAGGGTATTGGTAATGTACTTTGATATTCATGAGACAATTTCGCCTGAAATGCTTAATCGTCTTGCAGAAATTACAGTGAAAGTGGGGTTGAATTTACAAGAGGGGCAGGATCTTGTTTTAACTGCTCCAGTTTCAGCCCTCCCTTTTGTTCGGCGTATCGCATATCATGCTTATAAGATTGGTGCTGGTGTCATTACACCAATTTTTAGTGATGATATGTTATCACTTACACGTTTTGAAAATGCTCATACGGCTAGTTTTGATTGTGCTCCTTCTTGGCTCTATGAGGGAATGGCGAAGGCTTATGAAAATGGGGCAGCACGTTTAGCGATTGTTGGTGATAATCCTTTGCTTTTGTCCAATCAAGATTTTGACAAGGTTGCGCGTTTGAATAAGGCGACTTCGTTAGCTTACCAGCCTGCTCTTAAAAAAATATCTAATTTTGCTATGAATTGGTCGATTGTTGCATATCCAACAGCAGGATGGGCTGAGGCGATGTTTCCTTCTTTACCACTTAATGAGGCGATTAAGAAATTAGCAAATGCAATTTTTGCTGCTTCACGGGTTACAGATGAGGACCCAGTGCATGCATGGAGTGTCCATAATGCAGCTTTGAAACAACGGTCATCTTGGCTTAATGAGCAGCGTTTCTCTGCTTTGCATTTTACAGGACCAGGTACCGATTTAACAGTTGGTTTGGCAGATGATCATGAATGGCATGGTGGTGCATCTGCGGCTCAAAATGGTGTTGTTTGCAATCCTAATATTCCGACTGAAGAAGTTTTCACCACGCCTCATGCTCATAAGGTTGAGGGTTTTGTTCGTTCGACCAAGCCTCTTTCTTATCAAGGAGCACTGATTGATAATATTGAGATGCGTTTTGAAGCAGGGCGTATTGTTGAGGCTCGTGCATCAACAGGTCAGGAAGTTTTGCAACAGGTTTTGCAAAGTGATGAAGGGGCTAGTCGCTTAGGTGAAGTTGCTCTTGTGCCCCATTCTTCACCAATTTCTAAGAGTGACCTCCTTTTTTATAATACCTTATTTGATGAAAATGCTGCATGTCATATTGCTTTAGGGCAGTGTTATTCCAAATGCTTTTTAGATGGGGCATCACTGACGTCAGAAGAGATTGCAGCACGTGGTGGAAATAAAAGTGTCATTCATATTGACTGGATGATTGGTTCTGGTGAAATTGACATAGATGGCATTACCCAAGATGGTGTAAGAGTTCCTGTATTTCGTAAGGGTGAATGGACTTAATTCTGTTATGCTGTAAAACTTCGTCATTTAAGGTGGGGTGGTATGCAAGTCTCATTGATACGCTAAGTATTTTAGAGTGTGTGGTATATATTCAAGGCAGGGTTTGGCCATAAAGCCTTTAGTTAAATGACTCACATGAGTAGAAAGCCAAGAGAAAGCCACTCAACAAGAAACTTGATTGTTTACAGACCAGATGTTGTGGGAGTCTTCGTTCTTTGAGGAGGGGGGGGAAGAAGCCAATTTATCAGTCATACGATTGGAAAGTGTATAATTATTAAAGAAGAGTAATGCCTGAGCTTCCTGAAGTAGAGACAGTTCGTCGTGGACTTGAGTCCGTTGTAACTGATGCAAAGATAGTATCTGTCAAACTTAATCGTAGAGATTTGCGTTTTCCTTTTCCTGAGGCGTTTTCTGAGCGCCTTATCGGCAGAAAAATTATAGAACTTGGTCGACGTGCGAAATATTTATTATTTCATCTTTCTCATAATGAAACAATTTTAAGCCATTTAGGAATGTCTGGTTCATGGCGTATAGAGAATGACATTTTGAGAAAAGCTTTTTCAACGAGAAATAAATTGGTTAAGCATGACCATTTTATCATGGATATTCAGACAAGGGATGGTGAATTTTATCACCTTATTTATAATGATGTGCGTCGCTTTGGGTTTATGCTTTTAGTCGATACGGACAAGCTTTATGAACATCCGCTTTTAAATAAGCTAGGGCTTGAACCTATGAGTAATTCGTTTTCTGGTCGTTATTTACAAAAGGCTTTTGTTAATAAAAAAATGTCTCTCAAGGGCGTTTTACTTGATCAGTCTATTGTTTCGGGTCTTGGGAATATTTATGTTTGCGAAGCACTTTGGCGGAGTCGTTTATCTCCACAACGTAGTGCATTTACATTGGCATCAAAAACGACACGTGCACGTGAATTTGCAGATTCTTTAGCACAAAATATACGCAATGTGATTTCTGAAGCCATTTTGTCCGGTGGCTCTTCTTTACGTGATTATATGCATATAGATGGTTCACTTGGTTATTTTCAACACGCTTTTTCAGTTTATGGACGAGAAGGCAAGGAATGTTTGGAATGTGGAACGCCTATTATACGTATTTTACAGGCTGGGCGTTCAAGTTTTTACTGCTCACAGTGTCAAAAATGAATAAGGTGTCTTGCAAAATCCTACAAGAGGCTTAAAGTCAGGTTCTTACAATTATACGAATATACGAGGCTTGAGAGGTTTTTTTATGTTGAATAAAGTATTAACACATCTTGATGAGAATATAGGAAAGAGCCTTGAACGCCTTTTTTCTCTTTTACGTTTCCAATCGATTTCTACAGACTTGGCTTATAAGGATGAATGTCGTAAAGCAGCTGATTGGTTGGTAGAAGATTTAAAAACAATAGGTTTTGAGGCTTCACGGCGTGATACACCAGGTCATCCAATGGTTGTTGGACATCATCCAGGGCCTTCAGATGATTGTCTGCATGTGTTATTTTATGGACATTATGATGTTCAACCTGTTGATCCATTAAATTTATGGGAAGATGATCCATTTAATCCTTCATTAAAGGAAAAAGATGGAGAAAAAGTTATTTGTGCTCGTGGCGCTTCTGATGACAAAGGTCAGCTCATGACCTTTGTTGAGGCATGTCGTGCATTTAAGAAAGAAACGGGGCAACTTCCCATTAAGGTTACTGTTTTATTTGAGGGAGAAGAAGAAAGTGGTTCTCCTTCTCTTGTTCCTTTTTTAAAAGAAAATAGGGATGAACTTAAGGCTGATTGTGCATTGGTTTGTGATACAGCAATGTGGGATGCCGATACACCATCTGTTTGTATTGCTCTTCGGGGTATTTTAGGAGAAGAGGTTACGATTACAGCAGCCGATCGTGATTTGCACTCTGGTGCTTATGGAGGGGTAGCTGCTAACCCTATTCATATTTTAACAAAAATCTTAGCAGGACTTCATGATGACAATGGTCGTGTAACGCTTCCAGGTTTTTATGATGGAGTTGAAGAAACACCTTCACAGATTTTGCAATCATGGAATGCCCTGAATTGTACTGCTGAAAATTTTCTTGGTCCTATAGGACTTTCCATTCCTGCTGGTGAAAAAGGACGGAGCATTTTAGAACTTGTATGGGCGCGTCCTACAGCAGAAGTTAACGGGATTAGTGGTGGTTATGAAGGAGAAGGAATAAAAACAGTTATTGCTTCTCAAGCGAATGCGAAAGTATCTTTTCGTTTAGTGCATAAGCAAGATCCAGAGAAGATACGCCAAGCTTTCCGTCATTATGTGTGCGGTCTTATTCCTGCTGATTGTACTGTTGAATTTAAGGGGCATGGTGGTTCTTCTGCAATTCAAATTCCTTATGATTCACCTTTTATCAAGGCCGCAAAAGAAGCTTTGTCGCAAGAATGGAGCAATCCTGCTATACTCGACGCTATGGGGGGATCAATTCCGGTTGTGGGAGATTTTCAGTCAATTCTTGATATGGAATCTGTTCTGGTTGGATTTGCATTATATAATGATCGTATTCATTCTCCCAATGAAAAGTATAATTTAAAATCGTTTCATAAGGGGCAGCGATCTTGGGCGCGTATTCTTGCAGCTTTAGCAAATAGGAGGGTAAATGGCTGAGATTCGTGTTCATCAAGGTGATTTACCAAACTTAGACAATTATAAAACTGATGCTATTGCGATTGATACCGAAACTTTAGGCTTACAACCGCATCGTGATCGTTTATGTGTTGTGCAGCTTTCTGCCGGAGATGGTACTGCTGATATTATACAAATTGCTAAAGGACAAAAGAGTGCACCTAATTTGGTCAAGCTTCTTGAAGATAACGCGGTTACCAAAATATTTCATTTTGGGCGTTTTGATCTTGCTATTTTAGCGCATACATTTGGTGTTATGCCAGAAGCTGTTTTTTGTACAAAAATTGCTTCTAGACTCACGCGTACTTATACGGATCGTCATGGCTTAAAAGAAGTTTGTAATGAATTGCTGAATGTGAATATTTCTAAACAGCAACAATCTTCCGATTGGGCAGCAGAAACGTTATCACAGGCACAAATTGAATATGCTGCGTCGGATGTGTTATATTTGCATCGTTTAAAGGTTATATTTGAAGAACGTTTAAGACGTGAAGAGCGAGAAAATGTTGCCAAGGCATGCTTTCAATTTTTGCCTATGAGAGCTAGGCTTGATCTTTTAGGATGGGCGGAAGTTGATATTTTTGCGCATAGCTAACTTTAAAATTGGCTTTTAAATGGAGTTAATTATTGATGTGAGAGGGCAAAATGCTTGTACATTATGGGCATTTTATCCTCTCATTTTTTCTGATAAGAATTATAATAAATTTTTAAGTGCTATTTCATTTGAAATTTAGGCAATAAAAGTATTTTTGCATTCATATTTTTTATTTTTGTAACAGCTTTTATTTGAAACAAAGCAATTTTGAGGAGAGGCTGGAAACATACGGTAGGTTGGAAGGCTTAATATATAAAGATGATCACGATAACTCTGAACGATACAAAAAATGACTCTTAGAAAAGTGCGCAAAAAACAAGACAGCAGTAGTGCTTTTTGCCTAGTCAAAATGTTACAATAGTTTTTGTATTTAAACAGCTCAACAGTCCCCCTTTGTTAAGAATTTTATCCATGAATCAACTTCATTTATGATGTGTAAGCGAAAAATTTTCTTAATGCATCATGATCAAGTTTGAAATGGGAGAATCTTACGATATTTAGAGCGTTCATTCATGGGGGTATTTTATAAATCAATATGTTGATGTAAAATTCCCGTTGTTTATTATTTTTAGACGATACTTCATGTCTTTATTTACTACCAAACAAATGATTTCTATGTTGGCAGAGCAGGGGAATTTGCATTTATTTTAAAATTAGAATGCTCCAAAGTTTTGTTTTTTAGAATTCTCACCTTTCATCTATCAACATGTTATTTTTCTCTGGAAATTTTCAATGGGGATACTAAATAAAATCCATTGTGGATATTTTGTGAGGTTAAATTTATGAATATAAAATATTTTATGACAACTTTTGCTACTTTTGCTTCAATTTCTGTAGCGCAGGGTTCTTCTGTTTTGTTTTCTCAAAAGTTAATACAGGACATATCTGCGATTGTTCCTCCTATAGATCTTTTTTCTAGTGAACGATCTAGAAAGATCTTATCAGAAGTTTTTCAGATAGAACTTTCTTGCACAAATAACAGCGAATGCATAACAGCAGCTCAGTTAGTCCCTGTGTTACATTCTGGTAAAAAAAGAGATCATTATCCTAAAAAAGGATCAGGGAAAAGAAGACGACCAAACCTATTTGCACGAGGTCCAATGAGTTATTAAAAAGTGAAAAAACAACATTAAGAGATGTATATATGTGTGAGGGAGTTGAAGAAGAGAGATATTTTTCTGCTAAATCTATGATTTTTTAAGAAAGGTATGTTTGAAGGCTTTAAGAAAGATCTTTCATTTTTTCAGCATTAAGGAGTGTTTTTATATAAGTTTTGATGTTTATCATAGCTGGTGTCTTTCTTGAGGTATTTTTTCAATTTAACTAAAAAGAGTATGAAATGATAGCCTACAAATAGGGCTAAAGCTCTGGAAAAGATTTTCTAGAAAGTTAAGCAGAAGCGTAAGTATTTCAAAAAATAATAAATGACTAATTAAAACAAAGAGCATGTGTGATAAATTACCTGTGATTTTGTTGCAATTTATGGAATATTGGGAGTCTTATTTTGTGCGATACAAGTGTCCTTTACAATCTAAAAAAACAATCAGAGAGCTATTTGCATTTTGGTCATGCGAAGGGTGAAGCTAAAAATTTTGTTTGTATGAATTTAAATAGAACGGTTGCATTTGGCTGTTTTCAATACTTTAACAGTTCTCGCTATTTTTGATATTGAGAGTATTCATAGGTGGCATTTTAGCCTTTAATAGTTTTATTTATCCACACACATTTGCTCTTTTGTGATGTGCAGGGGAATGGTTTTCGTTATTTAAATATAAATGAGAGCATCTTCAATAGTGCAGGTAAGCTATAAAAGACAATCTTTCATAGCCAATAATACATGCTTTACACGGAGGGGATAGTGTAGATTTTTTGCAAAATTCATAAAGGAGAGAAAATGTGACGAAAAGAGATCCTTTGTGGGCATAGTTTAATTCTTATTTATTACAGATCAAGCAATTAAGGGTGGCGGGAGAGGCTTTTTGTTTTTTTTATGAGTGTATCATTTTTGCTACAGATATCTAGAGATAGGGCTCTATATGAAATGACGTGTTCAAATAAATATTCAGCTATGGAGAGAAAATATGAATATAAAATGGTTAATAACAGCTTCTGCTTTCGCTTTTGTTTCAGCTTCAGCGGTGCAGGCAGCAGATGTTATTGTTCCCCCGCGTCCAACTCCTGTTGCTCCCGTTATTGTTGCTCCAACTTTTTCTTGGACAGGTTTCTATCTTGGTGGGCAGCTTGGTGGTTTTTCGGGTAAAACAAAGATGGATATTCTTGCTAGTGGACAAAAGATTCCAGTAGATGACGATTATTTGCCTAAACTATCTGGTTTCATGGGTGGTCTTTACGCAGGTTCCAATATTGATCTCGGCAATGGCCTTATTTTAGGTGTTGATACGGATATTATGTGGTCTAATAAAGATGACACGAAGACAGGAAAAACATACATTATTGCTCCAAATCACATAAATTATATTAAGAAGATATTAACAGAATCTGGAATTAATATTGGTAAAGACGCGCTTGAAGCTGGTGCTAAACGAACCCACAGTTTCACTTTTAAAGAAAAGTGGGCTGGTGCAACGCGCGTGCGTATTGGTTTTGCAGCTGAACGCATTATGCCTTATGTTGCTGGTGGTATCGCTTATACACAGCTTCAAGATAGTGCGTTGATTTCAATAACAGATAAAGATTCAGACAAAGTAATCGCTTCTGGTACTCTTTCTGATGAAACAAAGACCCTTGTTGGTTACACTTTTGGTGCTGGTGTTGATTTAGCAATGACCAATAATATTATTGTCCGGGCGGAATATCGTTACTCAGATTTTGGTAAAAAGAAATTCTCAAATGATAAATATGAGACTTCTTACAAAACCAATGATTTCCGTGTAGGTGTTGCTTACAAATTTTAATAGATGGTAAGTTAAATAACGAAGAGGCTTCGTCTTTGACAGAGCCTCTGTTATTTTCTGTTGCTATATTATCACACAACACATAATTTATTGTGGATATGAAAAGATATTCTTCAGATCTTCTTAAAAAGTTTTTCATAAACAATAAAGAATAATTACATTTAAAATCAATAAGTTATTACATTATACAGCTTACGGTTTCTTGTGCAAAACGAAGCTATGAGATCATTTCGTCTTGGATGATCCCTCTATTTTCTGTAACTGTATCATTTTTACTACAGCTTTTCTTTCTCTAATTTTGTAGCACTGTCTCATAAATAAATTAGGAGCAAAGTTTATGAATATAAGATCTTTAGTAACAACTTCTATTATCGCTATGGCGGCTGCTTCTGCAGCACAAGCTGCTGATGTTGTCATCCCTCGTGAAACAGCCCCAGCAGTCATCGCAGCCCCTTCATTTTCTTGGACAGGCTTTTATATTGGTGGTCAGATTGGTGGTTTTTCAAGTAAAGTTGAATTAAAAGATAAAGATAAAGATACTTCAGTTTTTAAAGACTTGTCACCTAAACTTTCAGGTTTGATTGGCGGTTTTTATGCAGGATCTAACTTTGATCTTGGAAATGGCATTATATTAGGTGTTGAAACAGATATGATCTGGTCTGGCAAAAAGGATGTGCGAGTAGTTTCTAAAACTGATACTCCTCCAGCTAGTGGAACTGAAACTCCTCCAGCTAGTGGAACTGAAACTCCTCCAGCTAGTGGAACTGAAATTGTAAAGAGTTTAAGTGTTAGAAATACAGCTGCACAAGGAATTGTGGATGTATCAGAAGGTGTTGGTTTTAAACAGAAATGGGCTGGTGCTACGCGAGTACGTATTGGTTTTGCTGCTGCTGACCGCATTATGCCTTATGTTGCTGGAGGTGTTGCCTATACACAGCTAGAGGCTGCTTATGGAGAAGTGAAGGTAGGTAATAAAACTTTTGTTTCAGGTTCATCTGATGAAACAGCAACAATGGTTGGTTTCACTATTGGTGGCGGTCTTGATTTTGCAGTGACTGATAATGTCCTGTTGCGTGCAGAATACCGTTACGCGGACTATGGTAAAAAGAAATTTTTTGCAAAAGAAAAAGAATATAATTTCAGAACCAATGACTTCCGTGTAGGTGTTGCATACAAATTCTAATTTCGTCAAAAACGAAATGATGAAGACAAAATAAATTGTTATGAGGCTCTGTTAAAGACGGAGCCTCTTTTATTTTTCTATTGATATATTATCACATACCTTATATTTGTTGGGGATGTAAAAGATATTATTCGGATTTTCTTAAAAAGATTTTCATAAACAAGAGACAATAACTACGGTGTAAAATCAATATCTTATGTATATATTTATAACTTACAGTTTTTTGTACGAAGTGAAGTTATGAAATGATTTTATATTGGGTTCGTCTTTCGTTTCCTATGGTTGTATCATGTTGACTACAGCGTTTTTTCTGTAGTTGTATAATACTTTGTTCTAAATAAATTAGGAGCAAAGTTTACGAATATAAAATCTTTAATCATAATTTCTGTTATCATTATAACTACAGCTTTGCGACACAAGCTGCTAATGCTATCATTCTTGGTGAAGTAGCTCCAACAGGTATTGCTGCTCCTACTTTTTTTGAACAGGGTTTTATATCGGTGGTCAAGTTGGCAACTTTTTAAGCCAAGTTGATCTATTTGATTTAGAGATAAAAAAAACTCCATACAAATATGGATTGCCTAAACTTTCAGGTTTGATTGGCGGTTTTTATACAGGGTCTAACTTTGATCTTGGAAATGTCTTCATCTTAGGTGTTGCAACAGATGCAGTTTGGGCATGACCGTGGAAAAACAAAAACGCACTTAGAAGATCTTGAGGCGTATGAGATATAAAAATTTAGCCAAAATCTTATAAATGCTGGCGTTACTTTGGCTGATGCAGAAAAGCTTCACGATGATGATACAATAGTTTATAATTTTTACTGAAGAAGAAAAATGGTCTAGTTTAACATGGGCCCGTATTAGTTTTGTAGTTGCTAATCGTATAATACCTTATTTTGCTGATGGTATTGCTTATACGCAAATGTAGGGCATTTCCACAATTGAAGTGAAAAAAGAGGCTGGCTGATAATACTGATCAAAAGATCGCTTCTGATAATTTGCATGATGAAGACAAAGACACTGGTTAGTTTCACCCTAGGTGTTGACTTTGCAATGACAGACAATGTTCTGTTGCGTGCAGAATACCATTACTCGGACTTTTGTAAGAAGCAATTTGCAAAGGATGAGGGTAAACTAGGCTACAAAACCAATGGCTTTCGTGTAAGTATTGCTTACAAGTTCTAATTTTGTCAAAAGCGCAATTATGAATACAAAGTATTAATAAAAAATTAAATTTCCAAAAGATCTTGACTTTTACAAAAACCCTGTTTTCTAAGATTTTTATTTGTACAATTGTGACATTTTTACTACAGATTTTCTGTTTATAATCTTGTAGGATCATCTTGTAGTTAATTTAGGAGCAAAATTATGAATACAAAATTTTTAATAGCAACTTCTGTTGTCGCTTTGATTTCATCTTCTGCAGCATATGCAGCTGATGTCGTGATTCCTCATGAAGTCGCACCAGCAGTTATCACAGCCCCTTCGTTTTCTTGGACAGGCTTTTATCTTGGTGGTCAAGTTGGTAACTTTTCGAGTAAAACGAAATTAACTGTTCCAGGAGCAGACAAAGAACTTTTCAAAAAAGATAATATACCTAGTCCTTCTGGTTTCATGGGTGGTCTTTATGCAGGATCTAACGTAGACCTCGGAAATGGTCTCATTCTGGGTGTTGAAACTGATGCAGTTTGGGCAGACCGTGAAGAATCAAAAACAGCCCGTGAATTGACTCTTACTAAAGAAGATGTGGCATTTTTTAATAATGCCCTTGAAAAAACTAAGGTTGAACTAAAAGATCATCAGCAGTTTGAAATAGGTGACAAAGTAACGGAAAAACACAGTTATAAAGAAAAATGGTCTGGTGCTACACGCGTTCGTATCGGTTTTGCTGCTATTGACCGTATTATGCCTTATGTTGCTGGTGGTATTGCCTATGCGCAGGTACAGGGCATTCAGTCAGTTGCAGGAAAAGGAGAGAGAGCTAAAGTTGAGCAGAAAGCTGATGTGATGGAAAACCCACCAGTTAAGCAAAATGTAGATTTGACTGGTGGTACTTGGGCTGATGACACGAAGACAATGGTTGGTTTTACTATTGGTGGTGGAGTTGACTTTGCAATGACAGAAAGCGTTCTTTTACGTGCAGAATACCGTTACTCCGATTTTGGTAAAAAGAAATTCGCAAACGATACACGTGAATTCAACTACAAAACCAATGACTTCCGTGTAGGTGTCGCTTACAAGTTCTAATTTCGTAAAAATGAAATTATAAGCACAAAAAGATACTAAGGCCTCGTTTAACGAGGCCTTTATTTTATTAGCCCTTTATTTTAATCTTTCTTAAACCCTTCTTGTTTTTATTATTTCATTTTGTGTTATAAAGCTTTAAAGAAAAAAGTCGTCTATTATAAATGTCGTACAACATATTGATTTATAAAGATAATTTAATATTATTCATGTTGAATTAGATCCTCAAATACCGTAAAATTTTCTCATTTCAAATCTGTGTATGTTGAATCAATAAAAATCACTTGCTTGCACATCACAGGTAGGATGAGTGTGTGGATAAAAACTATAGAAGAAAGGATTAAAAATGGCTCTTATGAACCATCTTAATGCAAGGAAAGGGAGAGAGCAGTATTCACGAGCTGGCAAAGTGTGTGATGGTGCCGATTTGCTTCTCCATAAGCGGATTGGTTACATATATAGAGAGATTTTATAATTACTGATTAATAAAATCTTATATCACTGCTGCTATTTCACACCTAAGTGAAAAGCGTTCAATTAATCTCAAAAACAGGAAAAGATCATAACCAGTGATTAACTTTAGCCGCCTTTTATATGCTAGTTTAGAACGATCGTGCTACATATATCCTGTTAGAGTACTCTCTGAAACGGAAATACAGTCTCATTAGGGAAGCATATGAAATTATAAAGATAAAAATCAGTTTTCAACTTTACCTTCTTCTTTTAATTGAGTTTTATGATTTTCAAAAGCATTGAGAGCAATGTTTTTTTAATAGTGAGGATGATGTATTGTTTTGCGCTTTTATTTATTGCATTCTTTAATGGGATCACACCTCTTATGAAAACAAAATGCCCCAAACGGACTATATCGTTGTTACGTATTCACACGCTTGTTTTAAAGAAATATTTCTCAGGGCATATCATATCTGTTTCATGTCAAGATTCGTGAATAGTATAAAGCGATAATCCCCCAATATAATAACTCCATTGAGTACTACGACCTTTATGCTTAATAAAAAGAGTAAACTGGCACCATCATACACTGTAATAGCCACCAATGTTTCAGACAGACCTTAGCTGTTAAGAGCTTTTATAAAAAGTATTTTTAATCTTGTCTTTAATATTTTTTATTGACATGCTCCATCCCGTTTATGACATACACAGAGACATGGTTTTGATGGATTCAACATGGAACAGGTTTTAAACGAGAGAATCCTACGGTATTAGATTTTTTTATTAAACATACAAACAATAAGTTATCTTTATAAATCAAAGTGATGTGTTAGGACGACAATATTTCTGAAAAAAATCTAAAAGTTTTTTTGTGAATGTTTTATTTCATGAAACTTTTATGGTGCTTGGTTTTAAAAAATGTAATGATTGATTTTACGGTTTGCACTGGCGTTGATTTTTTGAGTGATAGACAATGTTTTTTGTGTGCAGAATATTGTTATTGAGATTTCTGTAAAAAGAAATTTGTAAAGAATGTTGTCATTAACCGTCACGCGAAAATTTAATGGAAATAAATCCAATTTTAAGACACATAATTTTAGTGTGATTTAATTTACAAATCCTCATTGAAAACAAAACTAAATAGTTAAGAAAGCTTATTTTCAAAAATCCTTTATTTTTTTGTGAGTGTGTTATTTTTGCTACAGATATTTCAAAGAAGATACTCTATATACATTTCATTTTGGATATTTGGAGAGATTTTATGAACACAAAACGTTTAATAACAGCGTCTATTTTTTCTTTAATTTCGGCATCTACAGCGTTAGCTGCTGATGTTCTGATTCCTCATCAGCCAGCATCATCGACTTCTTCTGCCATTGTTGCTCCTACTTTTTCATGGACAGGTCTTTATTTAGGTGTCCAAGCCGGTGGTTTTTCGAGCAAAGCAGATATGGCTCTTATTGATCAAGAAAAGAATTTCTCGCTGGATAAAGAGTTCTCTCCTAAACTTTCAGGTTTTGCAGGTGGTTTTTATGCAGGGTCTAATATCGATCTCGGTGACAGCTTTGTTTTTGGTATTGATACGGATTTAATGTTATCTGGAAAAAAACACACAAAAACCATAACCATAGGTGCATCTAATAACGCTACAGTAGAGAATGCAGTAGGAAGAGCCCGCAGATCAGCAGAAGTTGTAACCCCAAAAGCATCAATATCAACAGTATCAGTACCATCAGCGCTAAATGTACAAACAAAAGCAGAAGGAGGAATACAACAATCAAAAGGGTTAACAGAGACTAACGCTAATCCAAAAGCGCCAGAAAATTCTACAACACAAACGTTATTAGAATCAGAGAAAACTGTGCAATCACCAGCAGCTGGCAGCACTAATTCAGTAAAATCAGTATCAGGAAGGTCAAGCCCAACAGCAATGTTAAAGCAAACAGCTAGATCTAAACAAACATCTTCCACCACGGGGACAAACTCAGAGCAACCAGTATCACCTTCATTATTAAGATCAGATACAGGAGAAACATCATTAAGAGAGAATGTATCAAAAGTAGTAGCAAAATCAGCATCTCCCAGTGTACAGACAGGATCGATATCAAAAGCGTCAGAACCGCTTTCTTTGGCAAGGTCATCTACAGGAGAGCAACCATCAGAAGCGAGAGTAAGTGAACCCAAAGCGTCTGTAAAATCAGAATCCGCACAAACGGTTGAAAAAACACCAGTATCCTCTCATTCAATAAAAGAATCAAATGAGTCAGTAGCAAAAGCACCCACATCAGTACAGCCATCAGCAGTAGAGAAAACGGTACCGGGTTCATCACTTGTACTAGCGAGATCAGGATCATCTGGATCTGAGAAAGAGGCTTCTAATGGAACAAGCGGAGGTCATCATAGTATTCAGAGTTATATTGGTAATAACTCTCATTCGCGCGTTGCTTCTAATGGAGGTGGACATGCTCATCCACATGGTGCACCTCACGGCGGTGGATACGGCTCTGGTGCTAATCCGCATGGTTCTCACCCACATACTTCTCATCCTCATGGTGGACAGAATATGGCTGGACACGGTGCACAAAGTCCCCAAGCGGCAGATAAGAGCAATTCCAGTGTATACGGTATAGAACAAATCAAAAAGGTTGCTTCTGAACTTGCTCTGGATCAAGAAGATGAAGTTGAAGCTTTAAACCATACTTTCAAACAAAATTGGGGTGGTGCTACACGGGTACGTATCGGTTTTGCTGCTGATCGCTTTATGCCTTATCTTGCTGGTGGTATTGCTTATGGGCAGTTCCAAGACACTGTATCAATATCTGTTAAGGGTGAGGATGGAAGTGTCGTTTCTTCTAAAAACTTAACTGATGAGACAAAAACTATGATTGGTTACACTCTGGGTGGTGGCATTGATTTCGCGATGTTGGATAATGTGATTGTACGTGCAGAATATCGTTATTCCGATTTTGGTAAAAAGAAATTTGCAAAAGAAAAACTTGAAGTTAATTACAAAACCAATGATTTCCGTGTTGGTGTAGCTTACAAATTTTGATCTTTTTTAAGAGTAAATTTCTAAGAGGCTCCACTGTTAGTGGAGCCTTTATTTTTTTAAAGATCACTTTTTGGTTTCTTTTCTTGTGAATTTCATGATAAAGCCCATAGAGTGTGATGATATATTTTCCTGATCGCTGCTTAATACGAATGATAAGCTCGGCTTTCCCTATAGATAAAAACCAGAGTTGCAGGGTTCAGGGAAGTTATGCAAAAGTAAACTCGTAAAAGTGGACAGGAATATTTCACAATGACTGTGAAAAATGAAACAATAGATTATTCAAAAACTCTTTATCTCCCACAGACAAATTTTCCCATGCGTGCAGGTCTTCCACAAAAAGAGCTTGAATTGATGGCGCATTGGGAAAATATAGGGCTTTATGCGCAATTGCGCCAACAAGCAAAAGATCGTCCATTTTATATTCTTCATGATGGTCCACCTTATGCAAATGGTCATATTCATATCGGGCATGCTTTAAACAAAGTTCTAAAGGATGTGGTTGTTCGTTCATTCCAAATGCGCGGTTTTAATGCAAATTATGTTCCTGGTTGGGATTGCCATGGGCTTCCAATTGAATGGAAAATTGAAGAAAAATATCGAGCACAGGGAAAAAATAAGGACGAGGTACCTCTGAATGAGTTTCGTCAAGAATGCCGTGAATTTGCACAACATTGGGTAACCGTTCAAAGCGAAGAATTTAAACGCCTTGGTGTTGTGGGAGATTTTAACACGCCTTACACTACAATGGCTTTTCATGCAGAAGCACGCATTGCTAGTGAATTGATAAAATTTGCTATGTCAGATCAGATTTATCGTGGTTCCAAGCCAGTGATGTGGTCTGTTGTGGAGCGTACGGCTTTGGCAGAGGCTGAGATTGAATATCATGATCATGAATCAGAGGTGATTTGGGTTAAGTTTCCTGTTTTTGAAGCAAATTCTGATGATTTATATGGTGCTTATGTTGTCATTTGGACAACAACACCGTGGACAATCCCAAGCAATCGTGCAGTGAGTTATTCTTCGCAGATTTCTTATGGTATTTACGAAGTTGAAAGTGCTGAAAATGATTTTGGTCCTCAAGTGGGAGAAAAGCTTCTCTTTGCAGATGCTCTAGCGATGAGTTGTGCAGAAAAAGCCAAACTTGTTTTGAAGCGTTTGCGTGTTATTTCTGCTGATGAATTGAAAGCTCTTGTTCTTTCTCATCCACTCAAAGGTTTGGCGGGAGGGTATAATTATAAGATAGTATTGCTTGAGGGATCGCATGTGACAGAGAATGCTGGTACAGGTTTTGTCCATACAGCACCAAGTCATGGGCGTGAGGACTTTGAAATTTGGAATGCTTATAAGCCTCTATTGGAGCAAGCAGGGATTGATTCATCTATACCATTTCCTGTCGATGATGCGGGTTTCTATACGAAAGATGTTCCGGGTTTGGGACCGGATCGTGAAGGGGGAGCAGCACGTGTTATTGATGATAATGGGAAAATGGGTGATGCCAATAAAGGGGTCATTAACGCTTTAATTAAAGCAGATCGATTATTTGCACGCGGTCGTTTGAAACATTCCTATCCCCATAGTTGGCGTTCGAAAAAACCCGTTATTTTTCGTAATACGCCGCAATGGTTTATTTCAATGGATAAAGATCTTGGGGATGGTTCAACTTTACGCAGTCGGGCTTTGGATGCTGTTTCAAAAACGCGTTTTATACCACCTTCTGGACAAAACCGCCTAGCCTCTATGATAGAAGATCGTCCTGATTGGGTTCTTTCTCGTCAGCGTTCTTGGGGAGTTCCTATTTGTATTTTTGCGAATGAGGATGGTGTTGTTTTGAAAGATGAAAGCGTGAACGAACGTATTTTACGGGCTTTTGAAGTAGAAGGGGCAGATGCATGGTTTGCTGAAGGAGCACGTGAACGTTTTTTAGGTGACCGTGCGCATGAGCCTTGGATGCAGGTTCATGATATTTTGGATGTTTGGTTTGATTCTGGAGCAAGCCATAGCTTTGTATTAGAAGATCGGGCTGATTTAAAATGGCCTGCAGATGTTTATTTTGAAGGCTCTGATCAACATCGTGGATGGTTCCAATCTTCTCTTTTGGAAAGCTGTGGTACGCGTGCTTGCTCTCCTTATAAGGCAGTGATCACACACGGTTTTACTTTGGATGAGAATGGTAAGAAAATGTCTAAATCTTTAGGCAATACGGTTGTTCCGCAAGAGATCATTAAAACATCTGGAGCTGATATTTTTCGTCTTTGGGTGATGACAACAGATTATTGGGAAGATCAGCGTTTAGGCAAGAAAATTCTTCAGACAAATGTGGATTCATATCGTAAACTACGCAATGCAATTCGTTGGATGCTTGGAACTTTAGCACATGATGATGGAGAAGAAATATCTTATGGTGCACTGCCGGATCTTGAAAAATTTATATTGCATAGGCTTTTTGAACTTGATCAGTTGATTAATCGCGCTTACGATGAATTTGATTTTAAAAAGATTATGCGTGCATTATTGGATTTTTCAATCATTGAGTTATCGGCATTTTATTTTGATATCCGAAAGGATTCTCTTTATTGTGATGCGCCTTCATCAAAAAAACGCAAGGCCTCCTTGCAGGTTGTCCGTGAGGTTTTTGAGCGTATGGTAACATGGCTTGCTCCAATGTTGCCTTTTACTATGGAGGAAGCTTGGTTAGAGCGTTACCCAGAAAGCCAATCAGTGCATTTGGAACAATTTCGCTCTGTACCAGAAGAATGGCAAAACCAATCTTTGGCTGAGCGTTGGAAAAAAATTCGGCAGGTCCGTAAAGTTGTGACAGGTGCTTTAGAACTTGAACGTGCTAATAAGCGTATTGGATCCTCTTTGGAAGCTGCGCCTATTGTTTTTATTTCCAATCTGGTTTTACGAGAGGCATTAGAAAATGTGGATATGGCGGAGATCTGTATTACCAGCGCACTCACAATTACGCAGGATACAATGCCTTCCGATGCGTTTACTTTGGATGATGTTGAAGGTGTTGGTGTATATCCAAAGAAAGCGTTGGGAAAAAAATGTGCTCGATCATGGCGTTATACACAAGATGTTGGAAGTGATCCAGCTTATCCGGATGTATCTGCTCGTGATGCAGCTGCTTTGCGGGAATTGCGGATTCTTGGCAAGATTTAAAGTTTTAGATCAAAGGAAAGAAATGCAAGTATATTTCTCGTATTGATGAATATAGTTTTTTGTGGTACGAAAAAAATTCCGTTGTTTTATCTGCAGGGGGGAAATTTGTATATGGACCGTTCTCTCATAAATAACGGGAATATTAATCAGCCATATACTTAGGAAATGGGATAAGCAGTGAGAAAATGTGAAGTAAAAATATTTCCAATAGGAATTTTAGGTATATGCTTTGTTTTAACGGGATGTAATGCGCCTACCTATGGTACCAATAAACCAGTTTCGATACAGTTTTTTGAAGATGTTGCTAATATCACTTCATTAACACCAACAAATAACAGCAGCCAGATTGTTATGAAACCCCATCCAAAGCTTATAATACCAAGTCCTAGTTCACGCAGGTTTTTACCGGTGCCACAACAAGATAAATCTGTCAATAAAATAGCAGCATCGAAGCAGCATCGGGAAAGTACTCCTTTTCCTCACAAGCGATCATTAGTTAATGGCGCTGGTTCAGAAAATCCTTCACAGTTGAGTGCGAAGCAACGACAAGAATATTTACGTCGTCAGAGAGCACAAGTTGGAAGTTCAAAATACCGTCGCTATCTCACTGAACCACCTTTAAGTTATCGCCAACCGGCAAAAATTGCACCTATTGGTCGATAAGAAAAAGACAAAATATAAAGTATGTGAGGTATTCTTCTCATTAATTATGACACCAAGTTCTCAGTTCACGCAGAGTTATAATGCTGCTGCAAGCTGGTTGTTATTTCCATGAAATAGCAATATGGCGATAGCATCGAGAGAGTGGTTCAGCGTTGCTTTTTTAACAAGAAATATCTTTTAAGTCCATTTCACAACGTTGTTTGTGTGGATAGTATAACGTGAAAGCCATTGAAAATTAGCAGCTTTATTCTTATGAAGGAGAGAGCTTATACCATCATTTTATTTTCCAGATTTCAATGTTGTGGCAATTTTTGCATTTGAGAGCTTTCATAAAAGACATTTTTAGTCTTTTCTAAAACGTTTTTTATCTAGACAGTAACCTCACTTATGAGTGCCAAGAAAGAGATTTTTATTGCTTCAATGTAATTTGAAATAAGAGTATATCTACGATATTTTGGACTTTATATTTTATATACAAAATAATGAATTATTCTTATGAATGAATGTATCATTTTATAGAAGCATATGCAGGATTAAAAGAGAAAAAAATGCTTCAAAATAGCTTTCGCTATATCAGAAGGATGAATAATCTTTTTTAAGAAATAGGATAGTTTCTAAAGAGTAAAAGTTATGGAAGAAGAATTGTTTTTAGTATCGCTTTTGTACAAAAAAATCTTTAAGTAATTGAGCTGCTTCTTTTTCTTTAAAACCAGAATAAATCTCAGGTTTGTGATGACAGGTTGGTTGCTGATAAAAACGTGGACCATTTTCTATAGCACCTCCTTTGGGATCATTTATTGCGTAATAGAGACGTCGTATGCGTGCAAATGAAATGGCAGCAGCACACATAGCACAAGGTTCAAGTGTTACATAAAGATCGCAATCAGGAAGCCTTTCGCTTTGCAATGTTTTGCAAGCCATACGGATTGCGCGTATTTCTGCGTGTCCTGTAGGGTCATATGCAGATTTTATAAAGTTACCAGCGCGTGCAATGATAGCTTTTCCACGTGTAATGATAGCACCTACGGGAACTTCATCTTTTTTTGCAGCTTCTTGCGCTTCTAAAAGGGCTATTTCCATGGGCGTCAAAGTCATAATATTCTTCCTACTGAAGGTATAGAAAATCTAAAGGTTATCTCGATAAGGAATGCTATGGAATGAATAATTTATTACGCTTTTATAATGAAAAGAATACCTCTATTTTTTTAAGAGTTTAAAACAAACTTGCAAGTCAACAGATACATTATTGTCGTTAAAGGATAGAAAATGATAAATGATTATGCTACTTCATTTTTCAGGATAAGCGGTATGGTGCATGTGAATAATTTTCTGAACATACTTGCAAAGATTGGTTTGAAACGCAAATGAATGAAAATAATGAGAGTGAACGAATTGCTAAAAGATTAGCGCGTGCTGGTGTTGCTTCGCGTCGAGATGCAGAAATGATGATTGTTTCAGGTCGTATTTCTGTGAATGGTAAAGTCGTGAAAACGCCAGCTTTTAATGTTAGCCGCTCTGATGTTATTAAAGTTGATGGCAAACCTTTACCTCCTATAGAACGAACGCGTTTATGGCTTTACCATAAGCCAGCAGGTCTTGTCACCACGAACCGTGATCCTGAAGGCAGACCTACAGTATTTAGTAATTTACCAAAAGGAATGCCGCGTGTTCTTTCTGTAGGAAGGCTTGACATTAACACGGAAGGGCTTTTGCTTTTAACCAATGATGGTGGCTTAGCGCGTGTATTAGAACTTCCTGTCACGGGGTGGGTCCGCAAATATCGCGTCCGTGCTCATGGAAGAGTAAAACAGAGTGCGCTGGATAACCTTAAAAATGGTATTGCGATTAATGGTATTTTTTATGGTTCAATTGAAGCATCAATTGAACGCGAACAAGGGTCGAATATATGGCTTTCTGTTGCTTTGCGAGAAGGAAAAAATCGTGAAATAAAGAATGTTTTAGGGGCATTGGGATTATCAGTTAATCGATTAATACGTGTATCTTATGGTCCATTTCATCTCTCTGATTTAGAAGAAGGAGCTGTGCAAGAGTTAAAAGGGCGGATGTTACGAGATCAGTTGGGAGAGCGTTTGATTATGCAAGCCAATGCAGATTTTGATGCTCCTATTCTTAAGCCATTTTCAAATTCTGCAGTTGTTGCAGAAAAGAAAAGCCAGAAAGATCTTTCTGTTGCAAATGATGGTTGGGTTTTCTCAAGTGAAAGGGTGATACGACGTCGCTCAAGAGATGGTTCTGTTGAACATAGTCGCGCACGATTAAGTACAAAATCTCATGAAAATGTAAAAAAGGAGAAAAGTGAAGAAGGAAAAGTAGAGCGTTTTCTACCGCGTTCTCGCCGTGCTAATGTTTGGATGGCTCCTGGTGCACGTCCGCAAAGTGCACGTAGAAAGCCTTCCTATAGTGAGGAGAAATCGCATGGTTATAAGAGCGATTTGGATGGTAGAAAGTCCTTTCATCGAGGCAAGGAAAAACTAAAAGAAAGTTCGTCACACAAAGAGAAGAGGGAAAGTTTTGTTCAAAAACGTGGCAAAATATCTTATGACGAGACGCATCCCTTTGGTAAGAAAGATCGCTTTTTAAAGGATAAAGAGAAAATGATAAAAGGTGGTCATGATGAGCGTTCTTTTGAGAGAAAGAAAAAAGTAAAAACATTTGGTGGTTCTATGAAAAAATCTAAATCACAGAGTGATGGTGCAAAAACTTCGAAGCGATTTGGAGGTCCACGTGCGGATTATAGGCGGTAAATTTGCTGGTCGTGTTTTATTTTCGCCTGTTAATCAGTCGATTCGCCCAACGAGTGATCGTACACGTGAAAGCCTTTTTAATATTCTTTCTAGCCGTGAAGAACAATTTTGGACCAATAAACGCATTCTTGATCTTTTTGCTGGTACGGGGGCTTTAGGCATTGAAGCACTTTCACGTGGAGCAAAGGCTGCTGTTTTTGTTGAAAATTCAGTTGAGGGGCGTGGAGTACTTCAAAAAAATATCGAAGCTTTTGAATTGCAAGGGATTGGACGGATTTTGCGTCGTGATGCAACCAAACTTGGCAATATTGGAACAATGCTTCCATTTGATGTTATTTGCGCTGATCCTCCCTATAGCCGTTGTTTAGGTGAACGTGCTTTTGTAGAAGCTTTGCGAGGAGGTTGGGCAAAAGCTGATACACTCTTCGTGCTCGAAGAAAAGAAAGATACGATTATTCATTTACCAGATATTTTTTATCTAGACGATGAGCGTTTTTATGGTGAGACAGCAATACGTCTTTATAAATTACGATTGCTTACATCTTGAGAAAGTTCTTGTTTTTATCCGATAAGATAAAAAAATGTTTTTTCACAGTTTTCTTCATTTTATATGGTTTTTAAAAGGTCAAGCAGAAAGTAAATAAAAGATTCTAATGTTAAAGGAATTGATGAAGTTTTATTAGCTTTACTACAGAAGGATGTTTTTTCTCCAATAGGATATATATATCCTCGATAATAGTTATGATCTTTTTTGTCTAATTTCTTTCTGCTATACCTTAATCATTACATTTCATCAGCAGTTGAAAGCTTTAAGCTATGCAGTCTGCATTTATATTTTAATGATGCGTAACTTTTATTTTTTGTTATTGTCTAAACTTAAAAAAGATATTTTGTTTAGTATTGAAAATATTGTTCATTTATCCTGAATATTTGTGTGTTTAGTTTAGTAGTATCGCTTGTTGATTTAATCATTACATATTAAGTAGATCTTAGAGTATTAAGTATCTTATCGTTGTGCAGCTTTAAGGATACTTTTTTATATTATTTTTTATCACTAAAGATAAGTAATTTATAAAAAAGGGGAGATTATCATGTTTAAATGGATATATAGTGAAGAAATTAGTACAGAAGCAAGTGCTGAGAAAATTTGGGCTATATGGGAAGATGTGGCATCATGGCCTTGCTGGGATAGTGAACTTGAGTGGGTAGAACTTTCTGGTCCTTTCAAAGAAGGCGCTATAGGACGCATGAAACCTAAAAAAGGACCTACAGTAACTTTTACACTTGATAAAGTTATAAAAAATATTTGCTTTTCTGATTATGCTAAACTTCCTTTTACACGTATGAGTTTTAATCATGAATATATTTGTTCAACAAAATCGGGTTCTTCAAATAACAAAATTCGTCATACTGTAATTATTTCTGGCTTACTTGCTCCTTTATTTGGAATGATTATTGGATCAAAAATTAAGTTACATCTTCGCGATGCAATGATTGAAATGAGCAGGCGTGCTCTTACTGAAAACAAAACCATCTTGTAAGGGTGTGCGTTTATAAAGAAGTTAACACCTTAAAAAAGGTGCAGAAATTGTAACTTATTATTAGAACGGAATCAGTTATGAGTATACGGCAAACCAATGAGCTACGGAGCATTTTTTAGTTAGCTGTTGAAATCGATTCAAATCATCTTACGGGATTAATTTTGCGCTAAAAATCTTATGAAATTCATTGAAAATGAGAAAGTTTCAGAAGCTCATTGTTTCTCTTATGATGTAGGCCAATATCGTCATGATATTTGCTGGTTTCTAATGTTGCGATAGCTTTTGCATTTAAAACCTTCATAAGAGGCATTTTGTTTTCTTCTTAAATAGTTTTCATTCATATGCCCCTTATTCATGATATGCTCGCAAATAGTTGTGATTGACTCAACATGAATAGGTTCGAAACAAAGAGAATTTTATGCTATTAGGCTTTTTTATACAAATTACAAAACAATAAATTATAAGTATAAATCAAAATATTAATTTTATTGAAAGATTACAATATAATTTCTTTGATTACTTTTAAATATAAAAAATGAGTTCTTTATGATATTACGCCCATTAGGGTAAAGAAGTTTATGACTGCTCATTTTGTTGAAACCATAATGGAAGGAAATATTTTTTACTCTGTTTAAGTTTTGTTTCATTTACAAGAGTGCCGTCTCATTATGAGAGAGTTTATAGAAGAAAAGAAGTGTATACAAATATAAGGCATTTTCTTGATTCTTGCTTGGAAATTAAAGAATGCTATAGGAAAGAGATGAGGTAGGTTTTTTACTACCCAGAGGAAGGAAGACCTGTGATTTAGATCATTTTATGCTTTTCGAATTTTTGAGGATTTTGGCTTAAATTCAAGTGTTATTGCTAAGACTTTTGTTAATTGTCAATGTTCTGTTGATTTGATTGTCAGTGGAGATTTGGCTTCTAAAATGATAAGGTCCAATGAGCAATCTTGCAACTAAAGAGATTTTACGACATATTGCATCTTTTCATAAAGAAGCGAAAAAGGAAATGATTTAATGCATTAAAAGAAAAAGAATGCATGAAATGTGCATAATCTTTTGTCAGAATGCTTATCAATGTAAATAATAAAATATTTTAGGGAGTCTATAATGACTGACAAGAACCAGATTGAGAAAGCTGTTTCATTGGTTGAAGCAGCAAGGCGTTCTGGGGCCGACGCTGCTGATGCTGTTATTGTTCATGCACATTCCACCAGTGTATCTGTTCGTTTTGGGAAAGTCGAATCGACAGAATCTGCAGAGAGCAATGATTTTACTCTAAGGGTTTTTGTTGGAAAAAAAGTAGCAAGTGTTTCTGCTAATTTAGGATCTTATCCGCAAGAACTTGCGGAACGTGCTATTGCAATGGCTAAAGCTTCTCCCGATAGTTTATTTGAAGGTTTGGCAGATAAAGAGTGTTTGGTTAAGAACCCTAAAGATCTTGACCTTTTTGATGATTTTATACCCAGCAGTCATTTTTTAACAGAAGATGCTTTAAAAACGGAGGCAGCAGCTCTTGATGTTAAAGGTGTAAGCAATTCTGGTGGCGCTGCAACAGCTTATGGCCGTAGTGGACTTATTCTTGTGACCAGTGATGGTTTTTGTGGAGCCTATCGTTCCAGTTGTTTTTCACGTTCTTGTAGTGCTCTTGCAGGTGAAGGAACACAGATGGAGCGGGATTATGATTATACAACAGCCTTACATTTTTCTGATTTAGAGGCAGCAGAAACTGTGGGAAAGAATGCAGGGCTTGGTGCAGTTCGACGTTTGGGTGCAGTTCGTGCGGCGACTGGGGGCGTTGATGTTATTTTTAATCCGCGTACGGCTCGTGGAATTGCAGGGCATATCGCATCTATGGTCAATGGAGCCTCTGTGGCTCGAAAAACGAGTCTTTTACAGAATTTCCTAGGCAAGGAAGTGATGAAGCCTAATGTTAATGTAACCGATCAACCTTTGCGATTACGTGGAAATGCTTCTCATCCTTTTGATGGAGAAGGGGTAGAGGGGAAAACACTCAATATTATTGAAAATGGTATTTTAAAAAATTGGCTTCTTTCATCATCTACAGCGCGTGAATTGGGACTTAAAACAAATGGACACGGTATGCGTTCGGCATCATTAGTGCAGCCGACCAGTACAAATTTTGCTATTGAACCGGGTTTAGTATCGCCTTGCGATATGATAAAAGATTTGCGAAATGGATTTTATGTGACCGAATTATTCGGTCATGGCATTGATTTTATTACTGGTCAGTATAGTCGTGGGGCTTCCGGTTTTTGGATTGAAAATGGTGAAATTGCTTATCCGGTGAGTGAAGTAACCCTAGGCTCTGATTTGCTTCATATGTTAGCACATTTAACACCTGCCAATGATATTGATCGGCGTTATGGTACAGCAGCTCCAACATTGTTAATTGAAGGGATGACACTTGCAGGAAAATAACATGCATCATTCTTCTGATTTAAATCTTTTGCGTGACGTTTGTCGAGAGGCAGGAGATTTAGCAATGCGGTATTTTGGATGCACGTTGGATGTCTGGATTAAAGAAGGTAATTCCCCGGTCAGTGAGGCAGATTTTGCTGTCGATCATTTCTTGAAAGAGAAGCTTCTTGGAGCACGTCCAAATTATGGATGGATTTCAGAAGAAACAAAAGATAATCGAGAACAACAAGATTATAAGCGCTCCTTTGTCGTTGATCCTATTGATGGGACACGTGGTTTTCTTTCTGGCAGTACTTATTGGTGTATTTCTGTTGCTATTATTGAGAATGGGCGTCCTATTGTGGGCGTTTTACAATGTCCGGCTCAAGGGGATGTTTATGCAGCTGTAACGGGTGAAGGAGCAACATTAAATGGAATAAAACTTCCTCGTTTAGCCTTTGAGGTTCATCGAAAATATAAAATTTCACTTGATAAATCGCTCGCACAAAAATTACCAGATGATTTTCTCAATCAAGTCAGTCTTTACCATTATCTTCCTTCTCTTGCTTATCGTATTGTTCTTGTTGCTCAAGATGAAATTGATATCGTATTAGTTCGTCCAAATTGTCATGAATGGGATATTGCCGCTGCTGATCTTATTTTGCAGGAGTGTGGAGGGTGTTTTTTATCACTTGATACTCCTTTACTATCTTATGGAATTGAACCTTACCAATATGGGCTTTTAATTGCTGGTAAAAATAATTGCTGTCAGGATATGATAGATGTTGTTCGTCAAGCAAAGTTAGTTTAATCACATAAAAAGCGCTAAAATCATTTGAATGATATGGAGGCACATATGACTGAAACAAAGGAAAAAAAACAATATTTACATCTTGTATTTGGTGGGGAATTAAAAAATCTTAACAGTAATCAATTTAAGAATCCTGATGATTTAGATGTGGTTGGTATTTTTTCAGATTATCAATCCGCTCAAGAAGCATGGCAGGCAAAGGCACAAAGCAGTGTAGATAATGCATTGCAACGTTATTACATTGTAGATTTGCATCAGTTTCTTGATGCTGAATCAAGCAATGCAGAATAAAGCTTAAATATTTGGTCATTATAGCCTGTAGATTGCTTCATACTTTTGTGATCGTCCCTTCCATGGCATTGTTATTCGGGTAAAAAAGATGCCGTAGAAAAGAATATTCATGTTGTTTAAAACCTATATGTTTTCTTAAGGAAATATCTTTCAAAGCTCTCAGGTCATTTCATAATGGTTCCCGTGTCAAGATATAAAATCTGTTTCGCATTATTATCTTTACGCTTAATATAAAGTGTAAGACAGCTCCATTAAACTATTTACAACAGCAATATTATCATGACAGGTTTTGCTCAAAGCTCATAATTATAGTGTGAATAGTCACTCTGCGCTTGAATGAGGTATAAGACATTAATGCGTTAGTTACGGCTGATAAAAAGCACAGCATTACTAATGATGCTAATCACTGCTCTGTTGAGAACGTTTACAACTTTACTTATATATTGGAATTTTTTCAACGAGTTATTACTATAAGCTTAGAAACCATGAAAGTCGTTAGAAACTTTACCAAAATTAGAAACTTAGAGAAACTGAATAGATTTATGAAGTTAACTTACCTCATAAGGGTTTCTTGAGTACTCGTTTAAAACTACAATCTATAAGTTAATCATTTTGTTTTGACGATATACAATCTTAAAAGGAATCATATATTGCACTTTCTTTTCAAAAGAGAGAATTTAAAGTTTTGAAAACTCTTATTCAAATTGTTTTAATACTTTGTAAGAAACTCTCTATTAAACAAGATTAGATTTTTCGAGATCACCTTTAAGAGATTATATTTCACAATTTAAAATGATAGCTCTATATTTTTCAAAAGTTTTGTTTAAAGATTAGTTTTACATATTCATTTTATCGGTATAGTAATTTGATTTATATATATAATTTATCGTTTTGCAAGTTGGGTGAGAGTCCCGAATATCGTAGGATTCTCTCATTCCGAACTTGTTTATGTTGAATCAATCAAAATCACGTGTTTGCACACCACAAGTGGGGCCAACATGTGAATAAAAATTGTTTAAGAAAGGAGCAAAAATGCCTATAATGAACCGTCTTAGGAGCTAAGGGGTGTCGCGACATTAGGAGTTGAAAAATAGTGTGATGATGCCGGCGTGCTATTGCAACAAGCGTAAAGATGGGAGGCTCAATAGATTTTACGCTATGCCTTTCACGGGAGTCGTTGTGAAACGGGCTTGGGAGCGGGCGTTGGGATATGTTTCTTAAAAAAAGCCTGGGAATGTGCAACTCAAGTGTATTATTTGTTTGGGGCGTTTTGTTCTTTATAACGGATGTGACTCTATTAAAGAACGTGAAAAACAAAAGCATGAAGCAATGCGTAATCTCCATTATTGAAAAGACATTACTCTAGATACTTTTGAAAATCCTAAAGCTGAATTAAAAAATGATGGTAAAGATGGAAACTGGTTTGCACCTTTACGTTTTCATATTCTCCCTAAATTAGGCTATTTTCACGTTTCAGAGATTACCCAAACAGAGATACACAATACACTTGCCCCTATCTGGCATACAAAAGCTTGGAGTAGCTCGTACTGCATTGAACCGCCTCAATTTTGTTTTAAACATGCTGCTGCATTGGGATAAAATCATAAAGATTGAGCTACCGCTTAAACATATTTTATTTGTTGTATTTATACAGGTTGTAATGTCTGTTGTTTTTTTTGAAAAATTGATAACATCTAACGTATTTAAAAATAAGTTTTTTCCCAAAATACTAACTTTCAAAATTCAAAGTCTCATTAAAATCTATAAATGCATCTTGATAGCACTACAATAAATTGTTTTCTTTAAAAAATCATGTGTTTTTTCCCTAAGATATATTTTAATAATTCACTAAAATTATAAGAATTATTTGTTAAGTAATCTGAAAAATTGATACAACCTATATTACAAGTTGTATTGTATTTATTGGTTATATTTTCAAAATTATAATCTGCTGAAATATAGTTTTGTTATTTTTGAGTAAATTTTTTATAGGGTGCAAATTGAAATGATAAATCGATATAATTGAAAAAACTTCATTAAAGGGAATTCAAATAATGTGTATATGTTATTCTTATAAGAAGATTTTTGAAAAAACGTGGGATAAAATTATGTTTCTTTTTTCTTTGTGTATTCCATTTTTCATGGGTGAAGCGTTTTTTATCCAAGATACGGATGGTATTTAAAATAATTGATGCACCCAATAGTGTTGATGAATTTTTTAACAAAATAAGCATATAGATATCTCAAAATAGCTAGATGAGGTGATTTTAAATGGTAGAATTAAAGGCACATGCGGCTCTTTTAACCTATCGAATAATTGGTTTTTGCTTATGTCCTGTTGTTCCTTTTTATTTATTTTTTCGTTCTATCCGTGGAAAAGAAGAGTGGTGTCGCAAAAAAGAGCGTTTAGGCAAAAGTTCTCATGCCCGTCCCCAAGGTTCGTTAGTTTGGTTGCATGCAGCAAGTGTTGGAGAAACACTTGCGCTTGTTCCACTTATTGATTATATTTTATCATTAAAAATCAATGTGTTATTAACAACTGGGACTGTGACATCTTCCACTCTTGTAAAAAAACATTTTGGTCATCGATTGATTCATCAATATGCTCCCTTGGATTTAGATTTTGCAGTGCGGCGTTTTATTAGTCATTGGAAGCCTGATCTCGTCTTGATTTGTGAATCAGAAATTTGGCCTCTCCGTATTAAAGAACTTGCAAAAATGCGTATTCCGCAGATTTTGGTTAATGCCCATATGTCTGAACGTTCTTTTAAAGCTTGGCAAAAACGGCGTATTCTTGCCAAACATATTTTTAAGGATATTGATTTGGCGATTGGTCAAAATGAAAGAGATGTAGCTTATTACCATACACTTGGCGTAAAATCTGTTACGTTTTCTGGTAATCTCAAGGCTGATGTTTTTCTGATTGAAAATCAAGAATTGCTTGCACGTTATCGTAATGCTATCGGCAATCGCCCAGTTTGGGCTGCTGTTTCAACGCATGAAGGGGAAGAGGAGATTGCTTTTGAGGTCCATAAAATTGTTAAAAATTATTTGCCAGATTTATTAACAATTATTGTGCCTCGTCATCCTGAACGTTCAGAAGATCTTATCAGAAAATGCGATAATAAGGGGTTAAGTTTTATTCGTAGGAGTAGAGATGCTGTTCCAAACATGAATACCGATATTTTATGGGGAGATACCATTGGAGAAATGGGACTTTTTCTTCGCTTATCGAAAGTTTCTTTCGTTGGTAAATCCTTATGTGGAAATGGTGGACACAATCCATTGGAATTGGCTTTGCTTGGTTCCGCTATTTTGACAGGACCCCATGTTTCAAATTTTCAAGAGATGTTCAAACAATTTCTAACACATGATGCAGCATATATGGTTCAAGATACAAAACAGCTTGCTATTCAGGTGTATAGGCTTTTAACAAATGAAACATTGCGGCAAGAAATGGTTGATAAGGCTCATGAAGTGGCGACAGGTATGGCAGGTGCATTTGAGCGCACATTAAAGATTTTAGATCCATTTTTACAACCCCTTGTAATACAAACAGGTTTACGTCAGCGTCAGGGTAGATATGCATATTAGCGCCCCTCGTTTTTGGTGGAAAAATAAAAGCTTTTTGCGTTTTGTGTTAGCTCCAGTTTCATGGGGGTATGGTTATTTTTCAAGTCGTTTTATGACAAGACAGCCTCCCGTGATTGATCTGCCAGTTTTGTGTATTGGAAATTTTACATGTGGCGGTGCGGGTAAAACGCCGGTTGTTATTGCTTTTACAAAAGTGGCTAAAGAACTTGGTTTTGTACCTGGTATTGTATCTCGTGGTTATGGTGGATCAGTTAAAGGGGTACATCTTGTAAATGAGAAATATGATACTCCATATAGTGTCGGAGATGAGGCACTTTTACTTGCACAGCATGCTTTTGTAGCTGTATCACCTAATCGTTATGCAGCAGCACAACGGCTTAAACAAGAGGGATGTAATCTTATTTTAATGGATGACGGATTTCAAAGTCGCCGTCTTTATATGGATTATGCGTTACTCGTTGTTGATGCGATGCGCGGTTTTGGTAATGGAGCTGTCTTTCCAGCAGGACCTTTGCGCGTACCATTAAAAACGCAGTTTTCTTTTATGGATAGTGTTTTATTGATTGGTCATTCCGATGCGCCTGATAATGTCGCTTTTCTTGTTTCGCGTACTGGAAAGCCTTTATATCGTGCTCATCTTAAAGCCAGTGCCTCTGATGAGGTTTCAGGAAAATCATTTTTGGCATTTGCTGGTATTGGCAATCCAGATAAATTTTTTAAATCTATTAAAGAATTGTCCGGTCATGTGGTGCAAACTTACATATATCCAGACCACTATTTTTTCACAGATAAAAATTTAAAAAGCCTTATACAAAAGGCTAAAATGCACAATTTATGGCTAGCAACAACAGCTAAAGATTATATCCGTATACAGACAATTCACACGCAAAAAGGTTTGAAAAATCTTATTGTCTTTGATGTGAATGTCGATTTTGTTCAAAAAGACTTCTGTCGTATGGTCCTTGAAGAGGTCATGACCCGCTTTAGAAAACGTTCCCTTGAATTTTCTTGTCTAAAAGGCAAAGGCTAAATTTGTAGCTTTCGAGGGGTTATTTTTCTTTTGTTTTTAATAATTGCTTGAGATATGGGTTGCACTCAAGTTCACGCTGATAGGATATTTCACAACTAGCATATGCTTCTTGGCGGTGATGATTCCAATATTTTAAATCATCTATAGGGATTTTTTGCCCGCTAACAGCACAAATGGTATAGGTACCATATTCTATAATGTCATATCCGTTATTAGAATAATGAATTTTTGCTTCGCGTTCACCATTGGGAAACATTATAACTCCTTTTTACTTGATACAAGAGATTCAAGAAAAGTGCCATAAAATATATTATAAAGTCGAGAGTTAATTTTAAAATATTTTTCTTGTAAAAATGATGAAGAGCTTATTTTCTGCCAAAAAGCCGTTCTATATCTGCCAATTTGAGTTCAATATAAGTAGGGCGTCCATGATTACATGTACTTGTATTAGGTATTGCCTCCATTTGTCGTAATAGTGTGTTCATTTCTTCGGGGCGTAAAAGGCGCCCTGACCGTATTGAGCCGTGACAGGCCATCGTTGCTGCAACATAATCAAGCATTGCTTTTAAATTGTTTGTTGTATCATACTCAGCGGCTTCATCTGCAAGATCTTTAATAAGAGCTTGGACGTTGATCTCTCCTAACATGGAAGGGGTTTCACGCACAACAATTGCTCCTGGTCCAAATGATTCTATTCCTAATCCAAATTTTTGCAAAGCATCTTTATGCGTTAAAAGGCATGTTGCATCTTCTTCAGAGAGTTCTACAATTTCAGGAATAAGTAATAACTGTGAAGGAAGTGGTTTGGAATAAAGTGCATTTTTGAGTGCTTCATAAACTAATCGTTCATGAGCTGCATGCTGATCGACAATGATCAAACTATCTTGTGTTTGGGCGATAATATAGTTTTTATGAATTTGTGCTCTGGCCGCTCCTAGTGGATAAGATAACTCTTCTGATGAAGGTATCGTGCTTGGAATGTATGCATCTCCACTTGGTATATTTAAGCCCTCCATAATAGGAGTAGCATCTTCTTTTAAACCAAAAGAACTAGTAATATCTAAGGGTTTGTGAATCATTGAAGCGCTGGTAAAATGATGAGGCTGTGGGCTATAAGAAGAGAACTGGTGAGTGTTCTTAAAATTGCCTGATGGTTGTTGTGCCAATGGTTGTTGTATTTGAAATGCAGCTAGCGTTGCTTCAGAACGGGTTGAAGTCGGACGAATACCAGATTGCTGCAATGCTTCACGAATAGCTCCAACGATCAAACCACGAATTAATCCTGGATCACGGAATCGTACATCAGCTTTAGCTGGGTGAACATTAACATCTACTTCAGCAGGTGGGAGATCAATAAAAAGAATAGCGACAGGATAACGATCACGGGGCATAACATCAGCATAAGCACCTCGGAGTGCACTCCATAGAAATTTATCACGCACGGGACGCCCATTAACATAAGCAAATTGATGTAGGCTGTTATTTCGGTTAAAAGATGGCAAACAAGCAAAACCCGTTAAGCGCACTGCTTCGCGTTCAGCATTCAGTGCAATGCTATTAGGGGCGAATTCCTTTCCCATAATTTGCGTAATACGTTGTAATTGTCCTTGAGTATTATTTTCTGTAGCAGACAGTTCTATAGAAGTTCTGTCTAGTCCTGAAAGAGAAAAGCGGATATGTGGAAATGCGATAGCAATTCGCTTAATCATATCGCTAATAGCATTTGTTTCAGCCCGATCAGTTTTCATAAATTTTAATCGTGCCGGTGTGACAAAGAAAAGATCACGAACTTCAACAATTGTTCCAGGATTTGCAGCAGCTGGCTTGGGACCTACAATTTTTCCTGCAGTAACGGAAATTTCAGCAGCGCTCTCAGCATTTTTTGTTCGTGAAGTGAGTTTAAGTTTTGCAACAGAACCAATAGAGGGGAGGGCTTCTCCTCTAAACCCAAGGAAGCAGATATTGTGTACATCATCGGTAATCTTTGAGGTACAATGACGAGAAACTGCTAGAGTTAATTGATCTGCAGGAATCCCACAACCATTATCACTAACTTTGATAAAATTTTTTCCACCATTTGCTGTAATGATTTCAATGCGCGTTGCATCAGCATCAATAGCGTTTTCAACAAGTTCTTTGACAACATTTGCTGGTCGTTCAATAACTTCACCAGCGGCGATTTGATTAATAATATTTTCGCTAAGATGGCGTATAATCATAATAAATTCTAACAGGAATCTTAAGGGTTTATAAGAAATTATGATAACACCATTTGCGCGACATTCAAGAATAAGAGAGCATGAAAATATTATTTTTACAATACCTCTTGTTTACTTTTAAAGAGAGGCAAAATGTTCTTCATTATTCAAAGTATTTTATTTTATGTTAACAAATCAGTTTGAAAAAACAAAAAAATAGTTTTTATCACCTTAAAAATGGCTTGCACCAACGGATCATCTAGGTCAAAAAGAAATACAGTAAAAAGGGAAGGCAATATATGGCGCGTATAAGCGGTATTTTAGCAGATAGTGATATACAAGCTTTGATTGATAATAACTTTCTCAAGGCTCAGTATCCATTTGATAGATCTCAAATACAACCAGCAAGCCTTGATCTTCGTTTAGGGGAGAAAGCTTATCGTATACGTGCTTCTTTTATGCCGGGTTCTGATGCAAAAGTTTTGGATAAGCTTGAACGGTTAAAGTTGCATGAGTTTGATTTACAAGACGGAGCCGTTTTAGAAACGGGGTGTGTTTATATTGTTCCTCTTTTGGAAACTTTAGCTTTACCAGAATTTTTATCTGCTGTTGCCAATCCCAAAAGTTCTACGGGGCGGTTAGATGTTTTTACACGTGTCATTACGGATAATGCTCAGGAATTTGATAAAATTTGTGCTGGTTATCATGGTCCACTTTATTTGGAAGTTAGTCCACGAACATTTCCAATTTTGGTGCGTACTGGCTCACATTTATCACAGCTTCGGTTTAGAAAAGGGCAAAGTTATTTAAATGAAATTGAGTTGCACACTTTGCAAAGGCAAGAAACACTGATATCGGAGGATCTTCCTAATATTAGTGCTGATGGTATTGGACTTTCTATTAATTTAAAGGGAGATGAAAACGGGCTTATAGGTTATCGTGGTAAACATCATACAAGCGTTATTGATATTGATAAACGCGCCGTTGCTCACGTTTTAGATTTTTGGGAACCTCTTTTTGATCGAGATCACAGAGAGCTAGTTCTTGATCCTGATGAGTTTTACATTTTAGTTTCACGAGAGTCTGTTCATGTGCCTCCGCTTTATGCCGCAGAAATGACTCCTTTTGATCCTTTAGTTGGTGAGTTTAGGGTGCACTATGCAGGCTTTTTTGATCCAGGATTTGGGCATATGGAAGCGGGTGGAAAAGGAGCAAGAGCGGTTTTAGAAGTGCGAAGCCATGAAGTTCCTTTTATCTTAGAGCATGGCCAAATGATTGGTCGTTTGGTCTATGAACATATGCTTAATCGGCCCTCAACCCTTTATGGACATGATGTTGGATCACATTATCAAGCACAGGGTTTAAAGTTGTCTAAGCATTTTAAATGAGTTGGAAACCACGAATTTTGATAACATGTACGCAGGAAATATATTGTGAATAAAAGAAAATTTTTTGTTCTTTAAAAAACCGTCGCCATGCATTCTATTTTCAGTTTCCAACATTAGGGCTTTGTATTTGAGAGGATATGATAGGCATTTTTATTTCTTTTTTCAAGCGTGTTTATCCATAAAAATTCTCGTTTATGATGCGGAAAAGAATAGTTTTGCTTATTTTATTATGAAAAAATCTAAAATGAAATAATTTGGCTATAATCAATTTTTATTCAATATGTCATGCATATGTATTGTGATAATAAATCAATAATTTACTTATTCGATATAACAGCAGATTGTTTTCTTTTCAAAGAAAATATGCAAGATTGGATGTTGCACTTTGCTTCATTTTTTTAGCTCTTAAGTGCCAGTACATTTTATTTTGTATAAAAATTATCATTAAGAGAAGATAAATAAGTTTTTCACGATAGTTCAGGAACAATTTTTTTAATGAATAGTGTTCTAATTTTAGGAAGACATTTATAGCCTCAAGATATAATATAGCTAGAAAATGTTTCAACTAAAGGTAAAGCACTTCATGAGTATGAACATTAAAAGTTTTTTACACTTTATGTAAATTAGGCACGGTATATTTTTATAAAATTTCATGACAAGTAACAGGTTTCAGTTTTGAATATTGATATGAGAAGATTTTTAGATGTACGCGACAACTTTATTTAAAGTATTAATTAAAGGTTTTTTTCATCTTTTGGGGGGGATGGTTTATCTTTAATGAGTATAGACTTTCTATTTTTATAAACGATAAGGACTCTTTGGAGGGAAAAACTACTTTAAATGACAACGCACTAAGTTGTAAAGCAATTGCTCACGAAGAGGTATTTGTTTAAAGAGAGTATAACATTTCAACTGTATATGAACAATGTATAAGTGGTACGGTATTAATGCTGCTCCTATACTATGAGATTTTAAATTGGGAAAAGAGAAATAAAGACGTTGTTTTTATCAATTAGTTTTTTTAGAAAAGTGCAATTCCTGTTACCTTTATCAATTCAATAGAGCGTTTTGGGAGAACATTGAAGAGGAAGGTACACGGTTTTTTTTATGCATTTTAGGGTATTTTCCCTTTTAATTCAGGAATAATGGGCCATCAATGATTATTTCTTCAACATTTGATTATCGTAAGGCAGCAAAGCGTCGTCTTCCCCCCTTTCTTTTTCACTATATTGATGGTGGGGCTTATGCTGAAGAAACGATGCGACGTAATTGTACAGATCTTCAAGCACTTGCACTGCGTCAAAGGATTCTATGCCACGTTGGTGAAGTTGATCTTTCAATAAAGCTTTTTGATCAGACACTTGGTCTACCGATTGTGCTCGCACCTGTTGGGCTAACGGGCATGTATGCATGTCGTGGTGAGGTAAAAGCAGCGCGTGCTGCGGCAGCAAAAAGGATCCCTTTTACGCTATCTTCGGTTTCAGTTTGTTCCATTGAGGAAGTGCAAGAAGCGATTGGAGGTGCATTTTGGTTTCAACTTTATGTTCTCAAAGATCGCGGTTTCATGCGTGATGCACTAGAACGGGCTTGGTTGGCTGGTGTACGCACGTTGGTTTTTACAGTTGATATGCCAATTCCTGGTGCACGTTATCGTGATGCGCATTCGGGTATGTCTGGTCCTTATGCTGGTTTACGTCGTTTTTTACAAGCTTTGACTCATCCATATTGGGCTTGGAACGTTGGTGTTATGGGGCGCCCTCATGATCTTGGAAATGTTTCCACTTATCTCAAAAAGAAGATTGCATTGGATGATTATGTTGGTTGGCTTGGTGCAAATTTTGATCCCTCAATTGGTTGGCATGATCTACAATGGATTCGCGATTTTTGGAAAGGAAAAATGATTCTGAAAGGTATTCTTGATCCAGAAGATGCGCGAGAAGCCGTACGATTTGGTGCTGATGGTATTGTTGTTTCCAATCACGGTGGACGCCAGCTTGATGGTGTATTATCAACAGCACGAGCGTTGCCTGAAATTGCAGATGCTGTAAAGGATCATTTGACTATTTTAGCGGATTCTGGTGTTCGTTCTGGTCTTGATGTTGTACGCATGATAGCACAAGGTGCGGATGCTGTTATGATTGGCCGTGCTTTTGTTTATGCGCTTGCAGCAGCTGGTAAGAAAGGTGTTATGCATCTCCTTGATCTTTTTGCCAACGAAATGCGGGTAGCTATGACACTGACCGGTACTCAGACAATCAAAGATATTACACGCAAGAGTTTAGTGAATACAGATATTTTTAAGCTCTAAAAGCAGTATGTTATGCTGCTTTTAGAGAAAGAAAGTCTTTTTATAGATGAGCATAATTGTGTATTTTACAGATATGTTGACCATAAGCATTAAATAGAAAAGGTAAAACATCTCTTCTATAAAATGACAGGAAATACCCAACCACTACAATAATAAAAAAAGCTTAATAATAATCAACATAGAAAAAACACATATAACTTTGTATTCACTTTGTTAAAAACTCATTCTATGGATAAAAAGGAACAAACGCTGCTATTAAAGGTAAAACAACTGTTGATATAGAAAAAATAGATATAAATAATGCTGTAAGCATTTTTCCCTCCTATATAAAAACATTAAAATATAATATGTTAATTAATTATTTTCCACATTAGCACAAAACACAAATTTATAAACTTCATTTAGTTTTAAATAAATATGGAATAATATTAATTATATTAATATACTAAAATTATTAAAAGTGTCAATATGTATTATTGTAATCTATAATTATAATAAAAAATTGATCTAATAAATAATATATAGATATGATATTTTTTATGTAGTATGTTTTAAGTAATGAAAAAGTGTACTGTCTTTAGAAAAGCTCGTTTACTGTGAGAAAAGCTGCGCGACTTAATAGGTTTACCTATCTTATTTTCTTGCATTCTTAATGATTTATGCTGTTTTTGAACTGGTGAGCATATTAGAGAAAAGTTTAATATTTTGTATATATTATGTCATTTCTAATATTATTTTCGTTATACTTCCTTTATTGATTCCATAATTTGTTAAAAACTTTAGTCAGTTTCCATTATAGATAGGCTTATTTGGTATATTTAATAATACAAATTGGCATTTAATGTTTTGTTCCATAAACAATACAGTCATTACAACTGCAAGCCTTCTATTGATATTATTTTCTTCACAAATAACTACAGATTTATAGCATTTACATAACTCTAACACAGATATATTATCTAAAAATCGAATTATTGCTACGCTTATAACCTTTGATATAATTTTAGAGTTTTTCAGCGGCATCAAAACAAATCTGGCGAGTTTCTCCAGTAGCAAGGAAGAGAATATCTTTTCTCTTTTTTATAACAAAAGCTTCATGAATAGCGATTTTTAAAGCATCATTATGAATATTTTTAACAGCGCGCTTTTCTCAATGTATATAAACGGGTTATAGGATGACTGAGAGTAGAAAAAATTGCAGCTTTTGTTTCTTTATTATTGGCAGAAGTAATGATGTGTATGTTTATAATAGTACAAAGCGAAGAAAAATCAGAAATAGCATGATGTGTAGCTCTCAGTAGCCTATAATGAATACCAGCGCTAATGCCAATCAGTCAAATAGGGATTTCACAAGAAACAACATTTGTTTTTATTTATTTAAGTGCACGTGTTGTCAAAAAACAAGCCAGCGAAACAACAAATGTTTTTTTACAGGAGGCAAGAGCCGCTGCAACGCCGATTAAATTTGGTTTGGCAATTCCAGCTTCTACAATATATTCTAGAGATCATTTTGCAAATTGATCAATTTGTCCAGATATTCTTGAATCCGCCGTAAAAACAGTAATACCCTTATCAAATTGCGCTATTTTATTAAGAATCTTATTAAGATCTTCAAGGTTGAAAAATTTCATAGAAGTTTGTGCTGTAATGATGAGGAGTATACAAACGCATTCTCTCATAAATTGAATTTTTTCTCAATTTCATTGATAGAAATATTATATTTCTCATTTATTGGAACTTTATGATGTCAGTTTATATCATTTTCCATGGAGGAAATACGACATCTCTTTAGTGTATTCATAAATATGGTTTGTTGGTTTATCTTGATAAAATGAGAGTAATCCTAACCCCCTTTTTAATCTATGTTATATCGTGTCCAATAATTTTTACAATATGGCATCTAAAACTTGTAAATTGATCTGTGAAGAGTTCTGTTTTTATTAAGGCATCTGTTTTATCCGTAATTTGAAACCGATTTCTATCAACAATCGCAATGAGATGGCTGAGTATATAATATGCCGAAAAAAGTGCAGCCTCCCAAACAGATTCCTCTATCATTTTTCTATCGCCAAGAAGCACGAACGCACGGTAGGATTGAAAATTAAGCTGTCCAGAAAAAGTCATATAAATCATGGCTAAGAGAATCCGTATTTTACTCAACTCTAGGGACTTTTTGAGTTACATGTCCAATAAAATCTGAACTAAATTATAAATAAGTATCAAAAAGTTTAGGACCAAAATATCCTATTTCTGATAATATACAATATTTCAACCGTATGTCCTTTACTTTGAATATATCAATCGCGATGGAGATCATAAATACGCATTGGGTTTATTTGAAGAAATATTTGTATAAGATATTATACCAATATAGAAGGGAATTGCCGTTGTATGACCGGATTTTGCTTTTCTAATGAATTCAAGTATTTTAAGATACAGATCAGGAGCATAAATTACATCATGAACATCCGATTTATAGGTTGCATCAGCCATACTCTCCCCCTTTAGAAGAATTACAAAATAATCACTTCAAATTGCAATTGTATGGACTATTTACTCTTTGTCATGAACAAGTCAGCATTGTTATTTTATTGATCAACATTGCAACAGTCCTTATATTTAAATAGATTCATAAAGAGGTATTTTTACTCTTTTCTTTCAGTGTTTTTTACTCACACATTCATCCCGTTTGTGACATGAAAGTGAATAGTTTTGATTGATTTATCATGAACAGATTTGAAATAAGAGAATTTTACGATACTTAAGGTTCTAATTCAATATGAGTAACGCTAAATTATCTATATAAATCAATATTTATCTGTTACAAACTTTCTTTAAAAAAAGCGCGGGAGATTGCAAGATATGACAGTGATATTTTTAAAGAAAGCAATGATCTCATCTTATTTCTGGAACAAATTATCTTAAAACAATAAAGCAATATCTTTAAAGAAGTTGTTTGAGTGATTATTGAAAGTAAAAAAGCTGGGTTAAAAAGTGAAGGAAAAAATGGTTGTTTTTTTTCACTAGAATTGCCTATTATTTTTCACGAGGGTAGCTTACCTATAGAAAAATTAACAGCCAACATTATTCACAATGCTTTTGCACCACTTTAGCATGAAAAGGCAGCTTCAGTGTGAGAGTATTTACTTTATCTTCAATGTCATTACAGTTAGAAAGCTCAAATAACATCATTCATAAATCTCATAAAAAACCAATACCGTTATTCATGGTACAGTTCCGTGGATTAGTTTTCTCAAGGGTGCCAGATCTCTAGATATTATTTTTATTGAAAGCACCCCCTTTTTTGTATCATCACGTCTTTATACGGCGATAGCGAAGTAATCCATAAAATCCTTTATCATCTTGTTTTGAGAGTATAACAGGGATACCCTTAGAATATATCGATACACTCAATCATTTTATGCAAATATAACCGCTTAAATCCTTTGGTTGTCATTTGAGCACCTTTGTCATTTCAATTAAATCAATGAACCATCAAAGTGCTCTAATCCTTTAAGTGTTGCTGCTTTTAATCTGAATGCCTTCACCTCTTTCAAATTTTTTCATCGAGTAATGTCTCAGAGGAATTGTATTTTTATCATTTTATTTTCTGTTTATGTTTCCAACCACATAAATGTTCACCTTGTTCGTTATGTTTTAGAATATCTCTCGCCAAATTTAGACTAATGACATTGATATCTTATCGATTCAAATAAATGGGCAGCCACCCAATACAAGAAGTTCGTTCATTCGTCACGCAACCAGTTAGAAAGCTTAGTGCGCACATCAGCATCACTTTTCTTGTTAATTTCATTTTCTACCTCAAGCCGTGTTTTCGCTATCTTGAAAGCTTCATTTGTTTGCTTTTGTTTCTCAACTTTTTTCCAAGGAAAAAGGCTTTCACTAAAGCTATAAGAAAAGCTGCTATGATCGCTGACGTCATTGTCAGATATTTTTTTATCCATAAGATCAGAGAGGGTGTTCCTGAAAGCGTTTAGCAATATAGACCATAGCTGTACAAGCTGCTAAAACCATAATACCTGCTAAAACCCATTAAACAGGGCCATTTCCCGCAAAAATCCCTCCAAGCCCTGAAAAAGAACCTATGATTGGTGCAAGAGCTTCTACTTTGCAAATACCTGTTACACCTTCTGATTCTACTACATGATAATTGGGAGCAACGTGAACTCTTTTTGCCCATAATCCGGCTTCGGCCGCGCGACGATTGACAAGATCTGGGATACGTTTTCCTCCTACTTTTGTCCATTTTTGCAATTCTGCTGGTACCGCTTCATATTCACCTTTATTGAGCTTTTTTAAAAGTGTAGAATTACAAAAGGCTGTTATTCCTACATTATAGCAAAATGATACTAATGCCGCGAATTGTTCATCGTTTAAAATAACGGTAATGGCTTTTTCAACAACGGCTTCACATTCTCTCAAGTCTTGACGAAAGATTTTTTAAAGCCTCTTTTTCCGTAATTTGCATGTTTTTATGGACAGTTGGTGCACTAGCTGTACTTGTATGTCCATAACAAATTGTCCATACACCACCAGAATCTTTATAGGTTCGTAAACGTAAGCCTTCCAATTGCTTAATCAGTGTAAGCTCTTCTTTTGATATTTTTCGCATTATTCTATCCTATAAAAAACTACAAAAATCAGGATATGAATTCAAAACTTACATTTACTCATTAAAAAAACGAAACATTGAAAGGGTCTCATAACACTAAAATCACTATAATAGGCCCTATAAAAACTCATATCGTTTTTTTGTTGGAACAAAAATTGCGCTAATCACTATTTATTTTTCAGTAATTGATCTCCTCTCTGTTTAAAAGACAAGAACTTTTAATAAACCAAATTTATAATCAACGAAACTCCATTCACAAACTCTAATAGTTGATCTAGAATGATTTAAAGGAATCTTACTTGAAAAAATCAATATTTTCCAATATTTCTAGTGAAGGCAAGTTCTTTTCAATAAAAATAAGAAATGTAATAATGAAAAAATAATAGATATTGGTTTTTAAATAATTATATAATCTATAACTTACGTAGTAGAAATTTTTATAAAAAAAGAGATATTATAATCAAGCGTTATACATCTACCAATTATCTTAGATAACAACAATACTTAACACATAATATATTATACATGTTTAATCAAAAAAGCTATAGTTAATTTAATTATGCTTTATTTTTTTCTCTAATTGCTTAATTTACTTAAAAACATACCTTTATGAAGGATGTGAAATAAACTATTACATAAAACATAATGAATATTTTCTCCCTCTCTTAGTAGTCTATTTCTAACTGAAACAATATATCATTAGAGCATATTCAACATATAGACCAATGCTATTTGATAGTTTTGTAAAGAATATTGTCTTGTAATAAACTTGAACGATGAGTTCCGTTTCATGTATTTTCTTTTTCATATGAATAACGCCTTCGTCTTCTTCATATGAAGTGTTTTGTGGAGCGTGCGGGGACAATGGTGGCATCTTTGTCTGGTGTTGTATTGGCTACCTTTTCGCAACATCTTAAACAAATCAATCAAGCTGTTGAAATCTTTTTAGGAGCAATAGCAGAAGAGACGCAAAGAATTTTGACGAAATCCGCTTGAAGTTATGGGGAGGCTTTGTCCTCCCAGCATTTCCACCCATTTATGTAATATAAAAAAAGAAAAATAAGGAAAAAGTCCTTCACTAAAGCTAAATGAGATGATTTTTAATAATAGCGATAGATATATCGCAACCATGAATGTGCACAGCTTTTTAGCGTATCCACAACAATAATTCGCAACTTGGTTCTTCAAGGACTATATCCAAAACCGTATAGGATAGGTAAAGCAGTGAAGTGTAAAAAAAGAGATTTTAGCACGTACTTTAAAGAAAAAATATGGGATAAATGAGAGCAAATTAGGTAAAATTATTCTAGTGTGACAAGTATGTGGAAAGAGGTGAAATTAGGGGGATTATTTGTTAATTGGTTATTTTTATGCACAATTTTTACCATTAAATGCTCGTTTTTTCAAATTAGATTTTGTCATCTAAAATTGTAAAAATTACCGAAAATCAAAAAAAAGAGCGTTTCAATGGTAAAATAAGAGAAAGCTTTGAAAGGTTTTTGAAAATGCTTTGAAAGCCCAGAAAATCATCTTTGAAGACCCTGTGAGAAAAATTAAACAAAAAGTGAAGTCTTGCATCAAAATCAACGCCAAATGATCCAAAAAGCAAAAAAGATTTTCATTTGTTGGTGATTATCTATTTTTTGATGAAATATATACTTATAAATCAAATGGTTGTATAATTTTCATGTAAAAAGTCTTCCACTTTCATTTTGCATATTAGGGGAATTAAGCCGCGTTTTGTGTCGTTTGTAGATGTGCATTTTCAGTCTCTATTTGACACTTTAAATGCAATTTTAGAAGAGGCAAAGTAAGCTTTACTTCTTCCATATCGTTGATATTTTGAACACGCTCTTGCAACTTTCTATAAAGCTCTGCCACTCATTCTGCGAATGCAAGATGACGACAGAAGAGAGTAGCATTGTCCTGAAAGAGTTTATACCAATTTTTACAGGAAATGCTTTGGTACGAGCGGGTTGGGGGAAATGAGACGCCGAGAAGACAAGATCATTTGCTTTGATATCGGCTTTAAAAGGCTATCAATTTAGCATAGGAGAATTTTACATAAAAATGCAATAAAATTAGTAGGTTGAATCAATTTATTTTTATATAAATTCCTTTAGAATTCACACTTTTATGCATGATTCAATTGACCATTTTTTATAAAAGATTGCCGTGTATAGAACAGACTATAAAAGCAAATTATGATGCAAACATTATAATGCATGTAAACGTTCAAATGGAATGAAAAGCAGCTATCATGTTAACAGTTCATGATACGTTTTTATCACAAAAATTCGATAGTTGCTGTGTCACTGTTCAGTATTGTATTATTTTGACAAATGCTTTTTTTTGATTGTATTAGAAAGTTTAAAGAGAGGCTATGTTAGGATATAAAATGTTTTGTTCAGTTTTTTTGAAAAATAGTGAAAAATATGGACCCCTTTGTGTTGGTTTTGATCCGAGTTATAAAGTTTTGCAATCATGGAATTTAAGCTGTGATTATAAAGGTCTAAAAGATTTTTGTAATATTCTCTTAACAGCCGTTGTGGGCAAAGTGGGGATAATAAAGCCGCAAGCCGCATTTTTTGAGTTATATGGGGCGGAAGGGCTTCAAGCTTTGGAAGAACTCATTGAAAATGCGCACGAACAAGGTTTATTAGTTCTCGTTGATGCAAAAAGAGGAGATATTGGTTCTACCGCTGAAGCTTATGGTAAAGCTTGGCTTGGCCCCAATAGTCCATTCAAAGCGGATGCCATAACCGTCAATCCTTTTTTAGGATTTGATGCTCTCATTCCTTTGATAAAGATTGCAGAAGAAACAAAAACAGCCGTTTTTATGGTTGTTCAGTCTTCTAATCCAGAGGGAAAGCAAATTCGAAATGCGCGCATTGGTGATCAAACTGTTTCGGTTCATTTGGCGCAGCGTATTTTTGAATATAATAACCAATCTTTAAGTCAGTCTCATCAGGTTGGCCCTATCGGGGCAGTTATTGGGGCAACATTGGGTCATGAAGCAAAAGATACAATCGAACAGTTAGAAAATAGCTTGTTTCTCGTTCCTGGCATTGGTGCTCAAGGGGGAACAATAACACAATTAACTCAACAGTTTCCTCAAAGGTTATGGCAAAATATTATTCCTTCAATTTCAAGATCTATTACAGAAGCGGGCCGAAATAGTGTTAATTTAAAAAGTGTCATTCATAACTTTGCTGAGCAATCTAAAAATACACTTCTGTCTTAATTTTTTTGCTAAGCCATCAAAGAGAGAAAGCTCTTATAAAGAAGGGGAGGCTTATCAAATTTTAAGGAAGACACTGCTTTCAAGAAGTGACTTTGCTTTATCTCAAAGCCAAGAGTTGCTTTTTATCTTCTCAAAAAGAGGCACAATATATTTCTCATTTTCTGTTGGAATTGGGGGATCAAATACCTAAGTCAAGTGTTTGAAGAAAATGCAGAAACTTTGGAAAATATATGAATAATTGTTTTAAGAAGACAAGATAGGCAAGAAAATATAAAAAGGACGCTAACCGTGCTAAAATGAGGCTTAAGAGAATTTAGAGAGTGTTTTCGTTTTATGGCTCTGATTCCTTTAAAGGGAAATTTTTTTAGACTATTGCCTGATAAGGGTAGTGCTTTTGTAAAATAAAAACCTCTAACATGTTGTTAAAAGCTTCTAGGTTGATAAAGTCATTGCAGCGTTTGTTTCTATGGGATAATGGTTATCTGTGAACACAGATTGTTGCTAGAGAATAACATGTCATTGAAAAAAGAAAAAACCAAAGCCCGTTTACCGCGTGGTTTTGTTGATCGCACAAGTGCACAATTGTATGCAACTGAAACCATGATTGCGCAAATTCGTGAAGTTTATGAACTTTACGGTTTTGAAGCGCTTGAAACACCAATTTTTGAATATACGGATGTGTTGGGGAAATTTTTACCTGATTCAGATCGTCCCAATGCAGGGGTTTTTTCGCTACAAGATGATGATGAACAATGGATGTCTTTGCGCTATGATCTGACTGCTCCTCTTGCTCGTTATTTTGCTGAAAATTTTGATACGTTACCAAAACCTTATCGCAGTTATCGGTTGGGGTTTGTTTTTCGCAATGAAAAGCCTGGACCGGGGCGGTTTCGGCAATTTATGCAATTTGATGCTGATATTGTTGGAACACCAACCGTTGCGGCAGATGCTGAGATTTGCATGATGGCAGCGGATAGTTTGGAAAAATTAGGAATTCAGCAACATGATTATGCCATTCGTTTGAATAACCGAAAAATTCTGGAAAGTGTTTTGCAGTTGATTGGTTTAGATGAAGGAGAGCAGATTGAAAAGCGCTTAACTGTCTTAAGAGCAATGGATAAGCTTGATAAATTTGGTCCTGAAGGCGTACGGTTGCTTTTAGGTAAGGGGCGTTTGGATGACAGTGGTGATTTTACAAAAGGGGCCGAGCTTAAGGATAAAGAGATTGAGTGTATTCTTTCCTTACTCACGGTAAATGCTAAAACAGCAGAAGAAACGCTTGATGCTCTCAGACAAGTTGTTGGTCAGAGTGCTCAAGGGCTAGAAGGGGTTCGCGAGCTTGAAGAAATGCAAGCAATCTTTGCCGCTAATGGTTATCATAATCGCATTAAAATTGACCCTTCGGTGGTCCGCGGATTGGAATATTATACGGGACCTGTTTTTGAGGCGGCATTGCTTTTTGATGTTTTCAATGATGATGGGCAAAAAGTTGTTTTTGGCTCTGTTGGTGGGGGCGGGCGCTATGATGGGTTGGTTGCGCGTTTTCGTGGGGAAAATATTCCGGCAACAGGTTTTTCAATGGGGGTTTCACGTTTGATCGCTGCTTTGCAAAACCTTGGAAAATTGCCGGTAAAAAATACTCTTGGACCCGTTGTGGTGCTGATGATGGATAAAGAGCCAGAAGCTGTTGCGCGCTATCAAAAAATGGTGATGAAATTGCGAAATGCGGGAATTTGTGCTGAACTCTATTTGGGAGTATCGGGAATTAAAGCGCAGATGAAATATGCAGATCGTCGCCAAGCTCCTTGTGTGGTTATCCAAGGTTCACAAGAACGTGAGAGTGGAAAAATACAGATCAAAGATTTGATTGAAGGGGCGCGTTTGTCTCATGAAATTAAGGATAATCAAACATGGCGTGAAAGCCGTCCTGCGCAAGTGATGATTGATGAAGAGCAATTGGTTCAAACAGTACAAGATATTTTGGCAGCCCAAAAAGGGGTATGGTAAAAGTTTTGTGAAAGCGATTGCGGGGAAAAGTTTGAAATTTTCTTCTTCAATTTTCAGAATTTGTCTTTTACTTGTTTAGATATATCTTTATCTTGATAATGGTCGTGTTCTTTTCATAACAGTTTATACAGCTTTGCGTGACTTTTTTTGAAATCGTTGAAAGGTTTAGAGTACCTAGTGAAAACAAATGGTATTAAACGCATTAAAAAAGATAAAACATGGTACTTAATTAAAATCTTAGGAACAGGAAAAAATACACCAGACAATTAAAAAAACAGCTCTCCGCTCTCGATAGAGGTTTGTAATAGGAGCTACATTGGGTGATTCAATAAAAAATAAAAGCGAACGATAAAATTAAAATAGATGTAATTAAATATGAAAACTCACATTTTAGGACTTTTTTAGGTACCTAATTAATGGATGAATGCATCTCTTCTGGACTTGTGAATACTGAAAGTGTTGGAGGAATTCGCAGAGAATTAAAAAAATGACAAGCAAAAAAAAGAGAAATTTTCTGTTTGTCTGTACAATTTTAATGAATTAATACCTAATAAATCATTTCATTTTAACGCATATCTAGAAACTGAAAAGCAACAAATTGCGTTATTTTTTAAGTTCGTATGGCATAAAAAGAAAATTCTTTTAAAAGGTAAAAACATTTTGTATTCAATAAAATGAATGTTTTTGAAGGCGATAAAATGCATTTTTTTGAGGGTTTGATGGGAACATCTTCGTGAAGAAAAACACTGGAAAGTGAAGTGCTTGAGGACTTGCGCAACCATGTTTAGAAAAATTGATGACCAATAGGTTTATAAAAATCCATTAGTCTATAGAAATATTGATCATTCATATAGATTTAATTTTTGAATTCTCATTTGCTGGTATCATATTTTCTACTGTTTTATTGTCAACAGTCTGCAATCTCACATCCATGAGAGATGAAAGAGATCTCAAAAGTTTTATTTTGGAAGATTTTTTTAGTTTCAGAAACAACGAATAACTTAAATCAGACAATTTTTAAAGGGAAAATATGAGAGGCATTATAAGAAATTATAGTGACAACCATTTGAAATTATTCATTTATTATAACAAATAAATTTTTTACGGAGAAATGAAAATGGCCAAATATGATTTTACAGTGTTACATGAAAGAAATCCCTTTATTTTGAAAAAACCTGAAGAGATTGGAAAGTCATTTAAACTTCCTCCTTCAAATTTTGGATTTGAAGATCTTCCGCAAATCACTTTTTCAGGCGCCTCGTCGTGTCGACGTATGATTTTTGCACTATCATTTAGTGGTATGAAAGCTTTTTTTGTGATGTTGTGGCAAGTAGGGAAAATGTCAGATGAAGATGATGTGGATTTATGGTTTGATCAGATAACATTGGATCATGATATTCTTGAGGAATTTTTGACTTGCGATCTTTCAACTCAAGAACCAGAATATCTTAATTTTGAAAGTTTTAAAGAAGGTATCAAAGAATTAGAAAAGAATAAAATTGTAGCGAAGGGGACAAAAAGAGATTGTTATTTCATCAATCCAGATATTTTTGGTCTTCCTGAATGTGATGAAGATTTTGAGCTCGATGAAGAGGAAGAGATAGAAGAGGAAGAAATGAAAACACACTTTATGGTAGAATATCCAAATAAACGACTTCTTTAACCGTTTTTCTCTTAGAGAAAAATAAAAGCTTAGAATAAATTGCTATGAGAACAGCAATGAGTCTGTTTATGGTATGTGAACTGGAATGTTTACGGGATCTGTTTTGATTCAATTCTTTTCCTCAACGGTTATTTATCCAGAGCAGTTTTTATGCTATATTCGATTGTTTTATGAGACATAACTCAATTTCAAGTGTGTGCCTTTTTAAATAAATGTTTGATCTGTATTTTTTCTTTTGATGCTTTTGTGAACCTTGGATTATTAATGCCTTGGCATTCGGGAGCGCTTAGGAGAAGCGTTTTTAGTGCTTTAAGCGTTTTTACTTACACGCCACACCCGCTTATGATGTGCAAACAAGTAATCATAATTGATTCAGTAGAGAAAAATTTGAAATAAAGGAATATTACGATATTCAAGGGGCTAATTCAAATTGAAAAACGCTATGTAAATTAAAATGTCGAATAGATGTTTCAAGAGATACAAAAAACACAAATCCCCTCTCTAAAAGGAATTTGTGTCGTAGAATTTAAATATATAACTTTTGGTTGAAATTAGCTTTTTAAAGCTTTTAAAACATTTTGTGGTGAAGAAACTTCGTAAGGATCTGTTGCACAATTATCTGAAAAACCTGCTTCTTCGAACCATTGTTCAACCACACCATCATTAATAACAGCTGCATAGCGCCATGATCGCATGCCGAAACCAACATTGTCTTTTGCAACCAGCATACCCATTTTGCGTGTGAACTCACCAGAGCCATCGGGAATTAATTTCACGTTTTTGATATTTTGTGTTTTTCCCCAAGCATTCATGACAAAAGCATCATTGACGGAAAGGCAATAAATTTCATCAATACCAGCTTGTTTAAATTCATCATAGAGTTTTTCAAAGTCAGGCAGCTGAAAGGTTGAGCAAGTAGGGGTAAAAGCTCCAGGAAGAGAAAACAGGATAACACGCTTTCCTTTAAAGTAAGCATCGCTGCTAACTTCTTGCCACCGATAAGGATTGTCTCCAGCCATTGATTCATCGCGTACGCGTGTGTGGAATGTTACATTGGGAACTGTTTTTTTCATCATCATGATGCTCCTGTATTCTTTTACGAAAATTTTGTTTTAAAACAGCCTTCGTATTTAAAACATATGGGAAAAAGCGTTTTAAATAAAAGGGCTTCTTAAAAAATTCTTACTTCTAACGAGTGTGCAAATATTTCACACTTCCGTCAAGTAGAATTAATGGTCGACTTTGGATACTCTTCACCTTAAAATTATAGGAAAGAATATAAAGGTATGGATATGACCATAAAGACAGTTTTGACCACTGCTTTTGAGGGGCAAAAACCGGGAACATCTGGTTTGCGCAAAAAAGTGTCTGTTTTTCAACAACCTCATTATGTGGAAAATTTTATACAGTCTCTTTTTGATAACATTGGGCCTCTTGAAGGGAAAATGTTGATTCTTGGGGGGGATGGGCGCACTTTTAATCGTACTATCCTTCAGATTGTGTTGAAGATGGCAGCGGCGCATGGTGTCTCTCTTATTAAAATGGGAAGGGGCGGTATTCTTTCTACACCTGCCGTTTCGCATCTTATTCGTAAAACTCATGCCCATGGTGGACTTATTCTTTCTGCAAGCCATAATCCTGGTGGTCCAGAAGGAGATTGTGGTATTAAATATAATATTTCTAATGGGGGACCCGCTCCTAATTCTTTATGTGATGCTATTTTTGCAACATCGCAACGTCTTTCTTTTTATAAAATTCTTGAAGCACCAGATATTGATTTAGATAGGCAAGGTACGATCTTTATGGGAGCCATGCGGATTGATATTATTGATCCTGTCGCTGATTATGTTGCTTTGATGCAGGAGCTTTTTGATTTTGACTGTATTGCCAAGGCTGTTGCTCGAGGTCTTACTTTACGGTTTGATGCCATGCATGCGGTAACAGGGCCTTATGCTCATGAAATTTTTGAAAAATGCTTAGGATTTTCTGAAGGGACGGTGGTTAATGGTATTCCTTTGCCAGATTTTGGAGGTGGTCATCCAGATCCCAATTTGGTTTATGCTAAGGCTCTTTATGATTTATTGATGTCAGAGAAAGGACCAGATCTTGGCGCAGCCTCTGATGGTGATGGAGATCGTAACCTCATTATTGGTCGTGGGCAATTTGTTTCGCCGTCAGATTCTCTGGCTATTATGGCTGAACATGCACACCTCATTAAAGGATATAGAAAAGGTGTTGTGGGGATAGCGCGTTCTATGCCGACGGGGCGTGCTGCTGATCTGGTTGCGGAAAAAAAAGGATTAAAATTTTTTGAAACACCAACGGGATGGAAGTTTTTTGGAACGCTTTTGGATGCGGGGAAAGTAACCTTTTGTGGTGAAGAAAGCTTTGGAACTGGGTCTCATCATATCCGTGAAAAAGATGGTTTATGGGCTGTCCTATTTTGGTTAAATCTTTTAGCGGTAACAGAAAAAACTGTCGCACAAATTGTTCAACAGCATTGGTACACCTATGGGCGTTTTTACACGTTACGGCATGATTATGAAGAAATCGAAGCCGATAAAGCTTTGGAAATTATAGAACATTTGCGTGCACACTTACCACATTCAGGAACTGAAATTTCTGGATTTTTCGTCAAAAAAGCAGACGATTTTACATATCATGATCCTGTTGATCAGAGCGTTAGCACGCGGCAAGGTATCCGTATTTTTTTCAAGAATGGAGCACGGTTGGTAGTCCGTTTGTCGGGAACAGGAACACTGGGTGCTACTTTACGACTTTATTTTGAACAGTATGAAAGTGATCCACGCAAACACAATTTTAATCCGCAAGAAGTTCTCCAACCTTTGCAACAGGTGGCACTAAAACTACTAAACATACAACAAGTATTGGGACGAGACCACCCTGATATTATTACCTAAGATCATTGGAATGTTTTTTTGTAAAGGTATGATGATTGATCACATGGGGTATGTTTTTAGGGGCATGATTTTATTTGCCATAAGGAAGAGCTTAACTCCATTTTCAAGCTCGCTTTGTTTTTTTCACCTTTACATATCGATCCGATTCCTAAAACTGCGTGCTTCTTAAAACCGAATGCTGTAGGCAATTATAATCCAGCATAATCGGAGCATTTATGCCCAATGGTTTCTGATGGTTTGATAGAAGTGTTTGTTTAATAGGATGATGTTCCTCATGCAAAACAGAACACTGTCGTTATTGCGCATTTCATATGCTTAATTTAAAAAGCCTCTCTCAATACACTTACGCCCTTCTTTATGGAATGCTGTTCATGTAGGAGATAACGGTAAATCCTCGTGAAGAATATAATGGTCGATATATATTGGATAATAAATTGATTTATAATAATAATTTAGTATTATTCAATTTGAATGAGAGCTTTCCAATATTGTAAGATTATCTCATCTCAAATCTATTCCATGTTGAATCAATTAAAACCATTCATTTGCACATAACAAGCGGGGAGAGCCGTGTGGATAAAAACTGTACAAAAAAGAACTAAAAACACCTCTTATGAATCAATCATCTTTTGTGCCAAGGGCAGTGACAACATTGAGCACCACCATTTTTATGAGATAGTAAGCCCAGCTCCATCACACTTATTGACTAGTTCCCAATATGCATCTTTCCACTTGTAACATGCAAGAGCAAGGCTTTGGTTGATTCAATAAAAGAGGATTTGAAATAAGAAAATCTTAAAATATTCGGGTGTTCTATTCAACATACAAAACCATTGATGATGATTATAAATCAACATATTCTCTAATATTATAACCGTTATTTTTACTTAAAATAAAAGGTCAAGTTAAGGCATCACTTTCTTTTCTCGCAATATTCAATCGTGCTTCGCTCTTTGAGAGAATTTATTAAGAGATGTTCCTTTTTTCATTTTTTATCCATTCGTTAATTTCATTTGTGACGGATAAGAAAATGATTTTGATTGATTTATAAGAGAGAATGAAGGGAGTAAATTTTATGATAGGTAGGGGCTTATTTAAGGTGTACAATGATAAATCATTCTTATAAATTAACGTCTTGTCTGTGGTGATCGCATTGACAAACATAGTTGGCAGATGGGGAATGAAACAAAGGGACGTATTTTTCTAAAATAATGGACAATAAGCATTTCTTGTTTTATGACCGTCATAATGAATGATTTTTCTAAAAAAGGGGAATTTATGACCCAATATCCCAAATGTCCTCGTTGTGATTGTCTTTATACTTATGAAGATGGTGAAAATTTTGTGTGTCCTGAATGCGCACATGAATGGCCACAAAAGAACGATGCCGCTGTTCTTTCCGATACTGTTTATGATGCCAATGGTCAGATTTTGACAAATGGCGATACTGTTATGGTGATAAAAGATCTGAAAGTAAAAGGCGCTTCATCTGTTTTAAAAGGGGGGACGAAGGTAAAGAATATTCGCTTGGTAGATGGGGATCATAATATTGATTGCAAAATTCCTGGGATTGGGCAGATGAGTTTAAAGTCGGAGTTTGTGAAAAAAGTTTAGACGTTTATCCTATTGCAATTGTTTTTGTATTTCTTTTCTTATTTCACTGATTATGCCAATCAGATAGATGCAATATATGCCCTTATTGGGGTATAAAAGATACGTACAGCAATAATTTGATTTATAAAGATAATTCACTATTTTGCATGTTGAATGAGAGCTCCAGATCTGTTCCGTGTTGAATCAATCAAAATCATGTCTCTTGCATGTTACAGGCGGGGAGATCCGTGTGGAGTGACATGGTACAAGAAAGTAGTAAAAAGGCCTCTTATGAACCATCTCAAGTGCCAAGGGCTATTGCAACCTTGAGGGTTGGAAAAATATATATAGTAGAGAAATACTGACACTGTCTTTTCTTTTAAACATATTGTGATGAGAAGGGGTAGATGTTGATTTACAAGCAACAATAAAGGTATGCGCTTTATGAAGAGAACGATGCCGTAAAGTAACAAACTTATTTCTGCTGAATTGAAAAAATATTCCCACATTTTCTCAAATGACTTCCAAAACAACCATAATAGATCTGATTTTACATTTATTTATTTTTACAAGTATTTGTACACACCTTCCTCGCTATATTTATGGAGATCAGATTCAAGGTGCTAGAGGGGAATTTTTGACTCAAAAATAGGAAAAGATCGGTACGAGATACTGATAAGGTAGCATCATCATGCATTTTTTTCCAGCTCTCAATGTTGCAACAGTTCTTATATTTAAAAGTGTTTATAAGCGCTATTAAAAATAGTTTTTGTTATTATCCAGTTTGTGCTGTGTAAGCGGACGATTTTCATTGATGCAATAAAAACAGAATTGAAATAAGAAGAATGTCAGAATTTTCATTCAAGTTGCAAAATATGATCTTTGTCAATTTTATGCTACAACATATTGATTTATAATAATAAATTAGCGTTATTCATATTGAATTAGAATCCCGAATAACGTGGATTCTCTCATTTCAAATCTGTTCCATGTTGAATCAATTAAAATCACTTATTTGCACACCACAAGTGGGGCTGGCGTGTGGGTAAAAACTGTACAAGAAAGGATTAAAAATGGCTCTTATGAATCGTCTTAAGTGCCAAGGGCTGTCGCAACATTGGGGGCTGGCAGATATAATGATGGTGCCGGTTTGCTACAAGAAGTATTTTGCATGATTTTGTCGTTGGGAGAGCTGAGAAAGATGAAGCAAATGGGCACTCTATCTTGCAATGTTTTTTTTGGGGTTTTCTTTTTTTGTAACGAGGTCGTGTTTTCCTAGTTAAAATTGCATGACAAGATTATGAAACAAAATAAATTTAAAATGCACATCCCTATGCGTTCTATTTCTGTCTATGCGATTGGTTTATTGAAACAACTTATGCTCTTAAGGGGCAGAAAGCTTTTTAAGGCATATGTGGAGGTGAAAGGTGAGCGAAGGGATCATTTTGTTTAGATTTTTTTACAGTACTGTATTTTTATGGCTGCATAGCTCACTTCTAAAATTTCAGGAATAAAATGATGTAAGATTTTTGCACTCCATGTTTGAGCGCTGTTGAAGAAGGGCAATCAATGTGGTTGTTTTACCTATTGAGGTCAATATTTATTGTGGCATGGCTTCAACGCCTAAAACTTCAGGGATAAAATGACGTAAAAGATTTTCAATACCATGTTTGAGGGTTGCCGTTGAAGAGGGACATCCAGCGCAGGCGCCGCGCATATTGAGATAAACAATACCATTTTCAAATCCACGAAAAGTAATGTCTCCACCATCATTGGCAACTGCGGGGCGGATACGCGTTTCAAGGAGCTCTTTAATGGTTAAGACAATATCAGCATCTTTTTCGTCATAAAATTCTTCGTTAAGGGCATGGGTTTGTGCTTGTGTTGTGGCGTTGGTGGTGATCACTGGCTCATTGGATAGAAAATGTTCCATAATTGTGCCTAAAATGACGGGCTTAAGATGTTGCCATTCTCCTTCTTTTTTGCTCACGGTGATAAAATCATAGCCTAAAAAGACACCATTGATATTGGGAATATTAAACAGTTTAGCCGCTAAAGGTGAGTTTTTAGCTGCTTCTTCACGGTCACGAAATTCTAATACGCCCTCAGAAAGAACCACGCGTCCTGGCAGGAATTTAAGTGTTGCAGGGTTTGGGGTGGTTTCAGTTTGAATAAACATAGATTCTCCTTTTATAATGAAGGCTTGGGAAGATCTTACATTGTAGAAAATTATATTTTTTAGGCAATAGATCTAATATCTTCATCGGCAAGATTGCTAGGAATAACAATGACAGGGATTGAAAAAGCTGTCCCTTTATTCCCGATTAATTGAACAAGGGGTCCTGGTCCTTCTGTATGTCCACTGGCTGCTAAAACAATCAGTGCAATCCTTTTATCTTCGTCGATCAGTTTAGAAATCTCATCAATTTTTTTTCCTTCACGCACTACTATTTCTGTTTCAAGCGCATGGGTGGTGCGGACTTCACTGGCAATGTCTCCTAATATTTTATGAGCACTTTGCTTTGATTCTGTACGCATAAGGTTGTTTACACCCAGAAAATGTTGAAATTCTACACTATCAACGACACAAAGTAATACCAATGTTCTACTGGTATTTTGGGCATGCTGTGCGGCAAACGCAACGGCACGCCGACACTCTGGTGTTTCATCGATAATAACTAAGTTTTTTTTCTTTGGTTCTTTTTTCGGATTTTGGGGTTTGGAAATCATGCACTTTCTCTATTTTGTACAAACGATTTTTTTGCTCTCTACAGTTTTTAGTTTTATTATTTTTATGTATCGTGCAAAAATCCAACAATTTCACGAATTTTTTTCATATTCTCTTCTGCAAGCATACTAGCACGTTTAGCGCCATCATGCAAAACAGAGTCGATATAACCGCTTTCTTTATGAAGGCGACGTAATTCTTCTGTTATAGGGGCAAGCTTATGGACAACAAGGTCGGCTAGAGCTTTTTTAAAATGCGAAAACTGTTGACCAGAAAATTCTAAAAGAATCTTTTCTTTGCTAACTTTGGCAAAGGCGGCATAAATACCAAGCAGGTTATCTACTTCTGGTCGTTCTTTTAAAGCGGCAAGGGTATCGGGAAGAGGGGCCGAATCCGTTTTGGCTTTACGTATTTTTTTTGCGATAAGATCAGCATCATCGGTCAAATTAATGCGTGAAAAATCTGAAGGATCTGATTTTGACATTTTTTTCGTCCCATCGCGCAAAGACATAACGCGTGTGGCTGTTGTTCCAATCAGTGCTTCTGGAAGAGGAAAAAAGCCTTGTCTTTTTTCTTCATCCGTTTGCATAGAGACGCCAAAATTTAATTCGGCAATACGCTGTGCATAGTCGTTGTTAAACTTTTGTGCAATATCGCGTGTGAGTTCAACATGCTGTTTTTGATCTTCGCCTACTGGAACATGGGTTGCACGATAGACTAAAATATCAGCAGCCATCAAAGTGGGATAAGCAAAAAGCCCGATGGATGCTTTTTCGCGATCTTTTCCCGCTTTATCTTTAAATTGTGTCATGCGTTGAAGCCAGCCGATACGGGCAACACAATTAAAAATCCAGGCGAGTTCAGCATGTTGAAAAACACGTGATTGGTTAAAAATAATGTGTTTTTGAGGATCAATACCGGCGGCTAAAAAAGCTGCTGTCACTGTTCTGGTGGATTCGCGTAAAGTAAGGGGATCTGGGTTGACTGTGAGCGCATGCATATCCACAACACAATAGAGACAGTGATGAGAGTTTTGCAGTTCAACCCAACGCTGAATGGCTCCAAGATAATTGCCAAGATGTAAATGACCACTCGGTTGTACGCCGGAAAAGACAAGTGGTGTGAAGGTATCCATAGGAGTGCTCTTTCTTCAATTAAGGTTATTCATTTTATTGTTTTTGACAAAGTATAGATATTATGAGCGTTTTTTCAAATTTTTAAGCGTGTGAAAAAAGGAACGGGTGTTGAATAAAAAATAGGTACTAAAATAGATCAAAAATATGCCAATCATGATCCCAGCTAAGGTGATCGCGCGCAAGAAAAAGGATGCTTGTGAGGATAAAGGAAAAGACAAAAAACTAAATACATTCAATCCGTAATAGACGGCTAGTGCACTCAAAAGAGTTGCCATCATGAGACATAATATTCGCTTTATTAGTTGGAAGTCGTATTTCCAATAACCGCGTTTGATAAGGACACTCCACAGCAACAGGGTGTTGGCCCATCCAGAGGTAATTTCAGCAATAACAATGCCTCGTGCAGATAGAATAGGAAATAATGTTAAGGCGAGACCGATATTGATAAAAACGCAAATACCTGTAAAAATCATCGGTGTTTTGGTATCTTCATGGGCAAAAAAATTAGGAATAAAGACCTTAATAAGAACAAAAGCTGGAAGTCCTAGTCCATAAAGCTCCAGTAATTGTGCAACATGGTGTGTTGATTGACTGGTAAATTGTCCTCGTTCAAAGAGCAAACTGACAATGGGAGTGGAGAGCAGCAAAAAAGCGATGGATGCTGGAAGTGTTAACAACAATGTTAATTCAATAGAGCGGTTTTGTAAATGGTGGGTTTCTTTATGCTTTTTGCTCCGCAAAGCGCGTGTTAACTCTGGTAAAAGAACCGTTGCAACGGCAATGGCGATTACGCCTAAAGGCAATTGATAAAGACGATCCGCATACATTAAAGAAGAAACAGCACCTGATTGACTAGAAGCAATGTTGGTATTAATGAGCAAATTAATTTGCGTGATGCCACCCGTGATGGCTGCTGGAAATGCTAAAGTTAACAGCTTGCGAACATTAGGACTAAAATGGGGCTGGCGGAAGGAAATTTTCATTCCACTTTGACGTAAAGCAAGGGCAATTAAGGTGAGTTGAAGAAGCCCTGCTGCCAACACACCCCAAGAGAGATTTAAACCGATATGCCAAGCGTCAAGTTTATAGATCCAAGCATAGGCAAGCACACCAATCAGAACAATGTTTAAAAAGAGTGGAGCAATGGCGGCAATAAAATAGCGTCGTAGAGCATTAAGCATACCCCCCATCATGGCAGCAAGCGACATGCAGGTTAAATAGGGAAACATGATTGCAGTAAAGTGAATTGTAGCGTTAAATTTTGTTACATCTTCTGTAAAACCTGGAGCAATAATGGTTCGTACCAAAAAAGGCATACTGAGTTCCATCGCAATCGTTAACAGTAAGAGCAGTGAAAAGAGAACGCCAAAGACCTCTTCTGCAAATTTGCATGCCGTTTCGTGGCCTTCTTCAGTGATTTTTTTTGCAAAAAGAGGAATGAAAGCAGCGTTAAAGGCACCTTCAGCAAAAAAACGACGAAATGTGTTGGGAAAACGAAAAGCAGCGTTAAAGGCATCAGAAACAGGACCTGTCCCTAGGGCTGCTGCCATAAGCATTTCGCGTACGAAGCCAAAAATACGGCTCATGAGGGTTCCGGAAGCAACTGTCGCAATTTTTTTAATCAATGTCATAAAGATATATCAACTTTGTTGTAAAAGAGAAGCGATGACAGGAGAAATAAACTGTTTTAAATCGTAAAAATCTGATCTCTATCCTAATCAAGGAGACTTTTTGAAAGCGTTTTACGACGGTGTTTATCTTTCTGTCAACAATGGTGCTTGAAGACTTTTTTATGCTCCTTGTTTACTGTTGCATTAAAATTTTTATTGTTGCCATAAAATAATTAAAATTTCTTTTTCAAACTGAAATATGCGAGTGATATCATAACAGTTTGAAGGGATATATAATGATCATTTCCCTTTATGGTGTGATATCGTGAATAGTGTAAGCCAATACCGTTCTGTTTTATGTGAGGGGTGTGACCCTATTAAAAGAACTCCAATAAAATAAAAGCGTGGAGCAATGCGCCATTTCCATTATTTATTCATTATTAAGAAAACAGCGCTTTAGATCTTTTAAAAAGTCGTAAGGCTGAGCTAAAAGGTAATGGTAAAGTTGGTGATTGGTTTTCACTTTTACGGCTTTATGTTTTCCCCAAATTTGCCGGCCCTCCCATTTTAGAGATTACATAAACAAGAGGATAGGAAGACATGATCTTTCAACAGCATTTTTCCTGTTCAGGTTTCTTTTCACAGTTGATGAGGATAAAATCTGAGGAAATAAGATAAAAATTACTCTCTCATGGTTTCCATTCTCTTTGAGGTGCGATTGATTTGCCGATGAAGGCAAGGGGGATAAAGGCTATCATTTTTACCAGAGGGGGCGAAAAAGTTAAAGTTTATGAACCTTTTAGACATTCATTGCCATTGCTTTTGCGTGTGCCGTTTTGTGAGGTTGAATATTTTCTTGTCTTTTGGGATTCTGATTGACGTTTTCTGTCATTTTTTGCACTTTAATTGCCTCTTTATCAAGAGTGTTGGAACATTTTTTTTCATTGTTTTTCTTTATAGATTGATGCTGGTTTGGTGCGAAACGCTCATCGAATTTATGATTATAAAAATACATGGGTTGTATATGCTGTTCTATCTCTTTTATCTGCTTGACTATTTCCATAATCTCTTTTGCTTTGATGGTTGATGTGCCAAGACTCTTCGCAAGTCTTTCAGGATTATTTTCTTTTATAGCTTCATGCTCGCTTGAGGATAAGCGCTCATTGATTTTTTTGATATAAGTCCTTATCTCCCCCCTTAATTCGGGAGAGTTTGATAACGTTTCTTGCTGTTGTGTTTTTGACACGGAAAAGAGATTTGTTATCCAAGCTTTAGGTATTTCTACCGACTGTTCACACCGCCTTTGTTTTACATGATGGGTATGGAGAATGTCTCTTTCTGTTTGTTTAGAAATATTGATATAACGATCAATGGCTTTACAGAGGGGCAAAATATTTGCTTCAGCATGGGCGCGCGCGTTGTTTTTTATGCCAAATACATTGCTACCAGAAAGCTTAGAAATAGATTGGGGGGAGGTGGAAATTTGATAGGAGAGTTGTTCTCCTTCAGTATGATTTTCATGGATCATCTCAATTCTTTCCCGCAAAGTATGACGATTGCCATAAATGATTTGGCACAAAGTTTCTATTTCTTTTCTTTTTGCTTGAATGGAAACGTTGTTTTTTATCCTTGTGGCAATTTCATTGTTGGTAAGGTGGGCTATTGTTTGTGCGGGGATAAGCACTTCTTGCTGGTTTTGAATTTTTGGTGCTGTAAAGGAGAGAGCGTCACCGATTTTTAATGTCTGTATTTGCTCTAGGGTGAGATCTTTTTTATTTCCCAAGATGAAAATTCCGTTAGCATCAAGCATAAAGCCATTGGGTCCACTGCCTCTGTAAAAGCCTTTATAGGTATGACCTTCTTTTGCTGTTATAATAAGATGATGATGAATACTCTCAAGCCCGATATGTTTCATATTGTCCATGAATTCTTTTAAAATAAGTATTTTTTCTGGATTTGAGATATCTTCAAGCAGATGTTTCATTTCTTCTTTATCGTTATGTTTTAGCGATGCAATGCTGGCAAGATTCATACGTTTTTCTGTTACAAGAGAAAAGTCGAGTGTGTGGCCAGCAATTTGCCCAAGTTTTTCAAAAAATATTCGTTGCGTGCGTCCATTACCTTCTCTGAAAGGGTGCGTATAGTTGAGCTGTATCAACATTTCAGTGACATGTTCAACAAATGTTTCGCGGGTTAAGCCTTTTAAACTATTCGTTTCAGCAAGTATTTTATCTAAATTTTCTAGCCCCTTCTGTATCTGTTTTGCTGAGGCAAAAGAAATACCAGCTTTTTTCATCATTGGCATAGAAGCAACAGTGCCATCTTCAAATGTAAAAGGCTCTTCGCGCGTTTGTCCGGCCCATTCAAATGTGCGGGAAAAGAGGCGTTGATGAAGGTATTTTAGATAAGAGGCATTAAACTGCTCTGGTAGAGGTTCTTGGTGCAGTTTTATCATTTCTTCTTTTACATCATTAGAACAGCGTTCTTTTAATATTTCGTTATCTTTGATGCGGTATTTATTTTTAAGCACTTTGCTATTGGGGTAGAAAAATTTTGCGCTTCTTCATTGATTTGCTTTGAAATGGCTGCATTAATTGCAGAGTGTTGTTCTTGCAATTCTTCCGGTGTAGAGGAGGCACAATGTTCTGTGTTTTCTTTCATGCATATTTCCTTTCAAATGGTAACATTATTTTTTTAAAATCTTCTTTTTTACGTTTTTTGCCTTTTATTATTTTCATAGCATTTTCTTCAAAGAAGAGTGCCTATTTGAATGATTGAAAAAATTGACCTTATTCGCATGGAACCAAGTTAATCATGGAACAAAGTTAAAGTTTGTAATTTTTATGAAGTATTATCGTGAAATTTTATCAATGAATTCTGTAAAATAATGGGGTGCCTTATTCAAAGTTTTCTGTATTTCATACACCGTCTTTGGTGCAATTTTGGCAAGATAATTGCACCAAAGTTTTGTATGAAAAGTCAACGATGATTAGACTGTCACGACAAAGCCATTGCTTTTGATGTTTCTGCTTTGCGTGGTCGAACATGCGGTTGATTTTCTTGTCTAGAAGTTTCTGCAACTTCTTGATATTGCTTTATTGTTGAGCGCTCAGGTAGCTTCGGGGACTGCGATAGGCTTTGCTGCTGTTGCAATTTTTTATCGAGATCGTTAAGCGGTTGATGACGTTTTTGTTGTTCTGCCTGATGGTTTTGCACGATGGTGTCTCTTAACTGTTTTATCGTATCAGTATAATCCTTAATGGCGGTACAAAGAGTAGGAAGATTTTCTTCAGCAGCTTTGCGTACTCCATTTTTTATGCCAAGGACTTGCTTACCAGCAAGCGGAGCAAAAGATGTAGAATCCTTTTCAATTTGAAATACGATTTCTTCTCCCATCTCTGGAATTTTGTGCATATCTTCCATTCTATATTGCAAAATAAATGGATCATTATAAACAACTTTGCACCAATATTGGATCTCTCTTTGACCATATTGAACCGATGGATCTTGTTGAACTCTGCGAGCAATTTCCTGATTTGAGAGAGGTTTTATTTTCTTTTCTGAATTGAGCGGATTTTGTAAATGTTGATTTGTTAGCTCTTCCTCCTGTGCTTGTCGCTGATGTTGTTGTTCCGTGTGAGGATCTTGAAAAATATTTTCACTTTTTGTATATTTTGAAGTATACACATAACCGTTAATAGCAGCACATAGGGTAGGAAGAGTTTCTTCAGCTTGTTTGCGCGCATGATTTTTTATGCCAAGAACTTTTCTACCAGCAAGCTTAGAAATAGACTTAGGCCGTTCTGTAACATCCCATAAGAGCTGTTCTCCCATATCGGGGTTTTCTTTGATTGCTTCTATTCTTTCATTTAAAATAAGTCGGTCGCCATAAACCTTTTCGCACAAAAATTGTATTTCTTCTTGATATGCTACGAGCAATAGCTCTCGTTCCATTGAATTAATGGATGTTTTTGGTTCGTGAGACGGTTTTGGTTGTTCTATTGCTATATGTGGAGAGGCAGGTTTTTGGATAACCGCATCGCTTTTTTGTTTGTCTCCTATTCGGTGCGGTTTTCTTGAAGGCGGGACGGCATATGCTCCACTGTCTTGTGATGATGAACTGCTTTGCTGCCTGACTTTCATATGTGATGGTGTTTTGGGTCTAACACTTGGGACGAGGGTTTCTGGTTTTTGGATTTGTGTGCTGGTTTGCACTTTGGCTCTCATGCGTGGGGGAAGGGGCGGAGCCATTTTTGTCTGTAGAGAGGGGGATTGTTGAGCAGTTTGTTTGTTTTGTTCTCTATCTTTTGCACGCGGGGGTCTTTGTGGAGCCGTTTTTATGTGCGTGGAGGGGCTTTCTTGAGTTTCAGGCTTTTGGATTTTTGCATCAGTTGGCGTTTTGTTTCTCATACGTGGGGGGGGAGGCGGAGCCATTTCTGTCTGTAGGGAGGGATTTTTTTGAGTTTCAGGCTTTTGGACTTTTGCATCGGCTAGCGTTTTGTCTCTCATACGTGGGGGTTTAGGCGGAGGCATTTCTGTCTGTAGGGAGGGATTTTTTTGAGTTTCAGGCTTTTGGACTTTTGCATCGGCTAGCGTTTTATCTCTCATACGTGGGGGGTTAGGCGGAGGCATTTTTGTCTGTAGGGAGGGATTTTTTTGAGTTTCAGGCTTTTGGACTTTTGCGTCGGTTAGCGTTTTGTCTCTCATACGTGGGGGAGGTGGTGGTGCAACCTTTGGGGAATGTGACAAATTCTCTGGGCGTTTTTGTACAGGTGGTTTTGGTACACTTTGAGAAACTTGGGGAGGGGGCGTTCTGGTGGGAAATTGTTCATCCTGTTGTTGAAATTTTTCCATCATTTCGGCGATAAAAGGGGAGGGATTTCTTTTTTTCATGCATTTTCCTTTCAAATTTTTCCAATATTGTTTTTAAATACTATTTAAAAATACACGTTGGTGTTTATTCTGTTTTATGCTTTTTCACTTATCTTTTATAAGAGAGGATATAAAACTGAGCAGTTTCACAAGATTTGACTCTCTTAGTGCAGATCATAATCACTCTCTAAATACTGTTTTATCAATAGCTTAGATTAAGTGGTGAGAGAATGAGTTTTGTTTTAACTTTCTCTCTCTTGGCGCAAATAACCCCTCCCATGGCTGCGCCAAGACGTTCGATTCAACGTGAAAATGTATGTCTGTTTAGCTGGCAAAAGCCATCGCTTTTGGGGCGGCAGTTTTGCGAGGACGAAAATCTGTTTCTCTTTGTTGCGTAGAGGGTGTTGTTCCTTCATGCGTTACTGTTGAAGGCTCAGGGCGTTGAGTAGACTGTAAGGCGCTTTGTTGTTGATGCAAGTTTTGCGCTCTCTCAGATGTTTCATGGCGTTCTTGTTTTGTCTTCTGAATTTTTGAAAGGCTCTCTCTTACTTGTGTTACAGCTGTTGCATAATTGTCAGTGGCGTCAATGAGATGAGAAAGCCCCGCTTCAGCATGTCTGCGTGCTTGATTTTTAAAACCACAAAAGTTGTGACCAGTGTATTTGTTAAAAGACTGAGGATTTTCGGCAAGTTGCTGTGCCAGCTGTTCTATTGTTTTAGGGTTTTGGAAAAGCGTTTCCACATGTGATTGTAAAGTGTTTTCGTTCCCAAAAACAACTTTACACCAATATTGGATTTGGGCATGGTATCTTTTGACGTTTGCATGTTGGTGAATTTGGGTAGAAATTTCTACTTCTGAAAGGCTTTCTTCTTCTCTTTGGGAACGATCCGGTTTTTTTAGAAGTTCAGCGACGGCTTCCTTCCCCATAAAGCCTTCATAGTTTTTGAGTTCTTTCTCTGGAGATTGTACGAGGCTCTCTCTTGCCTGTTTTACAGCTTCTGTATAACAATCAATGGTGACACATAGGGCGGAATAACTCTCTTCCGCTTGTCTACGCGTTCGATTTTTGAAGCCCAACATGCTGGTACCGGAAAGTTTAGCGATACTTTCAGGATGGGCTGCCATGCGCCATGAGAGCTCCTCTCCTGCAGCGGTATTTTTTTGAATTTCCTGCATTTTTTCTTGCAAAATGTTTGGGTTGCCGTAGGCATTTGCGGATAAACGTTGGATTTCTTCTTGATATGCTCGAACCAATGAATTGTGTGGAAGAAATTTAGTGATTTCTTCTTCTGAGAGGATTATAGTTGCCTTTTGTGAAGCAACTTGTGGAGGAACTGTTGCGTATGTCGTTTCAGCTTCTTGCGGTCTTTTGGTCGAGCCACTTCTTGTGAGAGATGTTGTTGAATGTGTCATTCTAACGGATGCCTGTGCAATTTCTTCCGTAACAGTTTCTTCTCTTAAAAGAGATTGTCTTTCCTCATCTTTTTCCAGTATCGTTGACAGCCTTTTGCTTTTTGAAGGAGCTTCTTTAGAGAGGGGGGCTGGACCAGAGACTTCTGCCGCCGCTTGTTCATAAAGCTTTATAAGTTCTTGTATTGAAGAGGATAGAAAAGGATGAGGATGGTTTTTTTTCATGCATGTTTCCTTTCAAGAATTGTTTTAGAAAACTTCTTTGGAGCATTCTTGCCTTTTATGCTTGGATCGCTTTGAGATAAAAGAAAATATTGAGCTGAATGAGCTCCAAAGATCTGCGCTATTCACAACCAGCCTAATGGAGATTTATGTCTTTTATACAGTTTTTTTATGAAATTTTATCAATAAGTTATCGTAAATTACAGAGTCCATTTTTAGGACTATTTTAGGATCATTTTTTGTAACATTCTAAAACAATTTTTGGCGCAATCGCAACGAAACGATTTGCGCCAAGAAATTCTATGAAAAAAGATTACATGAAAAACAAAAACTATCTGTTTTTATGCCTATGCCTCCTTACATGGCATAAGAAAATCCTTTTTCTCCATGTCTTTGTCGTTGAGGGCTGTGCTCTGGACTCTCCCGGTTTTGTTCTCTTTCGTGATGACGATGATGATGGCCCCTTTCAGTTTTCTGAGAATTTTCTTGCTGGCGTCTTTGTTCCGCCATAGGGGTTTGCAATAGTCTTGTTGTTGCATCTTGTACAGTCTTTGTATAACTATCAATGGCGTCAATGAGCGGCCCAAAACCGTCTTCAGCTGCTTTGCGTGCCTGACTTTTTAGGCCAAGTGCAGAATGGCCAGCGAGCTTATGTATAGATTCAGGATTTTCAGCAAGTCGATTTGAAAGATCTTTTCCTTTACTGGGATCTGTAAGTATTCCTTGCAAGTGTTCCTGGAAAAGGTTGTTATTGCCATAAACGATCTGACCCCAATGCATAACCTCTTCTACACGTGCTTGAACGTGTGGATTTTTTAAAAGCATGACAGCTATTTGCTCAGTTGTGAGGGAAGATGAAGATCTTCCTCTTTGTTGTGGAGCAACCGTTGTATAGTCAGTTTCAGGATCTTCTTTCCTTTGATGTTTACCTCTTGAAGAAGGGGTAACGCTGCTAACTGATGCGTATAGAACATCAGCTTCGTGTTTTGGAGAAGCAACCGTTGTATAGTCAGTTTCAGGATCTTCTTTCCTTTGATGTTTACCTCTTGAAGAAGGGGTAACGCTGCTAACTGATGCGTATAGAACATCAGCTTCGTGTTTTGGAGAAGCAACCGTTGTATAGTCAGTTTCAGGATCTTCTTTCCTTTGATGTTTATCTCTTGAAGAAGGGGTAACACTGCCAACTGTTGCGTATAGAACGTCCTCTTCTGGGGTTGGTCTGCGCTGGTTTCCTCTGGTTGGTTTATTAACTTGTGCATAGAGGGGCTCTGTTCTCTGGGTTTCTGAATGTGGGTGACTTTTTTTCATGGCTGTTTCCTTTCAATATTTTTAGAAAACCTCTTTGGTACATTCCCCATTTTTAGTTTTGATAACAAGATATCCAACAAATGACCTCCAAAGATTTCGTGCTATTCATATCGATATGTAATGAACATTTATGTCTTTTATACAGTTTTTTTATGAAATCTTAATCAATAAGTTATAATAAATTACAGAATCCATTTTTAGGACATATTTTATGTAACATTCTAAAACAACTCTTGGCGCAACCACAATAAAATGACTTGCACCAAGAGACTCTATGAAAAAGAGATTACATGAAAAACAAAAACTATCTGTTTTTTATGCCTATGCCTCCTTACATGGCATAAGAAAATCCTTTTTCTCCATGTTTTGGTCGTTGAGGGCTGTGCTCTGGACTTTCATGGTTTTGTTCTCTTGTGTGACGACGATGATGGTGATGACGTCTGTGTCTTGCCTCTCTTTCTGGACTTTCTTGTCTTTGACCTCTTTCATGTTCACGTGTAAACTGTTTATGGAGCTTTTGTGCGTTACCAATATGCCTTTCAAGAGCTGAGCAAAGGGGAGAAAAACCATCTTCAGCTGCTCTGCGATCGGGGCTTTTTACGCCAAGCACTTGCCGACCAGCGAGTTTAGCAGGGCTTTCAGGATTTTCTAAAAGGTTCCATAAGACTTTTTCTGCATTTAGGGGATCTTCAAGAATCTGAGCAAGTGGTTCATTCAAAGCATGTGGGTTACCATAAACAACAGCGCACCATTCTTGGGTTTCTCTTACACCATATTGAAATTCTCTGCTTTGTAAAAGCTTTGTTGTAATCACCTCTTTTGAGGTTCTTGGAGGAGGTGTTGCTGCTCTTCCAACGCCTTGGTAGATGGGATTTTCTCGTTGTTGGGATTCTTGCCCGCCTTCAGTCTCCATGCCAAGTTTTGCATAGACAGATTCTAGAGTTTTATGGGGAGAGCGCCCACCATTTTCGCTAAAATCAGGTTCTGCATAGAGATGTTCTGGTTTTTGAGGTTCTTGCCCGCCTTCAGCGCCCATACCAAGTTTTGCATAGACAGATTCTAGAGGTTTATGGGGAGAGCGTCCACTATTTTCGCTAAAATCAGGTTCTGCATAGAGATGTTCTGGTTTTTGAGGTTCTTGCCCGCCTTCAGCCTCTATGCCAAGTTTTGCATAGACAGATTCTAGAGGTTTATGGGGAGAGCGTCCACTATTTTCGCTAAAATCAGGTTCTGCATAGAGATGTTCTGGTTTTTGAGGTTCTTGCCCGCCTTCAGTCTCCATGCCAAGTTTTGCATAGACAGATTCTAGAGGTTTATGGGGAGAGCGTCCACTATTTTCGCTAAAATCAGGCTCTGCATAGAGATGTTCTGGTTCTTGGGGAAATCGCACATCCTGAGAGCTTCCGCTCGGTGAGCTGTAGAGGGGGTTTATTCGTTCTTGGAACTCTGTTTCACCCGACGCTAGATTAACGACTGCATAGGGATTTGAGGGGTTTTCTGGAGAAGGCTCACGCGAGCCCCTACCAACCGTTGCACGGCTAGCTCCTAATGGGTATTGGGGAGCATAGATAGTTCCTAGTGGTTGTGGAGAAGAGGGCGTCTCATATGCACTTTCTCTTTGTGTATTGTAGGGGGAATTTTTTTGCTCATTTGTTTTCCCTCTCGGTTTGTCGTAAGGAGATGCTTCTTGTTGTAAGGGCCCTTGTGAACCATTTCCGCTTCTACTGAGATTTGCGTAAAGAGCTTCTCGTTTCTGGGGGGCTGGGTTCTGGGGAGCTGGTTGTGGGTGACTTTTTTTCATGGCTGTTTCCTTTCAATATTTTTAGAAAGCCTCTTTGGCGCATTTCCCACTTTTTGATAACTTCAAGACACAAGTAAGATATCAAATTTAATGATCTCCAAAGATTTCGCGCTATTCATGTTTATATGTAATGGACATTTATGTTTTTTATACAGTTTTTTTATGAAATTTTATCAATAAGTTATAGTAAATTATCGGATCTATTTTTAGGACTATTTTTTATAATATTCTAAAACAATTGGTAGACGCAATGGAGATAAAATGATTAGCTTAAAGAGTTCTTTTGGAAGGCAAAAGTTCATGCGTTTTTATCCAGTAAGAGCAAGCGATGAGGAACGACTAACTTTCAAACTGCGGGCTTGACATTGTGCTTCTTGGGTGTTCTTTACAGTATTCGTAATTTCTTTTGCTTTTCTTTCCGATGTCCCAAGGAGGCACGCGAGTCTGGTATGGTCTTTTTCTTGTATAGCTTTACGATCTTCTGAGGATAGACGATTGTGTAGTTGGCGCGAAAAGTGATGGAGTTCTTGTCGCAGTGAACGAGAATGCAATAAAGCTCCCCTTTGTTGTTCTTCTGGTAAGGCAAAAAGGTTTTGTAAATTTTTTCCAGGTTTTTCGACAGTGTGGCTCAAGCGTTTTTGTTCTCTTTGGTGTTGTTCTAGAATTGCATCTTTTGTTTGTTGTGTTATTGTGGCATAATCTCTAAGTGATTGGCTGAGTTGTGGAACAGCCTGTTCAGCTTGTCTGCGATTCGGGCTTTTTATGTCAAGTATTTTTCTTCCTGCAAGTTTAGAAATTGATTGAGGGTTTTGTAAAATTTCATCAGCAAACTGATTTCCTAAGCTTGGATCAGCCGTTAAGATATCCATTTTTGTATTTAAGGCTTGTGCTTTACCATAAACGAGCTTTGATAAATTTTTGATTTCTTTTCGGCATGCTTCAACATAAGCGTCATTTGAAATCTTTGTGAATAACTCTTCATGTGTGAGAGATGTTAATGTTTCTTTTGGAATCAATGTTTCTTTTACATTTTGAACATTGGTTTTTTGAAAGCAAAGGTTGGCACCGTTTTGTAATGTTTTAACGAGTTCTGGGGGAAGATCATCTTTGTGTCCGACGACGAAAGCACCTTCTATTTCCATGACAAAACCTTCTGCTGAAAAACCTCTAAAGACGCCTTCATAGGGAATCCCTTCCTTTGCTGCAACAACAACACGATTGTTAATTTCATCCAGTCCAGTTTCTCTCATCTGGGAGATAAATTCTTTTAAAACAAGGGCTTTTTGTGGATGGGTGATATCTTCAAAAAGATCTTTCATCGGTTGGGAATTGCCATATTGCATAGCTTCAATACAAGCTGTTGTCATGCGTTTCTTTGTGATGAAAGAAAAGTCAATGGTATGTCCTGCTGCTTGTCCAAGTTTTTCCATAAACATTCTATTGACGCGCCCATTGCCTTTTCTGAAAGGATGCGCGTGCTCGAGCGCCATAAAAACTTCAGCGGCATTTTCAGCAAATTCTTGGCGCGATAAACCTTTTAAATTGTTCTTCTCATTAAGTGTTTTTTCGAGTTGTGTGAGTTCTTTTTTTATCTGTGGACCGATAGCAAAAGGAGCTTCACAACCTTTGGGACGCATTGCCGGCATATGGGCAGTGGTGCCATCTTCAAATGTAAAAAATGTATCGCGGGTGTGGCCCGCCCATTCAAAAGTTTTGTGGAAGAGGCTCCAATGGATTAATTTTAAATAAGTGAAATCAAATTTTTGTGGGAGCGGTTCGTGACGAAAATTGACGGCTTCTTTAGCGATGTCATGGGTACTGCGTTCATACAGTTTTTTAGGGTCTTTGATGCCATATTTATTTTTGAGTGTTTTTGTTCCTTTATATAGATAATTTTGCTCTAACATGTAATCTCTCCTAAGTAGGTAAGGTCGTGGTTGATAAGCGTCTTAAACGCTGTATGTGAAAAATTCCCCTTCGCATATTCTTTTGAGATTTTGGGTGTTATGAGAGGGAACACTTTTCCCTCAAGTGTGCGGATAGTTGTATCAACTCTTTTGAGAGGCTTGTGGTTTGAGAGATACATAATGTTCTATTGCGATTGTTTTCATGCCTATTCTTTTTTCATTTATTTTAGCTTCTATAATGTTTCCTTTTATTTATTATTCTGTTGTACTGTAAAATATCGATATTTAAGACGGTGATATGAAATCTAAGAGGGAGCAAAAGATGGATTTTTTATAAATCGATTTTGGGTGAAATCTTTATCCTTTGAGGTGGAGGGAAAGAGGTCGAAAAGAAAAATGTTGCTTAATATTTTCGCTGTTTTGCCTTTAGCAAAGTTGTTTGCAAGAGCACTTTGATGAAGGGCGTGGATGTGACGGAGAATATTGCTCTTGATTATTGGATGACTTGGGGACTTTTCATACATAGTGTTTAGGTTAGGAAGTCTATAGATAAAAGCAGTTATCAAGAATTTTTCTCCATTATGTTTTTCTTATTGGTGTATGTGGACATCTTGTTTGCGTATGTTTGCAACAAAATGTTTTTTACTTTGTGTTGTTGCTCTTAATTGTATCGCGCTGCTTTAAGATCCATAAGAGGGGGAAAACTTTTTTTGGCTAGGAAAAAAGGTGTTTTTCAGCACTTGGCTGTTAAAATAGAACACATGATGATATCGTAAAGGGGAAAAACTTTGTCTAAGAATGTTTTATTCATTTTAGTGTATATCTTGGATGTTTTTTTGGGGGGAACCAGTGTTTATCGTGTGGGTATTTTGAGAGTTTCTTGTTTCAAAGGCAAATCTTTTGTTTATTATATTCTTTAATGGAGGCACGTTTTTTACGTAAAATAAGAACACCATTGTGTTGCATCTTTACAGGATTATTTTAAAGATACATCTTTTAACACACTCATTTGGCGATGGGGTAAAGCCCTCATAAAGCGTATAAAATCTATTGAGCGCTCCCATTTTTACGCTTCATAAAGAATCTGGTACCATCACACACTTTATGCCAGCGCTAAAATATTGCGGACCACCCCTTGGACATTGAGGCGATTTATGAAAAGGCATGCCTTTCTTGTACAGTTCCACTTCACTTGGGGGCCCGCTTGTGACATGCGAAGTAATAGGGTTGTGATTGAGTTAACGTGGAGCAGATTTGAAATGAGAAAATCTTACGCTATTTGGTCTCTCATTCAACATAAAAATATAAATTATCATTATGAATCAATGTATTTTCTAAATTATATATGAAAATCCTTTGTAGGAATGTGTTCCTTTTTGGGGGATATTGGTGTCGCTATTGGTTGGGTGTATGAACGTTTTTTATAGAGACTTCTTAAAAATCATGGTTGCTGGTAAATGATGCACAAAATACAAAAGAAAAAATCATGGATTTTTTGACCCTGTTTTTCTTATATGTGGACGGAGTTTTTTCGTTCACAGGCTTTAAAAAAAACAGGGATGTATACCTTTTTTTGTTATTTTTCATCAATATCTCATCATGGAGGTTAGTTTTTCTTTTGTGGGGCAAAACGGTTTTTTGCAGCAGCGGCTAACATTTCTTTTCTTCTGAAATAGATGGCGCAACCACATCGCGAAGGGGAGCCTTGCATCAGAATAATTTGTTCATCTTGACGCATTTCTTGAATAATCTCGTGGGGTAAAATGAGTGCTCTTTTTAAAATATTCATATAACCACGAAAATCGACTCCATCTAAGACAAATAAAATAGGCTTTTGTAGCTTTCGTCATTAGTAATCATGACGTTTAAAAGGAATTAACAATTATCCTGTCCAATTGCTTTGGATATGGTGTATATGCTATGTGCAAAATTGGTGGTAGGGCGCTTAAGTAGTCTGTTTTTTGCATGTATGATAAGAATATTAAAATATCTCTTCCACATAGGTGTTTAAATCAAAAAAACAAAGTTTCATATTTTTTAGTTGGCCATAGCAAGTGTATTTGAACGATTTTGTGTGCGTGTGTAGAATTGGCTATGAGTGTTCCTTGCTTTTTGAACAATGTCGGTAATTTCTCGTGCTTTCTGTTCTGATATACCAATACTTTGTGCAAGTGTTTCATAATCTTTGTTTGTGATCGCACTACATTCGTTTGATGAGAGACGATGTTCTAAACTGTTTATAAAAGTACGGAGCTCTTGGTATAATTGAGGAGATTGAGACAAGATTTCTCTTTGTTTTTCCGGTGATAAAGCAAAAATATTTTGCAAGTTTTGACTGGGATTCTCTACCGCTTTTCCAAGGCGTTCTTGTTTAATTTTATGGTCTCGAGTGACTATATTATAGGTAGCTTCTACAGTATACACATAATTCTCAATTGCAAGAGAGAGCACATCAAGATAATTTCGAGCGTGTACACGTGTCGGATTTTGTAGACCGCATATACTAAAACCTGCAAGAGGAGAAACAGAGTGCGGTGCCTGTTTAATCTGATTAGCAAACTGTCTGCCTAATTCTGGATTTTTAATAATCTCTTCTATCTGTTCGTTTAATACGTTTGCGTCACCATAAACAGTTTTTGCGTAAGCTCGGACTTGCTTTTGAGCTTTGAGAACGTAACTATCTAGCGCAACTGTTTTGGCACATTCACTTTTTGTGAGAGGCGCTAATGTTTCTTTTGGAATAAGCGTGTTTTCAAGCTCTTTGCTGTTGGGGGCGGTAAAGGTAATGATATCACCAGGTTTTAATGTTTTTAATCGTTCTGGTGTGAGATCATCTTTGCTACCAATGATGTAAGTTCCTTGCATATCGAGTATAAAACTTTCTGAATAACAACCTTTATAAGTTCCTATATAGGTTTCTCCTGCCTTTGTTGCCATAACAAGGCGATCATCCACGTTGCGTCCCGTATTGTTTATGTGGTCCATAAATTCTTTTAAAAGACGTATTTTGGGGGGATTGGAGATATCCTCAAAAAGATCTTTCAACAGTTGTGTATTGTTATATTGCATTGCTTCGCTACAGGCAGCCATCATACGTTTTTGTGTGACAAGCGAAAAGTCAAGCTGATGTCCTGCAGCTTTGGCAAGATTTTCAAAAAAGACTTGTTCTGTGTGCTCATTGCCATCTATGAATGGGTGGATTTTGTGAAGAGAATAAAATAGACTCGTTGCTTCCTTGACAAATTCTTCGCGTGTTAAGCCTTGCAAATTGTTTTTTTCGGCAAGCGTTTGATCTAATTTTTGTAAGAGTTCAGGGATTTCTTCACCAGTTGCAAAATTATTGCCCCATTCCATTCTTTTCATTTCTGGCATGGCAGCAATGCTATCGTCTGTAAATGCGAAGGGGATATGACGCAGATGTCCAGCCCATACAAAGGTATTTTTAAACAATTGTTGGTGGATATGGCATAGATAAGTTGAATTAAAATATTCTGGCAGGGGTTCTGCACGCAGATTGATCATGGCTTTTTGCCTATCATGTGAGCATTTTTCCAGAAAGCGTTTTAAATCTGTTTCTCCATATCTATTTTTGAGAATTTGGGTACCAAGATAGATATAATTATGGGGTGAGGGAATTCCTTTTGTTTTTTCTTTTGCTTTTGGCATTGTTACATTCCTTATAATGTTACATTGTCTATGAGAGTGTGTTAAACTTTTTGTTTGAAAATCCCCCACGCATATTGTTTTGAGATGTTGAGACTTGGGTGAGGAAAAAATCCCTCAAATTCGTAGGTGTTTTTGAGTGTATCAATCTTTATCTTGGCACTTTTTTCTTTTACTGAGAGAGAATAGTTCATTTGGGTTGTTTTCATGCATATTGTCTTTTAATTTTTTTGTAGAAAAATTTTCCTATAAAAGCGGTGCCTTCAAAAGTTTCTTGATAGGATTCTCAAGGCATAGATATGATTGGTATTTATTATTTGGAGATGAGGAGAGTGCTTTATAAAGAAAATTGGCATTGGTAAGCACAGGCATAATACCATCATTCAAAGACTTTTCCCTATATTTTTCTTGTTGTATCAAGCGGGAATTCCTTCTTTATAGGCTTTTATGAGATAGAATCTCTGTTTTTATCCTTTGATGTTTTTGTTTTGATGCATGACCTCCATTGGAGGGTGTTTTTTAGTTTTTCTGTGCTTTTGGAGCAAAACGGTTTTTTGCAGCTGCGGCTAACATTTCTTTTCTTCTGAAATAGATGGCGCGACCACATCGCAAAGGGGGTTGTCCTTGCATAAGAATAATTTGTTCATCTTGACGCATTTCTTGAATAATCTCGTGGGGTAAAATGAGAGCTCTTTGTTGGTAATTGATGTTGTAAGAACTTTTTCCTAAAGATAAACCTCTTGATTTGCTCGTTCCGGTGACTTCAACGGTCATTTGACCACAGCGTTCTGAAATGTCTTTAGCTGTTTGAAGGTCTTTAATGGCCGCATAACTGACAAAGGAGCAGCTTTCAAACCATGAACGTGCTCCTGCTTCGCCAAAGTGATTGACCAACTGACCCGTGGATTGATAAAAGAGCATCAAGGATGTGCCGTATTTACGTCCACGATCGCGGGCTTCTTCTAAAATATTCATATAGCCTAGAAGATCAACTTCATCTAAGACGAATAAAACACGCTTTTTATAGTTACCGTCTGCTGTAACCATGGCATTGAGAAAGGCGCCAATAATCACACGTCCAATAGCTGGATAACTGTTTAAAATGCTTGCGGGGAGATTGAGAAAAACATCTGTATTGCCATTGGCAATATCTGAGGAAAAAAAATCATCTCCGCAGACAAGATCTGCATAATTGGATAAAGAAAGCCATTGGGTGTCTTTTGAGGCGGTTGTATAGACTCCTGAAAAGGTTTGCTCTGCCATTTCTGTAAAAATACCCACCATTTCACGAATAAAAGGAGAAGGTGTTGTTTCTTGAATCATGCGCAATTGATTAACAACAGCTGTCTCTGATTGAGAGAGAATTCCACGCAAAGTTTTTAAATTGCGCTCGCTGTCTTCATATTCGTCAGAAAATATGACATGGGCAAGAAGAGCGGTTAAAAGATTATGGGCTTGTGTTGAGAAATATTCCGCTGAAGAATTGTCTGATTTTTTATCTGTGAGAAGCAATTTGGAAAAGCTAACAATATTTGCTTCACGTTGTGTGCGTGGTACGCTATCATCTAAAAGCCAGTCGATAACATTAAAATTTTTTGTTAACAATGAATTGGGATCGAGAACAATAACATTTCTATTTCCCATTTTTTGACGCGCAAATTTGACCATTGGGGCAACTTCTGTTGAAGGATCAAGACAAATAATAGACCCTGGATAGGTTAAACACGTGGGAACTACTGTACTTGTGGTTTTATAGCCACCAGAACCAGCAAAAAAGATCATATGGGTTGAACCAAAATCAAGATTAAAGGTCAGCAAAGGGGCTGTTCCACCCTTTCCCCATGTTGTTTTATTGCCAGGTGCAAAGGGAACTTTGCACACATTATCTTGATCAACGCGGTATCTTTCACCCACAACAATTTGCCCATTGGCAGGAAAGATTTTTGCTGCCTCTCTTAAATTCATCCATGATGCTTCACCAAAAACACCTTTTTTTGCACGCTTGACCTTATTTTTAGGTGGAGAGGTTGTTATGAATTGAATGAGGGACAAAAAAACACCAATGATGATGCCAAAGACAACCATGGGATCCATAAATTGAAGAGCGTAGCTCCACGTTATTCCTTGTTGTCCAACATAGGGACTTAAGCGTTTTATTTCACCACCAATATAGTAAAGAGAAGTCATTCCAAAAAAGACAATGGAGACAAAAGTGATTATTCTACGCAGGTGCAGTTTTTGCGAGAGACTATAAAACAATGAAACAGTAGCCGTTAGTGCTAGGACTAATAAAGGTTCTGAACGAAGAGTCCAATAAATTTGATCGCTCTTTAGTCCATTTGTTATAAACAACAAAAAGTGAGGGACAAGGAATATTGTTAAAGCACCTAAAGCGATCGGTGTTAAAATGAGTACCATTTGTGTTTTGGTATATTTCATTGTATTTTACTTTCAATTCTGTCAGAATATGTTGCGAAATGCTCTTTTCCAGGTGTGTGATATGAACTCTCATCTCTTTTTGCAAAGGTGCAGATAACGCCAGACAGTTTTTGCTTATGAGCCTTTCTCATTAAGGAGGAAGGTTTTATCTATTCTTAGCAGGCCATAGCAAATGCTTGGGAACGATGCATTGTGCATATTTGTGCTCGTTGATGTACTTCTTTGGTTTGCTTAATAATTTCTGTAATTTGCCTAGCTTTACTTTCTGATACACCAATACTTTGAGCCAATGTTTCATACTCATTATTTTTGACTGCTTTATGTTCATTTTGTGAGAGACGGGTATTGATGTTTTTTACAAAGTCGGTAAGCTCTTTTTGCAGTGAAGGATTTTTTGCTAAAGCTTCTTGCTGTAATTCTTTTGGCAAGGTGAAGAGGTCTTGCAAGCTTTGACTTGGCATTTCTACTGTGGTTGCACGGCGCTTCTGTTCTGTTGCATGTTCTTGCGTAATTTCCTTCCCAGCATGTCTCACTGCATGGGCAAAATTTGCAACGGCAGTACAGAGCATCTCAAGATGATTTTTAGCGTTTGCGCGTGCCTGATTTTGTAGTCCACATAAACTGAAACCGGCAAGATGAGAAATAGAGTATGGTGCTCTTTCAATCTGGTTGGCGAGCTGCTGGCCTAAGCTTGGATTTTTGATGATCTCTACCATCTGTTTGTCTAATATTTTTTCGTTACCATAAACAATTTTTGACAATTTCTGGATTTGTTTTAAGCTTGTGTGGACGCAAGAATCTTCAGCAATCATTTCGGCTTTTTCATTTTCTGTCAAAGGGGCTAATCTCTCTTCTGGAATGAGAATACTTTCAAGCTCTTTTGTTTTTGGGACTGTAAAGGTAAATTTGTCACCGGGTTTTAATGTTTTGAGTTGTTCTGGCGTGAGCTGTTCTTTATTGCCGATGATGTAAGCACCTTTCACATTGAAAGCAAAGCTATCATAACCAGCACCCCTATAGATGCCTGTGTAGGTTTCACCTTCTTTTGCAACCATAACAGGACGATTATTAACATTGCGCCCAAGTTCTTTCATGTTGCTCATGAATTCCTTTAAAAGAAGTATTTTATTGGGATTAGAGATATCTTCAAACAGATGCTGCATTGGCTCTAGGTTCCCATTTTCTGCTACAGCAACACTGGCGAGCATCATGCGTTCTTTTGTAACAAGTGAAAAGTCAAGCTGATGCCCTGCGGCTTTGGCGAGATTTTCAAAAAAGACCCGTTGTGTACGTCCATTGCCTTCTCTAAAAGGATGAAGTTGGTTAAGGGCGTTAAATAAGCTTATTGCTTCAGCGTTAAATTTCTCACGCGTTAAGCCTTGCAAATTATCTTTTTCGGCAAGCGTTTGATCTAATTTTTGTAAACCGTCTTGGATTTCATCGCCGAGTGCAAAAGGATTTTCCCATCCTGTTCTTTTCATTTCGGGCATGGCGGCTATGGTACCATCTTCAAATGTAAAGGGGAGATGGCGCAGATATCCAGCCCATTCAAAGGTATTTTTAAATAAGTGGTGATGTATAGAGCATAGATAGGAGCTATCAAACTTTTCTGGTACGGGGGATTCACGCAGATTAACCATCGCTTCTGCTGTATCCTGTGAGCATTTATCCAGAAAGGATTTTAAGTCTTTTATTCCATATTTATTTTTGAGTGTTGTGGTGTTTGGGTAGACATAATGATGGGGAGAAACTGTCTGTATATTTTTTGTCTTTGCTTTTGCTTTTGGCATCGCAGCTTCCTTATAATTTTACGTTGTCCATACGAGTGTTAAATTCTCGAGTGAAATGTCCCCTTTGCATATCCTTCTAGAATTTTTAGCGTTTTGGAGTGAAGCTTTATATCCTCTATTGCATGGGTGCTGATGGTTGCGTCAACGGCTTCACGGCGTTTTTTTTAAATCTTCCATTGTTATTGATAAAAGATTTTCTCTAATTTTTATTGTTTGGGTTTTCATGCATTTTTCCTTTTATGGCCAATTATTGCTTTAAAAGATTCTTCGGCAGCCGGTGTGATCCTCTTTTAGTCACCTCCAAAGATGTTTCGTTGTTTGAAGGGGTCATAATAAATTTCTGTGACCTTAAACTTTCCTTCAACCCGTTTGCATTGGATGATGATATCAATCATTGAAATCAACAGTCCTCGAATATCATCACGCTCTAAATCACCCCCTCCATCACTTTCTTTGACCAAAAGGGTCATTTGCTCAAAGGCAGCAAGGGCCGTTGATGCATGAACCGTCGTAATGGAACCTGGATGGCCTGAATTGACATTGCGGATATAATAAAAGGCTGTACCATCTCGAAGTTCTTGCAAAAGAATACGGTCAGGACGCATCCGTAAAGATGATTCAAGCAATTCTTTGGGACCAACGGAGGCTAAGCCTTGTCCATCTTTTGAATAGAGCATCGAGACATGATTAGGATGCGGTATCAGCAATTCTTGTGTGTCTTCAATGGTGATAATACGTTCTTCTTGAGGAATTTTGGCGATTAATGCTTTTGATAATGTTGTTTTACCTGAACCGGTTTTTCCCGCAATTAAAATATTTTTCTGGCATTTTACAGCTTGATTTAAAAAGGAGACAAAGTCTTTATTACAGTAGGCATTGGCTAAGTTATGCTCGATGATTTTGAGTTCATTAAAACGAGAAAGATAATTATTCAATGGCGTGAAAGATACCTGCTCACAGAGCGAGAAGAGTCCTTTATTTGCGAGTTCTTCGAGAGAAAAACTCTGCGATGATGGTTTACGAATTGTCATACTAATCGTGTCTTTTTCGACAGCTGGCGGAATGACAATCTGAATGCGTTCATTGCCTGGTAGAGTGGCAGATAATATTGGGTTTTTGTCCGATATGTTTTGCTTGGAATAGGACGCGACAACTTTCGCAATACCCATAAGCTCATTAAAAGAGAGAGTTGGTACTTCTATTGTTTTCCATCCATCAAATCCTTCAGTCATTACTTGATAGGGACGATTGATAACAATTTCAAAAAGACTATCATCTTTCAAAAAAGCACTGATGGGTTCAAGTTTTGTGAGAACAATCGCGACAGTTTCATTATTCATGGTATGTAAGTTGTGGTTCATTTTAAAGGTATCGTAGAATTTTTGTAAAAGTTTTTTGAAACAGCTCGATGGATAATCTGTTTTTTGTTTTCGATGACTTTCAATTTATAAACACTGGAAAAATCTAAATCGCGGGCAACAAAAATATTCACCATTTCTCCTTGGTTTTTGGATAATGTTGGAGGAATATTGGCGTAATTTTCTACGACAATATTTGCAATATGTTGTCCTGAAGAGAGTGTTTCAGTTTCTTCTTTCTCTTGTTTTTTTGATAAACGTTTATTGGCATAGTGTGTTGCATCTTTTATTAGTGATACAAGAAGTGCAGATCCAATCCGCTCCAACCAATGATTATCAATGTCTCCATCCATACCAGAACGCCCTAAAGCATCTGTTGCAGGTGAAGCTAAGGATATAATGATACCATTAGGGGTTTTTGCTCTATTCCATAGCACAAAGAGACGTGTTTGGCCTTTTTTCAAGCCAGCGCGATATTCACCAACAATTTGGGTGCCTTTATCAAGAAGAACAACACGACCATTGTCTGATAAGATATCTCTGGAGACGATACAACTGGCAAAACCTTGTTGATCACTGTTGATGGCTGTTTCTAAGATACAAGGGATAGAAGTTCCCATCGTGATGATGTAGTTTCGATTGCCAAGGGTTGAAGCGCGAATACCTTCAAGCACTGTGGGTTTGAGAAGATGATTAAAACGTTGTGTCGTTTCATCAGGTTTGTTTTCAAGTTGGTGAGGCAAAGCGCCATTATTTGTTTGTGAATCTATTTTGCTTTGTTGTGTATGCGCATAAGCTAATACAGGAGCACGTTGCGCTGCTTCCAACAGTGGATCATTAGAATTTGATTGATTGATGGTTGGTGTTGGTAGCTCGATTTGTGGCAACAGAGCGTTCTTTCGTTGAGATTGTTCAAGGGGGGGAGGGGTCGGCTTTGCAGGGTGGAAAAGTTCTGTTTGTTTGATAAATTTTTCTTCTTTTGAAGATTCAACCGGTTGTTTTTTTTCTGTGACAAGTGTTGAATAGGCTAAATAAAGACAGACACTAAAAAGAATAACAAGAGCGACTGCTTTCCCTACATTGCTCTGTTGGCTTTTTCCCTGAGCATTTTTTATTGTATCGCGATCATTAATGTTTTTTTCATCCACGGTGTTATTCATGGCTGCTTCCTATGTTCACTTTACGTTGTACAGATGGTGATGTCGTACCCGTTTCAGGGTTAATTCCTTCTGGTACGAACCTTTTATTAAAAATGCACAATACTTCGTTCCCACGCCGTAGTGTGAATTGTGCAGATGTTGCATGGACAATAACCTTGTTGCCTTTAATCGATTTGGGAATAAGGGCCTCTTGCCCATCAGGCGATACAATGTAAATGGCAGGGATTTCAATGTTGCCTAAAAAGGTAAAGGTTGTTGTTTTCCCATTATCATAGACAGAAGCAGGTTCAATGAGGGGAGAGCCTTGGGCTTCATAAGCCCAATTGCGTGGTCCAAAATCTTCATGGATATTTAAAATATCATTGACAAAGTTTTCTTCACGTTGTTTTTCTTTTTCTGCTTCGGCTAATTTCTTACGTAAGGCTTCATCTTCTGGATAACGAAACTTTACCAAAAAATACGTCTCATTGCCGGCTGAAACATCGCCTTCACGGACTTGTAGCTCGAATTGATAAGAGCGTTGTGTTCCATCTTGGCGGCTTGTGACAATTTGTAAATTGGTTACAGGTTGGACTTCACGTGGTTTGAGAAAAACAAAGTGTCCAGCCGGTGCAACTTGCCAAGCAACCGAATTTCCAATTCCTACATAGGTCACTTCTTCATCAACGGCAAATTCTAGTTGAACCGAAGAGCGAATGGAGCCAATAATTTGTACGACATTGTAGGGGTCATAATTGACAAATCTGATGCGGTTATCTTTACGTGCGCTAATAGGCGCTGTTTCCGCAAATGAGAGGACTGTGTGAAAGCTGAGAGTGATCGTAAAAATTAAAGAGATTGTTTGTAAAAGTCTGATCATTTTATCACCTCTGGATCAGATCTATATTCCGATACTTGAAAACCAAGGGGGTTGATAAGACGATCAGACGTTGAAATGTGTGCGTTTACGTAGGAAAAATTTAAGATTGAAATCCAATGGGAAATATTTTCTTTTTCATTCAAGTCTCTGATCGTTTTATAGTAACGAACTTGGATAAGATTTTTGCTTATAAAAGAGATTGATTTGATTGTGACGGTAGCAATCATGTTTTGATAAATATTTTGCGGACTTTCTGGATTATTGCCCGCGTACCATTTTGCAAAACGGTTTTGTTCTTTGGGAGAAGATAAAAGAGAAACTAAGCGAAAATTATTTTCTGCTTCTGATGCTTGAAAACCTTCACGGGCACGAACATATTGGCTAGCAAAATAACGCGTTATCGCTTCATCATAGTCGTTAGGGGATTCTTTGAGGGCACTTACAGTATCAATAATGCCTGTTGAGTTATCAACGCGGATAACAAAAGGCTCTACTGTTTTCAAAGGCGTCAAAGCGGCGACAGCTAAAGCTAGCGCAATCGTCATCAATCCCAAAAGTACTGTTAAAGCCATGGAAATTTTCATTCGCACACGCATGCTATGCATGCGGTCAATGTCAAATGAACGCGCTTCTTTTATATATTCTTCAAGGGCATCACTTTTCACGCGTAACCTCCACAGTTTTATCAGATTGTGCTTCATGAATAATTGGCTTTAATAAAGCTGAATTGGCTGTTGCTTTTTCACTTTCCAAAGTATTGAGAATGATGGGAGTGGTAACAGGCTTTACGCTTTTTTCTGGATGGACAACGTTTTTATTGTCCCAATTCCACTTATCTTTATTTAAAGCACGTGTATGTTTGCCATTACAGCGTGGTGGTTTTTTGGGGCCACTCAAAGAGGTGCAACCAGTAAGAGCGATTGTTAGGACCATAACAAAAGTTATTTTTCGTTTCATTTTTTGAACTCACAAATATCTTGGAATACAATGCATGAGAGTTTTTATTCTGGACACTTTTACAAGTCTATGTGATGCAAGACTTTGATTGATTTTGTTGTAAGAGCCAAGATGTTAGGACTTATCAGGAACAGGATCATGGTACGTGCGCCAAAGGGTGCACGCAAAGCAAAAACAAAAATACTTATTCTTTATAAAGAGGCGCTTTATCTTAAAACCGACCACGACCACCTCCGGAGCTTCCTGCTTTTGCTGCTGCGCCTGCCGCACCTCTAGCAGCGTTACCGGCAGCACCTGAGATTTGTAAAGTAGCACTTTTTACTGCATTACCACTCGCTCTTGCACCATTTGAAATCATTGTAAAAATCTGTCCTCCTGAAGAGACACCAGCGTTAAAGTATGGTCCGCCAGAGGCCAGGGCTGTTGCAATACCGGGAAGAGCACGGAAGATAATAACCCCTATGATCGAAATGATGATGACAGGGGGAAAAAGAACGTAAATTGATTCATATGAAATGCTGAGAACCTGTAGAATAACTTGGCATATAATTGTTCCAAGCATGATTACGAGAACTTGTAAAATGGTAAAATTGATCAAGGTTGTAATCCATGCATCGGAGTATTTTCGCGTTGCATTGAACAAATACAAACTAATGAACAGAGGTCCAAGACCTATAATCATGACCAGTGCAACTTGTGCAAACATTTGCACAATAAAACCACCTATACAAAAAAGAATAACGGCGAGAAGCATGATAGAACCAAGAAGACCCACAAGGATCTTTTCAAAAAACCAAGCATTGTATAAGACTTCTTGATAGCGCGAACTTGCCTTTAACAAAATATAATCAAAAACATTGGAGCTTGTTGGATTACTGTTCAGCGCATTCCCAATAGCGTTGGATAAATCATTGAAGAAAATATCCTTGACATATGTATTAAATGTATCCGCATTCGTTGCCATTGTTGTGACAACAACAATTTTAACAACATTATTGAGAAGACTATGCATCGAAAGCGCAACGCGACCTGTCATAACATTATAGCCATAAAGAAAGATAAAAATGATTGCGGCGAGATTTAAGGGCGCTGAAATAGCAGAAGACAGCCCACTCACCGTTGTATCCATCACATTATCAAGGGGTTTTAAAATATACCCAGAAACGGTTTCAAAGGGAGAAAAACTAAAGTCTGACATTTGTACTCGTACTTTCAAGTTTTTCTTTTAATTCTTTTTCTTTTTCTTTTAATTGGGCCTCAAGATATTTATGTTTTTTTTGTTCCTTTTCTTCACGTAGCTCATCTTTTGTCTTCGTATCTCTTGCTTGAATCATATCAAGAGACTGAAGTTTTAAAGAACTTACTTGAAGACCTGCTTGAAGAAGAGAAAGCTTTACTTGAAGATCTTGCCGAAGAGCTTGCAATTCTTCAGGTTTTATGTCTTTTTGTGATTTAAGTTGTTCAAGCTGATTATTTATTTCTTTGATTTTATTTGCAGTTTCAGTTGTGCTTTTATAAATGTTTTCAGCTGTTTCTGATTTTGCAGCATCTAATTTTTGTGTGTTCTCGAGTGCTTGTTTATAATATTCATCCACATCGAGTGTTGTTTGCGCTATTGCATGAGACATAAAAGAAAAGGATAACAGTGTAACTAAGCCATATTTTTTCATTGATTTTTTCTCCTTTGATAAAATATGGGCAGCCATTTATCAGGGTCAGCTCCATATTCATTGATAATTTCATTCATGAGTTCAATGTTTTTTGTTGTGCCGCTTAAAACGGCGATCTCATCATTCATTCCACGTAAGTTAAGTTCTGCAACGACGGAACTTTGTCCTTGTTTGATGAGAAAACGACGGGATTCCCTGCTTAATTCTGACTGTATCAGTTCAAATTCACGCTCAGTAAGTTTGAAAGCTTCGACATAATCATTGTAATTTGCTTTTTGATTTGGAAAAAATATTTGGGTGGGGCATTGCTCAATAATTGTGTGTGCGATTGTTGAGTTCAAAGCATCTTTAGGGCTTTGTGTTGCAAAGAGCATTAAGCCATTTTGTTTACGGATTGTTTTTAGCCGATCTTGCGCAAAAGCTTTGAATGAATCATCTTCTAAAGCTTTCCAGAATTCATCAATGACGATAATGATACGTCGCCCATCAATCAAATCAAGAATGCGGTGAAAAAGATACATCATTAAGGGGCGCCGAATTTCTTCATTATCTAAGAAATCGGTCATGTCATATCCAATGAACTGCGCATTTAAATTGAGATCATCTTGATCATTATCAAAAACCCATCCTAAATCATTGCCTCTAATCCAGCGTTGCAGCCGCATGGCAACCCCTTCTTTGGATGTGTTGTCAAAAAACAGTTGAAGGGCACCAAGAGAGCGCTGGGTTGGGGGTAAGTTTTCCAAGGAATCAATGGCTTTGGCGATATCTTGTCGCTCTTCTTCTGTTACGATTTGCCCTTCAGCGGTCACCAGCTTTAAGATCCAATTACGAAGAAAAATTTTATTTTTTTCGGTGTATTCCATGCCCTTTAAGGGAGCAATCCCCGTGGAGTGCCCATTTTTTAAAGGTTTATATTTTCCTCCTCCAGCCCGTACAAAAATCTCTGCTCCTTGATCTTTATCAAAAAAAACCATTGTTGGATTGTGTTTTTGTAATTGTGCAAGAAGAAAATTAACAATCACTGTTTTACCAGAGCCCGATGGACCACAAACAAAAGTATTCCCAAGATCGCCATAATGAAAATTAAAATAGTAAGGTGAACCAGCCTGTGTTTTTAGCAATGCGACAGCAGCTCCCCAAACATTATCGTTCAGTTTGCCAACAGGGAAAGAATGGAAGGGCGATAAAGCAGCAAAGTTTCTGCTAGTAATGGCGCCTGAACGCGCACGATAGCTAAAGTTTCCAGGAAGTTGTGCCCACCATGCTGCTTCCAATCCTAAATCTTCTCTGGCAATCACGGCTCCCCCATTGGTTAAATGGGAACGTGCTTTTGATAAGTTTTCAGACAATATTTTGGGATGATCAGCAAAAACAGCTAAAGAAATGTGGTGTTCTCCCAAAACAAAACGGTTTGATTCTAAATCATCCAGCGCTTCATCCAATGCATCAATTTGTGAGCTAGCACGGTCAGCTGCATTGATCATTTGATTTTGTTTGCGGCTCATAATCGCACTGGCGGCTGCCTTACTTTTAAAGACAAAGGATTGTGTTAAGATGAATTCAAATGGCACCGTAAGCAGACCATCAGTCATACCTGGGCGTGTTTTAGAAGGATACTCTTTCCATCCAAACATGCCCACAAAGCGTTCATTGCTTTCATGGCGAATTTCGATAATTTCTTTCCCAAAAATAACACGATCCGAGTAAATTGTTGAAGCAATAGTTCCAAATGTGAGAGGAATACGCTCACGTCTTCCCCCCACTAGTTGATGGAGAAATTCACTTTGTTCGGCAAATAAAAGTCCTTCATGTTCATAGATTGATAGTAGACGGACTTCATACTCTTCCAAACCTTGCATAAGATCTTGACTTAACTCTTCGAGTTTACGAATAGCTTCCTCATCGGGTTCAGATTGTGTTTTCTTCGCTTTGCTCAAGCGCTGAAAAAATGAAGCTAGTTTTTCGGTTTTATCCGCTGCGGGATTCCAAAGCAGTGAAATAAACAGATCATTTCGATACAGTTCTTGCGAAACCATTTTCTTTTTATATTTTTCATCTAATGTTGTTGCAAAAGATGAAAGAAAATGACCTTCTGGGTATATCGTTTCACGGCGGCGGATGATGTGAGAATATAAAGCAAGCCTTTCGTCTGCGATATTTTTTAAAAGAGTGTTTAATTGGTTGTGTAAAGAATTTAATTGATCAATATCCGCAGTGTCAAAATTTATACCCTCAACAGCCATCACAACCATTAAACAGCGTGAATTTAAAGCAATGACATGTTGGTTGATGTAGCGTATATAGGGAATATATTCTTCAGGTAAAGTTTCCCGTTTCATGATTGACATCTGTTTCACCGGTTTTGTCCCTTTAGCTTAGTTCCTTATACGTGCGGACAAGGCGTAAAGGGGAGGTAGAACTTCCTCCCCATCGGTTGAGGTTTTTTTGTTTTCCTCGGGTATTGAGCCATGCAAATAATACGCGAAATTGGTTGTGGTCATACTTTGTCACTTCTCGCAAAATAAAATGCATCCCAATCCCAAAACCAAACATGGTAAAATCACTGGTCAAAATGAAAAGAATAGATGTCGCCATAACATTGAGCGCCATCGCTTCCATCGTAACACCGGCAAACATGGCCGGGCGCGTACAGGCAAGGAAGAGAGTATCTTCGTTCATTTATGCTGTGCCTGCTAATTTAGTGACGAGAGTAGGGGCGCCAAAAACAATAGCAATCCCTAGAACACAATAAGCTGCTTTGCGTAAATCAATAAAGCCGTACATCCAGCCAATCCCCACAGCAGCAACACATATAATAGCAATGAGCCTTGCCGTCCCACCCGTCATCATTGTGACAATGTTACCTAAAACACCATCAAGATTTCCCAGACCACCTCCACTAGGACTAGAAGAAGCATAAGAAGGATCTGATACAAGCACTGCTGTAAAAAGCAGCATGGTCACGATAAAAATGATGTTTTGGAATCTATTATCTGTCATTTTACCTCTCTTTAACAAACAATATTTGTTCATCTATCGACATTCCATTACCTCTAACAACTGGAGAATTCTGTTATTTTATGACAGTCTAAACTCCTCATTTTCTTGTTTTAAAAGTTTTGATAGCGGATCTCTTCACTCTCAAACTTTTCTTCTTAAAGAGACAGAAGTCTTCTCAAATTGAAATTGTGTTATATGAAAATGGCAATTTTAAGTTTTCTATTGGTAAAAATAACAATATTAAAATAAAGAATATTATTCTTTACAAAATGTAGTTAATCTGCAACACTTATATTTGGATTTTTTTTATTTAAAAACAAGGGGATTGCTGATAAATAATCTGAAAGGATAGAAAAAAACGAATTTTTTGAGTGAGCGTGTTGAGAGATGCTATTTAAATTAATTGTTATTATTTACATTATGGGGTCTATAGTGTGGGGATTAAGCCAATATAAAGATAAAATAGATTTCAGCATTCTTAAAACATTTGAGACGCAAGATATCCAAGATATTGTCGATCTCTATCGAGAAGAAAAAAAGTTGGGTAGATCTATCGCTAAACAGCAATTAGAAAAAAATGAACCAGCTCTCAATTTGCAGAAGAGTGTTTCATTAAATGATGTTGCAAATAATGCTGTTGTTTTTCATGGTAAGGCTTCTGTTACAAGTGGGGTTACATTTAAATTACTGACGCCTGCTGCACAATCTTGGCGCTCACATATCTCCCGTGATATTCATCTTTATGGTGTGGACACATGTGCACCCCGTCAAAAAGCAAGATTAAATGATCAAGAATGGCCCTGTGGTGTGGTTACAATGGCTTGGCTTGTCACCAAAACACTTGGGCAGGATTTATCCTGTAAACAGGCTTTGATGCACAATGGTGTTTATTATGCGCAATGTTTTGTTCAAGGGGTTGATTTAGCTGAGGCAGGTCTTACAGAAGGTATGTTGGTACTCTCAAAAGAGGGGAAAAATCCTATTCCAGTCCAGTATCATCATGCGGAAGAAAAAGCACGTGGCAACAAGATTGGTCTTTGGTCGAGTGATTTCACTGAACCTTTAAAATGGCGGCGAGATAATGGATCCTATAATCCCTTTGCTAGTCCATGATTGGTTTTAACGAACATATTTACTTAAATTTTTATAGAGAAAACTTTATCAATAAAATTGTACCAAATCGTAGAGCAAGTTTGAATAAACGGTGAGATTATTTTCGTTTTTGAAGTAAATGGATGATACATTCATGTTGAAGAGAGATTTGCTCTTAAAATAGCTTCTCTTATTGATGCGTTTTATAAAAGCAGGAAAATGTCATTGTTGGTGGCAAAGGGTTTTTGAGGGTTTGTGCTTGAAGGAGAATGTGAAAAGACAAAAAACACTCAAGAAATAGATTTCTAGAGCGAAATTGATAAAAATAAAAAATGAACAAATTTAAAAGTGGTGTAAGGTTTGATAGAAGGGATAGAGTATTTTACAATTGCTTAAAAGAATTCATAGCAAAAGTTTTTTTAATCAGAATTTTGTCTGTAGTATTAGATCAAGTCTGTTTATTTCTTACAAAAGTAATCAGTGTGGCATTTGTTGCAAAGCTTTCATATAAAATTATCTTCTTCTCAATACAGCCTTTCAAATGATGAATTAATTTCAAATATATTCTTACGAAGAAATCTTCGTAAAAATGATTTGCATCGTTGATATATTATGGGATGATTGTATTGAAGCATTAAATAAGGGGGGGTACAATGACCAAAATATAAATAGGTAAAAGAAGGGGCTCGTACTTTTTTATTATGGCCTCATAGTTCATTGATCGCAATACTAACCATTATAATGTTCATAGATTATCCTACTGGATAGGGATAATTTTTATCACAGTCTCTATATTTGAAATTAGTTGGACAAAAGCTTTAGTCCGCTTTCTGATTTTATCATTTGTGGTCAGTTTTGGCTTTTTCCTTCTCATAGTATTTATGAAAAATTCATACAATGGTTGTCGTGAGCTCTTCTTGCGTTATTTTACTCAGAGTATTTGCTGTGAAAGCAAGCAAGTAATAGTAAGGCTGTATTCTCATATAGTGTGAAAATTAAAAATCCATTTAGGGGATGATGTTAACAAATAAGCTCTTTAAAGAGGGGTAAAATGAAAAAAATTATTTTATTATGCATGGCTCTGTTATTCGTTGTGGGATGTGAAAAAACTTATAGTGTGGAAGATTTTAAGAAAGATGCAAAATTAAGAGAAGAATGGGGAAAGAAATGTTTTCTTTCAGGACTAGCTGTTCAGGAATCTAAAAATTGTCAAAATGTTCTCCAAGCAGATAATGAACTATTTTTCTCGCCAAAGCTTGATTCTACAGGTCGTGAACACGGCTTTTAATAGAAATATACACTCTACAATAAATTTTGATATATTAATGTCTCAATAAAGAAGTTACTATTCAAAGAATAATTGCTTCTTTAATTTTTATAGGTAGTAATCGTTATCATTTTTTAGATAATTGCCTCAAATTGTATTGGTCATTATGTTGTTTGTTTCAACTTTGTAAAATTGAGGATTATTCTCACGAGAGTATAGGATCGCGTTGTCTTATGATGGCATTGGTATCGCATTGAGACTTTAGAGGAAAGAACATGCTTTTAGGAATGTATAATGATACCAAGTCTTTATACAATAAATTCATTTATAATGATAATTTACTGTTTGTATGTTGAGTGAGAGTCCCGAATATCGTAAGATTCTCTCATTTCAAACCTGTTTATGTTGAAGCAATCAAAATCACTTTCTTGCATATCACAAGCGGGGTGAGTATGTGGATAGAATTTGTATAAGAAAGGACTAAAAATAGTTCTTATGAATCGTCTTAAGTGCCAAGAGCTGTTGCAACATTGGGAGCTGGCAAAGTTTGTGATGGTGCCGGGTTGCTTCCCCACAAGCGTAAAGATGGGGGTGCTCAATGAATTTACCGTTATACCATTCATGGGCATTGTCGCGAAGTGGGCTTGGGTACTTTAAGAGATGTTTTTTTAAACAAGTCTATGCATTGGAAATTGGGTGGCGTTCTATTTTACGTGAGGGTTGTTACCCCATTAAAGAACGCGATAAACAAAAGCGTGAGGCAATAAGCAATCTGCATTATTTAAAAGATATTGCTTTGGGTATTTTTGAAAGCCGTAAAGCTGAATTAAAAGGAGATGGGAAAGATGGTAAATGGTTTTCACCTTTATGCCTTTATAAGCAGGCATCTTACGAAAGTATATTAAATGCACATCGTTTAAAATTAATGGAGTGTCCACAGCGAAGAGGGCGCTACCCTTTATACGTATGAATGCTTGTCCTATTGTGCTGTAAAACACTATTGTTTGCGGTATGGTGATGTAAGACACAAAAATTTATGCATAGGCTGTTTTGATAAGAGAGTGTGATGAATATTCAAGGGAGGGCTTGTTTATATAATTTTGTGAAAGGAATCCTATGAAATTGGAAGCTGAGAAGGAGTTATTTTTGAGAAGGCGGATCATTTATCAACCGGTTTGAGGAGGGAGCGTCCCTTGAGGTGTGGGGAGAAAGCCAAGAATAGGGCGTGTAGTACCCTATAGCTATGCTTTTAAAGCGTTTTAATTTTGATCACAAATTAAGTTTAAAATCGCTTTCTGCTTGACAGATGTGAGGACTCTAAAACTTTTTAAAAGCAAATATTCTTCTTTGCTCGAGGCGATTTCATCATAATGGTATGGGGTATTGTCTTTTTTGATGATATCAGTGTAAAAAAAGGCAAGTGGAACATTAAAAATATCGGAAATTTCCTTTAAACGTCCTGCGTTCACGCGATTTAAACCTTTTTCATATTTCTGGATTTGTTGGAAAGTGATACCTAAATGATGCCCTAATGTTTTTTGATACATTTTTAGCATTTTTCGCCTAAAGCGAATCTTTTTGCCCACAAAAAGATCAATATTAAGATTTGGAGCTTGCATTTTTCCCCCACCGATTGCGAGCGCCCTCGCATGAGTATTCCGGGAGTTAAAAGTACTGAACTTAAATCAGCATTTTGCTTTTAGTGCGTCGACACACTTGGACATAGCAAAATCTCCCAGAATTCCGGGATACCCGAAAAGCGGGGTCAATTCATGTTTGAGTTTTCAGGCTTTTAATCCCTATTAGTCGTTGCGTATGCGACCAAGACACTTTCTGACTCATAAAGTAATTTTAGGAGATTGGCAATAAAAATAGTTTTTCTTGAGACGGATAAATTTTTTTAAATAGGAGGTTTTTTGCCTTTCAAACTTTTAAAGTTTTCTTACTAAACGCATGACATCAGATATGCATTTTACGAAGGTAAACCTTGGTTTTTAAGCTCAAGGCACCGCTTACGGTGTTGCTCTTAACCAATAACCAAAATGGCTTGTTTTGATACGTCTGAGATATCATGATGATAGGGGAAAGCTTTTATGAGTAAAGAGCCCTCATGCAAAATAAACTCAAAACATTATAGATCTGATTGTTGTATATTCACATGTTTGTTTTAGAAGATATTTCTCAATGTTAGCGCCTATTTTACAATGGTGCTTCGTAAAATATATAGTGTAAAAGCTTCTATGAATGGGATAAAAGCTATATTCCTATCTTTACTGAAAAAAAGATGCTCGGACGGCACATACTCTCTGCCAGTTCAAAATATTACGACAGTTTTTGCCTTTGAAAGGGAGCATAAGAGTTTTTCTCTCTTCACATGTTTTTATCTGTACGCTCTCTGCTTATAATGTGTAAGCGAATAGGTTTTGATTGATTCAATATAAACAAATTTGAAATGAGAAAATATATTGGGCTTTCTCATGATGCATGTTTTTAAGAGGGGGATACGTTTATTTTCTCAGTGAAGAATTTGAGTATTTTAGATAAAAAACTCTATCAACGTCGTTGTTGTTAGAATTAAAATTTTTATGAGAAAAATGAGCATTGGGGAATGATAAGCTTTTGCTATCAAGCATTTTAGAATTTTGCACAACTTAATGATAACTTAGTTATTTTATCATTTCTTATGATCTCTATAGACGATAAAAAGTTGGGATATGGTTTGAGAAAGCAGATGACACAAGTATTATCTTTCGGTAAGTAGTTTTGAAGTAAAAGACAGCTTTAAATGACAAATAGAGATAGGTGCACCATGAATGAACTTACCCATATTGAGACTATTATAGCGCATTATGATGCTGTTTTTTGTGATGTGTGGGGTGTTGTGCATAATGGTGTACATGCATTTGAACCAGCGTTGAAGGCGTTGTATAAAATCCGACAAATGGGAAAAACTGTCATTTTATTAACCAACTCCCCTCGGCTACGGGAAGATGTTGCTGCTCAATTACAAAGTATGAATGTTCATAGCGACTATTATGATGCCATTATCACCTCAGGGGATGTAACGCGCGATCTCATTCAGAATGCTCCACGTAAAGTTTTTTTCATTGGTTCACAACGTGATTTGGTGCTGTTTGAAGGGTTAGAGTGTGAATTTGTTGAAGAATGGGAGGCTTCTGTTGTCGTCTGTAGCGGTTTTCTTGAAGATTTTGACGAAGAACCCTCTGCTTATGAGGAGATGTTTCTTCGTATGCGGGCGCGGAATTTACCTTTTATTTGTGCGAACCCAGATGTGATTGTCCATTATGGAAATAAAGAATTTTGGTGCGCTGGTGCATTGGCTCGTCTTTACCAACAATTAGGAGGGGAAGTGCACATTGCTGGAAAACCTCACGAGCCTATTTATGAATGTGCCTTTGAAAAACTTCAAAAAATACGGGGAACAGTAGAAAAAAGTCAAGTTTTAGCTATTGGTGATGGTCTTTTAACGGATATTAAGGGAGCGGCTCACTTTGGTCTTGATGCCCTTTATATTATGGGGGGGATTCATCATTATGATTATACGCAAAATGGTGTGGTTGATAAGCAAGCTTTGCATTCTTTTCTTGAACATCATGGTTATAAACCACAAGCAATCATGTGGGCACTTCAGTAATGACTAATTTTTTGCGTCTTCAGGGAATTCATATGTTTCCCTCGGCTTGGCGGGGAGCAGTGTTGGCACTTGGAAATTTTGATGGTGTTCATTGTGGGCATCAGGTGGTGTTGCAAAAAGCACTTGACTTTGCGCGGATAAAAAAGAAACCAGCCGTTGTTTTAACCTTTGAACCACATCCAAGAAGTTTTTTTCAACATTCAACTCCTGTCTATCGTTTGACAGAGGCAGCTGAAAAAGCTGAAATTTTTAAAACCCTTGGCTTTAATGGTGTGATTGAACAGCCCTTTGATGCACAGTTTGCCGCTCTTTCAGCGGACGAATTTATTAAGTCTTTTTTAAAGGAAGTTTTTGATGTTTCAGTTGTGGTGACAGGCGAAAATTTTCAATTTGGTCATCAGAAAAGTGGAAATGTACATCTTCTTTGCAAAAGGGGAGAGAAATATGGATTTGAGGTTGTGCAAGTTCCTTGCGTTGCTCGTCCTCAAGAATCACAATCTTTGATTATTTCCTCAAGTTTTATTCGGCAACTTCTCTCACAAGGGGAAGTGGACAAAGCAGCCCATTTGTTAGGGTATCACTATCGGATACGCTCCAATATTATTCAAGGTGAAAAACTTGGACGTCTTTTGGGATTTCCTACCGCTAATCAAATGTTGCCTCCCCAAGTTCGTTTGGCACATGGTGTTTATGCGGTACGTTTGCGTCGTGCGAACGGTGTTTTGTATGATGGTGTTGCAAGCTTTGGTTGTCGTCCAACGGTTGTTAAGGATGGGGCGCCCCTTTTGGAAACCTATTTGTTTGACTTTAACGACGACCTTTATGGGGAAAACTGTACCGTTTCTTTTTTCCAGTTTTTGCGAGGACAAGAAAAGTTTGATGGACTTGAACCTTTGATTGCCCAAATGCATCGTGATGAAAAGAAAGCAAAAGAAATTTTAAAAACAGTACAACCATTATCAAAGTTGGACAGACTGCTTACTTTTAAAAATATGTTCTAAATTTATCTGAAAAAGAGAGAAGAGCTGTAAAAATAGCACTTAAAGTGATTATAATTACAAAGATATATTCCAAAACATCATGAAATATATGTTTTTTCCGTTGTTGAGAGGGAGAATCGAATATCTGAAGATCTGATTTTGGCATCATTTTTTTCAAAGTTCATTTGAGGGCTTTTATTATCATCCAAAAGTTTACGGCATGTTTCTTTCTGATCCGTTAAAATCCATGATGCAAGATGTAGTAAATGAATAAGTACCAAGAGTATTGGGCAATGATAATAAATTGTGAAAAGAGAGAAATGCTGTTTTTAAAATTGATGTTTTTTTATTTTAAAGTTTATTGCTTCTTTTTTCTGATTTGTCTTATTATGCCGTTTATACTATATCACCTTTTATAATGATATTTGGCTCAAGTAAAACTTTACGCATGTAGTATTTTTTATTCGTCGTATGATGAAAATTTTTAAGCAGGTTTTAGTTTGTCGAGTCTCGTAAAGTAGATCAATGGTCAGCAGCGGCTTTCGTGTTAACCAATCGCGTAAACGAGAATGAAGCCGATGAGAAAGGCTTTAAGTCTCGTTTCTCTCATATGTTGTGATAGGGAATTAACATTAAGGAGGCCGCGATTGATTACAGACAAAAGAAATCATTATGAGAAAGCAGGCGACCTTGTTTCATAATTTCTAATGCTTTTGATGATAAAGGCACAACTTTGTTGTCGTATCACGGTAGCTCTTGCATATTCTCAAGCTAAGAACTGTCTATATATCTTCATTTATCTTTCACAAATAAACGCATATATATAAAGCAAAGGGAAGCCAGTCCTGTAAGGATAAGCAAACGCAAAGACAATGGTATCATTGTTTTTTTTGATAGAAGGATTGGATAAAAGTTGAGGCATTTCTCCATTCCATTTTCGGTCTATTCGTGACTTTATGGCGTTATTCTTCTCATGTGTTGTTATTTGTAAATCAACATCCAATTCTAACGCAGGAGCATGTTTGAGACTAAGATTGAGACGGATAAGAGCTCTATTAGCTGTTTCTACCTTTGTTATCAAATGAGAGCGAGTGTATTGCGTATCTCTTGTTTGGGTAATTTCTAAAACCGATCTACATACTCATTATGGGAAAATATGAGGTTATAAAGGAGGAAATCCGTCTAGCGTACTCATATCTTTTAAATTCGACTTTGCTACTTTCAAAAGTGTCCAAAGTAATATCTCTTAAATAATGAAAATGAAGATGATGCACTGCCTCGGGTTTTTGTTTTTCTTGTTTTTTGAATAGGATAACATCCTTTATGTAAAAAATAGAAGCTCCAAACGGAATATACTTGTTTTGCTAATTTATGTGCTTGTTAAAAAAACATTTATGAATTCTCCCCATATCTATTTCACGATGGTATTCGTGAATGGTATAACGTAAAGTCCATGAAATATAATTACCTTTATATTTAATAAACTTCATTCACTTGAGTTGATTCAAAATGTTATTATGACCTTTGTATTTAAAGGGTTCATAAGAAGCATTTTTATTCCTTTTTTCCATTTCTTTTATTCAGATGCTTGTGTTGGGCAAGCAAATGGTTTTGATTGCTCCACAGTATGAACAAGCTGGAATGTGAGAGAATCTGATGATATTTTGGGCTTTTATTACAAGGTGTAAAGCGATATAAATATCTTTTAAATCGGTGTATTACTATATTGTAAAACGCTTTTTTTCAGAATTCGTCAATACTTGAGATATCATAGGGATAGAGGCTTGATAACAGTGGGCTTGTAGAGGGAAATTGCTTGGAAATTTTTTATTTTTTACGCGTTATTTCTTCATTATTTTGCAAAGGGCGTGCTTCTGAAGCAAGCATAATGGGAACGCCATCACGAATAGGATAGGCAAGTTTGGCTTTGTAAGAAACGAGCTCTTGTGTTTTTGGGTTGAAAGAGAGCGTGCCTTTTGTCATTGGGCAGACGAGCAATTCAAGCATTTTGGAATCTGTGGTCATTTTTTTCATGTTTGGACGTCCATTAGTTTAAACGGTAATCTGTTCCTGTTTGCTTCATGAGTGAGCGTTCTGTTAATGCAAGAAGAGTTTGGGCGCGACTTCTGATATCTGGAGCTTCAAGGAGAGCTTGTTTTTCTGCGGGTGTAAAGGGAATAAGAGCTGAAAAAGCATTAACCAATATAGGTGTAGGGGCTTCTATGATACTGCTCCAATTATATTCCATTTCATGGATGGTTAGATATTTTTCAACAACATCGAGTAAGCTTTCTCGATTGATGCTTTCTTCAATATCAAATTCTTGCAAGTCTTTTATGTTTGATTGGATGAGAGCTGTTCGATAGGATTTTGTGTTTTTCAATTCTTGTTCTAAAGTGAAGCGGCAAACACCTTGTAAGATAATGAACAGTTGTCCATTTCCTGTTTCACTGTAGTTTGTAATGCGCCCTATACAGCCTGTTTTATAAAGTTGTGTAGAGAAGCGATCTGTATCCGATGAAAGTGGTTGAATAATGCCCAATAGACGATCAGTTACCATAACATTTTCAATCATTTCAAGTGATTCTGGTTCAAAAATGTTAAGTGATAAAAAACCACCGGGTAGTAAGAGTGCACCTTCTAAAGGAAAAAGAGCAATTTGCTTTGGAAGATCATTTTCGCAATTGTAAGAGATATTACCAGCTTTCATGAGTATTTTGTCACCTTTGTTCGGTAGTTTTAGTCTGTAAATAGTCGCTATTTATGACACTATTGAGAAAGCAGAAAACCTACTTCTTGTGCATTAAAATCATACTTATAAAATATTTGAAGTCCTTATTCTCAAAAAGAATATGAAACCCTATCTTTAAGGTTGAACTGTGCGCGAAAGAATATTGCTTGCGATCTTTTTAGTGTGTGACGTTTTGCATGATTTTCAAGAGGTATTTTTGTTTATAGCTTTTGATTTTTGTCTTAAATTTCCTAAAATGTGTTCCTTGCAATTTTTGTAAGGTTCAAAAGGATAATATTATAAATCTTTTGAAGCAGCTTATGCAAGTTTTAAAATGAGAGTATTTTCATCACTTTACTAATGACAGTGTGATAAAGATAGGCTATAGGTTTAAATATGCTGGAAAGAGCGTTATCGTTTCTTTCATTCTTTTGCGGGAGAGTGCAGATTGCAAATTTTCGCATTGCCGCCGAAGGGGAAATAGCCCATAATCTCTCAGGCTTTAAGGACCGTAAAAGGAAGAAGGCAGATCTGGAAAGTCGGGAGAACCCGCGCCGAAGGTGTAAGCGGAAAATTTTTTCGCGAGTCTCTCAGGTTGATGACAGAGGGGGCAGAGACGACCATATTCTGTGGGCGTTAGCGCAGCTTTGGAGTTATTATGGGCACAGCACAAGAAACATCTTTTTTAAAAACACTTCCTTTATATGATTTGCATGAAAAAGCAGGAGCAAAATTTGGTGCTTTTGCGGGCTGGAACATGCCTTTAACTTATCCTCTTGGCGTTTTAAAAGAGCATCTTCATACGCGTGCACATGCAGGACTTTTTGATATTTCTCATATGAAATTGATTGCAGTTGAAGGGGCACAAGCCGTGGAATTTTTGTCCTATGCTTTTCCCATTGATGCAGCAGCTTTAAAGATTGGACACTCACGGTATAATTATTTGCTTAATGAGCAGGCTGGTATTCTTGATGATCTTATCATTACCCGTTTGGAAGCGGGCCGTTTTATGTTGGTTGCCAATGCTGGGAATGCACAGGCTGATTTTGTAGAATTGGAAAAGCGTGCGGTTGATTTTGAATGTCAAGTGATTGCCCTTGAAAGGGTATTGCTTGCGCTTCAAGGTCCTGAAGCGGCAGCTGTTCTTGCTGATGCGGATTTGCCAGGGAATGAATTGTTCTTTATGCAAGGATTCGAACCACAACAGGATTGGTTTATAACGCGTTCTGGTTATACGGGAGAGGATGGTTTTGAAATTGCTTTGCCTATAGGGCATGCGCATATGTTGGCTGAAAAATTGCTGAGTGATTCTCGTGTTGAGTGGATTGGACTTGCAGCACGCGATAGCTTGCGGTTGGAAGCGGGGCTGTGTTTGCATGGAAATGATATTACCCCTGATACGACACCTATTGATGCGGCTCTAACATGGGCTGTTCCTAAAAGTGTTCGAGAAAAAGCACAATTTTATGGTGCAAAGGCTTTTCTTGAAGCACTGCAAAAAGGACCTGCTCGTTGTCGTGTTGGATTAAAACCGCAAACGCGCCAACCTATTCGTGCCGGTGCGCTGCTTCTTGATGATCAAGGTAATGAGATTGGCGTTGTAACATCAGGTGGTTTTGGTCCTTCTTTTGAGGGGCCTGTCGCGATGGGTTACGTTCCTGTTGATTTTAAAGTTGAAGGAACACAAGTCTTTACAGAACTGCGAGGCAAAAAGATTGCACTATCAGTTCATTCTCTTCCCTTTGTTGAACAACGTTATTTTAAAGGATGATTTTTTATGTCTAAAACTTATTTTACACAAGACCATGAATGGCTTAGAGTTGAAGGACAAGTAGTGACTGTTGGGGTTACGCATTATGCGCAAGAGCAATTAGGGGATTTGGTTTTTGTTGATTTACCACAAAGTGGAACAAAACTTTCCAAAGGAGAGGCGGCGGCTGTTGTGGAATCAGTGAAGGCGGCTTCAGATGTTTATGCTCCTCTTGATGGTGAAGTGGTCGAAAGAAATGAAACATTGGCGGATAATCCTGAATTGGTAAATCAGAAAGCCGAAACAGAAGGCTGGTTATGGAAGATGACATTGCAAGATGAAACTCAACTGGACGAGTTGTTAGATGAAGATGCTTATAAGGCTTTGATTGGATGAGTACCATGATCGAGCGTTCTTTTTCTTCTCGACATATTGGGCTTCGTCCTGATGAAACACAAAAAATGCTTGATGTTTTAGAGCTTGATAGTGTTGAGACACTCATTTCTCAAGCTGTTCCGCACTCTATCCATTTGGGACGTTTATTGAATCTTCCAGAGGCCGCTAGTGAAGGACAAGCCTTGGAAGAACTCTCCAAGATGATGGAGCGTAACCATGTGCATAAAAGTTTTATTGGGCAAGGATATCATGGGACTTATGTGCCTCCGGTTATTTTACGAAATCTGTTTGAAAATCCTGCTTGGTATACTGCTTATACGCCTTATCAAGCAGAAATTAGCCAGGGTCGTTTAGAGCTTTTGTTTTATTTTCAGACATTGGTTAGTGAACTAACAGGTTTGCCTGTTTCTGCTGCTTCCCTTCTTGATGAAGCAACTGCTTTAGCTGAAGCCAATGCCCTTGCTTTTCGCTCTTTCCGTGAGAAAAAAACAAAAATTTCTCTTCAGAGTCTTTTACATCCTCAAACTTTGAGTGTTGCGCAAACGCGTGCTGAAACACAAGGGATTCAGATTAGCCAAAATGGCGAAATTGATTCTGATACAGCGGCAATTGTTTTATCTTGGCCAGATACAAAAGGTTCTTTTCATGATTACAGTGAGATCATAAAAGAGGCAAAGGAAAAGGGAGCTTTAGTTATCGTTGTAGCTGATCCTTTAGCGCTTACCCTTCAGGAGCCACCTGCTCAATGGGGGGCAGATATCGTTGTTGGCTCTATGCAGCGTTATGGCGTTCCGATGGGATTTGGTGGTCCACATGCTGGTTACCTTGCTGTGAGTGATGCGTTAACGCGTCTTATTCCAGGGCGTATTGTTGGTCAATCCGTGGATACCAAAGGGCGCGTTGGTTTTCGTTTGGCTTTGCAAACACGTGAACAACATATTCGGCGTGATAAAGCGACGTCAAATATTTGTACAGCGCAGGCTTTGTTGGCTAATATGGCAACCGCTTATGCTGTTTGGCATGGGCCAAAAGGCTTACAAGAAATTGCACAGCGAATTCATCATTTAACATGTCGTTTTGTTGCTGGTTTAGAAGCAGCAGGGGTTCATGTTGAAGGGAAAAGCTTTTTTGATTGTGTGAGTATTTCTGTTAAGGGAAAAGCGCGTGAGATTGCGCATCAAGCCAAAATAGGTGGGCGCCTTATTCGTGTTCTTGATGATGACACTATTGCAATCAATTTTGATGAATTATCAACAGAAGGAGATGCTGGTGCTTTAGCGCAGCTTTTTGGGGCACAATTAGGCGATAAGGCTTCTCCTCGACTCTTTGGAAAAAAACGGGAGGCTGCTTTTCTTTCTCAGCCTTTTTTTCATGCGGTTCATTCAGAGACAGATATGATGCGCTTTTTGCGTCGTTTAGCGGATAAGGATTTGGCGCTGGATCGCGCTATGATCCCTCTTGGTTCTTGTACAATGAAGCTTAATGCTGCGGCTGAATTAATGCCTGTAAGTTGGGCTAGTATGGCCAATATACACCCCTTTGTTTCACAAGAGGATGCAGCGGGATATTTGGAGATGATCAACCAGTTAAATGCGTGGTTGTGCGAAATTACAGGATTTGCGCAAGTTTCTTTTCAGCCAAATTCTGGTGCTCAAGGTGAATATGCTGGGCTTTTGGCTATCCGACGATATTACCAATCACGGGGAGAGCATCAACGTACAGTTTGTCTTATTCCTGCATCTGCGCATGGTACCAATCCAGCCTCGGCACATATGGCAGGGATGGAGGTCGTTGTGGTAAAATGTTTAAGCGATGGTGATGTTGATGTAGACGATCTCAAGATGAAAGCGCAATTGCATAAAGATAAATTGGCTGCTCTTATGATTACTTATCCGTCAACCCATGGTGTTTACGAGGAAAGCATTAAGGAAATTTGTTCTATTATTCATGAAAATGGCGGACAAGTTTATTTTGATGGTGCTAATCTCAATGCCCTTGTGGGTCTTGCTCGTCCTGCGGATATTGGCGCTGATGTTTGTCATATGAATCTTCATAAAACATTTGCCATTCCCCACGGGGGGGGTGGTCCTGGTATGGGACCAATTGGTATTGCAAAGCATCTCAAACCATTTTTACCAGGTCATGAACAGGATGGGACAACACATGCGGTTTCGGCTGCTCCTTATGGAAGTGCGTCTATCCTTGCGATTACATGGATGTATATTCGAATGATGGGGGCTGATGGCTTAAAATATGCAACACAAATAGCCATTTTAAATGCCAATTATATTGCTGCACGTCTTTCACCAGTTTATTCCATTCTTTATCGGGGCAAGCATGGGCGTGTTGCGCATGAATGTATTGTGGATACACGCGTGTTGAAAGAGCAGTATGGGGTGAGTGTTGATGATATTGCAAAACGTCTCATTGATTATGGATTCCATGCGCCCACGATGTCGTTTCCTGTTCCGGGAACTTTGATGATTGAGCCAACGGAATCAGAACCAAAAGCAGAGATTGATCGTTTTTGTGATGCTTTACTCTCTATTGCTGAAGAGGCTAAGAAAGTTGGTAGCGGGGTTTGGCCAAAAGACAATAATCCATTGGTGAATGCCCCCCATACAGTGGTAGATACTTTAGATGATGCTTGGGCACGACCCTATTCGCGACAAGAAGCTGCTTTTCCCAACAGTTTTCTTGATCCAGCCAATAAATATTGGCCTCCTGTATCGCGTATTGATAATGTTGCGGGAGACAGAATGCTTATTTGCTCGTGTCCGCCATTGGGAAATACCTATTAAACGAAAAATATATATTTAATTGGTTTATTTGCATGAACAAAAAAAGCCCACACATTTTGTGTGGGTTTTATGCTTATTGGTCCTGTTGCTATGGCGTTATTTGTCTGTTTTCTAGAACTTTGCATTATTTTTTATATCATGAGCAAAATCGAAAAAGTTGACAAAAAATTGTATTTTGTAGGCCATATATGAACTTATAATAATAATTTATAAATTCTCTCTATTGAATGAGAGCAGCAAGCCGTATGCGTTTTTTATTTCAAATCTTTCTCATGTTGAATCAAGCAAAACTATTCTCTTGCACGTCAAAAGCGGGGAGAGCTGTATGGATAAGATTTGTATAAGAAAGGACTAAAAGGGCTCTTATGAATCGTCTCAAGCGCCAAGGTCTGTCACAACATTGTGCGCCAGCATCTGTATACTTTTGAAGTAAAAAAGGGACACCACCACACACTTTACCAATTTTCAATGGTGTGCCACCAGCACTTGCTTTTTAAACGCTTCATAAGTGATGTTTTTATGTATTTCTTTGCGTGTTTTTACTCACATATCACTCTCGTTTGTGATAGGCAAGCCAGTTGTTTTGATTGATTCAAGATAAACAGCGCTAACATTTTAGAGAATTTTATAATAGTCTAATTTTTCACTCAACGTGCAAAACAATGAATTATTCTTATAAATGAGTATTTTACTCTTAAGATGATCGGTTAATAAATTTATTATTCAATATCAGTTTTCATCGCGCTATTTTTTCAATGCGCTTACTTAAGCTTGTCCTTTAAAAAACAATTTTCTCGTAAATTGTTCTCTCTCTTTTCCTTCAAATGTTTAATCAATTTTTTATTTAAGTTTTAAGTACGTTTATATTGGATGTTTTATTATATCGTAAGTATAAAAATAAATTATTCAATAGTAACTTTTATTTATATATTTTTACAGCATTCACTCTTTGTTTCATATAAATTGCAGATAGTCATGTGAAGATTGCTAAAAGTCTATTGCAAAGGAAAGTATTTGTTATTAATCCAGAGGAAACATAGTTATTCAAAATAGAGAGGTGGCTGTAATCGACAATATTGAAGAAAAAGATGAACAAACTTTTGTGAAAGTTAAGCAAGAAGTCTTTTTCAGTATTTTGGGAGATCATCTAAATTGTTATGGCATTCTTTTTATTTGGTTTCAGGTTGTTTGTTAGTATTTTCGTGTTATTTATAATGTTTTATCAATCTGATAGGGGTAAAAAAGACCTACATAATGCTCTAGAAATTTTATTTTATTAATGTCTTTTTGTTTGAAAATAGAGATCTTGATTGCTCTTTTACAAGTTAGAATTGTTTTGTCGAATTATAACTATTTTTTCGAAAAGTAGTATACTATTTTAAGCTTATTTATGGGTATTATTTTATTTTAGAGCGATAGTTTTATTTTCCCACAATTTTATTTCTCTATATTATTGATGCGCGATATAATAAAATATCCACGAAACACTATTTCAATTTTTATCTTTACTAAGATAAGAGGCAGTAATTATCGTTATAATGACATTTTTAAATGTTATACTTTTTTATTAAATTATTTTCATTTCAAATAAGCTATAAAAGCTCTATTTAAGTTTGCAAATGAGTTTATTTTAATGTGAAAGTCGACAACTATTTATTATTTTGAAGTAGAGCGATGTAAATAAAAAATATTACTGTATTGAGTTGCTCTTAATTTAAGATCATCAATGATAAATTATCTTATAAAAGGAAGAAATTATTTTTGATATTTATCCTATTATGCCATAAAACACTGTTGTTTAGTGCGGTGATATAAGGCGTGAAAAGCTTTATATTAAGTGTTTTTAGATATGGTGATCAGTGTTTAGGATAAGGGGATGCCCAAACGAGCCTATGAAGTGGACTCTATGAGTAGTCAGCAGGTGGAAGTTGCTCGTGAGAAGCTGGATTGTTGATAGCCTGGTAACTGGCAGGAATTTTTGTCCTTTGAGGTGTAAAGAGGGGGTCAAGAATCCCCTCAAACTTTGGGGTGATGATAATAGAGATTAGCGATACATTTTACTTTGATGGTTTTGTCGTGATGTGAAGCTATGTTCAACTGTTTTTCCTAGATTTTATAGTCATTTTATTTTCAAAAAACTTTTTTAAGGAGGCATTTTTAAATTATGTTATTTTTATTTCTTTACATGTAATACATAATGTGTTATTATATGGTAAAAAGTACACATAATATATCATATTGTATTGTATGTATTTATTTATTTATGCAAATGATTAAATATATTTTAGGGTTTTATATTATGTGAATATTTTTTCACTTTTTCAGTGAAGAAAAAGAGGAGCAAAGAAAGCTATGTTTAAAATATTTAAAAATCGTGTGTGTTCATTTATTTTTACACTCTTTTTTCTTTTTTTTGTACAAACCGTAGAGGGGAATGCAAGTTTTGTAAAAAATCAATTTCAAGAGGGAGGATTTGTTTCTACATTAGAAAAAAGTGCGGTTGTTAAAGCGGTAGATAGGGTTGTTATCCATAACCTTGAAGGACAAAATGAAGTTGCTTTAGGGAAAGCTGAAAAAGCTGCTGCCTTTTCAGCTTCAGCCTTTTGGGATGGAATAGGTGTTCTATCACTTCTTTCTGCTTTATGTACTAGGGATATAATCGGTACTGTTGTGTCTCTTGTTGGATTATTCTGTACACTCTAAGAGAAAAATTATCGACAAAGTTGATGCGTTTTTTGTTTACTTCATTGTTTTTAAAAAATAAATATTTACAATATATTGGATAGAAAATTACTATTATTAATTACTAACTGTATCTTTGGGTGGCATCATTAAACTTCAAATTTTTGCTATGGGTGTTTTTCATTTTTAAGGGAGAGCACCTAGTTTTGATAGTTTATAATTATTTCCTCGTAATAAGGTTAGAACTCTTACCCTCTTTATCAGCCCTTTTATATTGTTTATTTGCTTTTATATGAAGATTATACATAAAAGATATATTTTATCCTTTTTATTTTGCAATATAAAAAAGGCTTTTAAAAAAGGATAAAACAAAAAATATCTCTGTATTGGATGTTCTAATATTCAGTGGAGAAATGATAAATTATCCATTTATCATTTCTCACGTTGAATTGAGAGATTTAAATGTTGGAAGATTTTTTCATTTCAAATCTATTTATGTTGAATCCACCAAAAGCATTTCTTGCATATAACAAGTTGCGTTAGTTTTTGGATAAAAATTATTTAAGATACAGAATAAAATTTCTCTCAGGAATTATCTCAAATGCTAAGGACTGTCGTAAATCGAGAACTGGCAGATAAAATGATGATGCCAGTTTGTATCCTTATGAAGTCAAGATGGTTGATACATAATGAATCTTACATCCTCTTATGGGGTGGTTTATGGTATAGCCTTGATGGGCACTGGTGTGAGATGGAGGTGGTGATATGTACGTTGGGAAGTGTCTTTTTAAAACAGACACCTGCAATTGCACCGCACGTGTATTCTGTTTGAAACGTCCTGTTCCTAAGCAGGCATCATCACACACTTTGCCAGTTCCCAATGTTGCGACAGACTTTGGCACTTGAGACGGTTCATAAGAGGCATTTTTAGTTTTTTTAGTTCTTTCTTATACATTTTTATCCATACGTCATTCCCGCTTGTGACATGTAAGCAAATGATTTTGATTGATTCAAGATAAATAGGTTTGGAATGAGAGAATCTTGCGATATTCGGGAGGGAGATTCAATCTGAATAACACTTATATTATCTATATAAATCAATACCTTGTTGTAAGGCAAAGGAGAGATGATATATGAGTAGAAAGAGAGGACAATCAAGCAAAAGGTCTTGTTTGGCACGAAGACGCGCAATCCATTGATCTTTTGGGAATAGAAATATTATGAACCTGTAATGTGTTTATTTTTTACGCGTTACTTTAAGAGAAGAAAGGGAAATTATTATTTATAAATCAATAGATTCGTTGTTAGGATAAAGGATACTTATGCCTTAGTGGAAGAAGGGCAATGAAGTAAAAGGTCTTGTTTAGCACGAAGACGTGCAATCCATTGATCTTCACGAATGGCAGTATTATGTACTGTAATGAGTTCGTTTTTTTTAATTGCAGCTGTTACTGTTGCTTTTTCCAAAAGACCACAAGGAATGGCGTGGTGAGCGCGTGCTTCTGCGATGTTCATTATCCAAGCACGATAAGTATAAAGACCGATAAAGTCTAGCTGATCACCTGGATGTAAATCTTTTTTAGCAACAGCACAGACTTCTACTACGGGATGGCTAAGAGGGACCATATCTTTTTTTCCATAAAGCATAATACGTGCGCAGGTAAGGGGAACTTCCATTGCTGTTAAATGATAGGGGCGATGAAAGGTGAAGTAAGGCCCCTGACCAATTTTTAAATCTTCCATACGCTCGCGTAAACGTGGGTGTGCTATTTCTGCAATCACAAAAACACCTGGTGAAACACCTTGACCTATTGAATAATCTACAACACCATATCGCTGTAAAATGCCTCCATCTTGCTTTGGAATAAGCACTTTATTTAAATCTTGTAGCGCTGCTCGTGGTCCATGCATTCCTGGGCAATCGGGGAGAAGTCCGGTGGCATTGGCAATGGCTGCCATTTCAACCATCGTTTTGGAACCATCAATAAATTCAACCAACATGCGTACATTCATATTACGCTGGAATGCTTCTTCTTCGTAAGCATCAGGTGTAGCATCAAAGCGCAGAGGATTATTTTTTCCTTTACCTGCTGCAACAATCTTATGTCCAAGAGCTGAAACAAATTCTATGAGTTCCATACAAGAAGTTGGTTCATCGCCGGCACCAAGTGTATAAATGAGCCCTCGTTTTTCTGCTTCATGTTTGAGATAAGCGCCAATTGTAACATCTGCTTCAACATTCATCATGACAAGATGTTTGTTATTCTCAAGCGCTTTGATACCAATTTCTGCTCCTGCTTCGGGATAGCCTGTTGCATCAATGATAATATCAATTTGTTCATGGCGCAAAACAAGGTCAATATCATCTGTCGCTGCAATCAAACCATTTTCAATGCTTTGCGTGAGAGCATGAGCATTTTCAACTTCACAGACATGTCCATCTTCGCCATAGGCTAGTGTAGCGGCATCAAAAATACGTGACGGTGTCCTCGTGGCTACAGCAGCGACTGTTATACCATCCATATGCGCAATACTTGATAATAAATCTGTCCCCATTTCACCGCAACCAATCAGTCCAATACGGATGGGGGGATGGTTTTCTGCACGTTGTTTCAAATCATGCGCTAAACCTGTTAGGTTCACATTGCTTGCCATTCTTTTTTCCTATTTGAAAACTATTCTGCTAAAGAACTTTTCTCATTCATAAGGTGCATTTGTTTTTAAGACAATTAATCTTTTATTCTTGATGCTCTAATCAATGGATTTTATAAAAGCAAGAGGGGGGCTTTTATCAAATAAAATAGGAATAGCGTTATGCAGCAAAAAATAGCAGTACAAGATGTCACCAGTTTTATTGGGAAAGAAGTAGGATTATCGGAGTGGCGTCTTGTTACACAGGATATGATTAATCAGTTTGCATGCGCTACAGATGATCATCAATGGATACACGTTGATGAGGAAAAGGCTAAGCAAACACCTTTTGGTGGCACGATTGCTCATGGTTTTTTAACATTATCGCTTTTGTCTACGCTCGCTTATGAGACTCTTCCTGAGTTAGAAGGGACCACAATGGGGATTAATTATGGTTTCGATAAAGTGCGCTTCATGAGTCCTGTGAAAACAGGGGTACGGATACGTGCGCGTTTTGTGTTAGACGACGCAGAAATTCGCCCTTCTGGTCGAGTGGTTTTCCATTATGGGGTTACGGTGGAAATTGAAAAGTTAAAAAAACCAGCTCTTACCGCTCAATGGCTTATCGTTGCTGTTGTGGAAGAAAAACCTTCCAATATCTAGATTATTTGAGTGCTTTATTTTACAAAATTTTTATACAACTCTATTAGAAGTTTCTTCAATGATGATATTGAGAATAATCTATAGGATAATAGATATGATCGAGCTATCATAGCGTTGATAGCCATAGCAGGTTACTATCTTTCCTAGATCGTTTTGAAGAGGAGTTTTCTAATGAAGATAGTGCATTGCTTCGCGCTTTTATTTATAGCGTTCTTTATGGGATCATACCCATCACGTAAAACAGAACGCTTCAAATGGAATATACTTGCGTTGCCAATTCACAGGCTTATTTTAAAGCAATGTCTCTCAACGCTCGTCACACCCATTTCGCAATGGCGCCTGTGAATAGTATAACGATAAAGCCATTGAGCACCCTCATATTTTTATGCTTGTGAAGAAGAAAACCGATACTATTATCATATTATATGCTAGCCGCCAATGTTAAGACAGGTCTTGGCGCTGGAGATAATTCATAAGAGGCATGCCTTCCTTTCTTGTATGTTTTTACTCACAAGGCTCTTCCCGCTTGTAACGTGCAAGAGAGAGGTTTTGGTTGATTCTATATGGAACAAATTGGGAATGAGAGGATCTTACGGTATTCAGAGTTCTCGTTCAATATGAATAACACCATATTATCATTATAAATTCAATGTGTTATCTACGGTTTGGAGAGGTTGTGGTCAATGTCTTAATTTAAAGAGAGTCTCACATACTATGAGATCTCTTATTTTATCCCCTTTTATATTAAAGCCATTAAAACTATTTTCTTTCATGTTACAAACGGATGGGGAGAGATAAAAACTGTTTAAGAAAAAAGTTCCTAATCTCTTATGAGCGTTTTCGATAGGCAAGGGTTGGTACACTTGGAAAGTGGCAAAGAGGATGATGGTATTGGCATGTGAAATTCTAAGTCTTTTAATGTTTTGTTTTATCAAGTTTTTGTACGATTTTATCAGAAGTCCATTGGGTTGTAATATTGAGCACGATCAAAAGGATGATGACGATGGTCATGATGAAGGTATTGTAGCGTTGGTAGCCATAGCGGATTGCCATATCCCCTAAACCGCCTCCACCAAGATATCCAGCAAGTGAGGTGGCTCCTATAAGAGAAATGACCATGACTGTAAAACCTGTAATCAGGCTAGGGAGAGCTTCAGGAATAAGAACATGTCTGATAATTTGAAGACGACTTGCACCCATCGAGCGGATCGCTTCAATGAGACCGTTTTCAACGGTTTTAAAAGAGAGTTCCGCCATGCGAGCATAAAAAGGGATAGCTGAAATGGTCAGTATAAAAATTACAGCAGGCATTCCTATCCCTCTTCCTACAACGATACGCGTAACAGGAAGAAGATAAAATGCAAGAATAATAAAGGGAATGGCACGAATACTGTCAATGATCATGCTTAAAGGGCGATTGATGAGAGATGAGGAAAAAATCCCTCCGCGTGCTGTTGTGTGAAGAAGAAGACCAAGGGGAAGCCCTATAATAAATGCCATAACAGAAGCACTAAGTGTCATCAATATTGTATCAATAACAGCTTGGGGAAGTTCATGAGACAGAACATTAAACATAGCCTAAGACCTCACAATATCGTCCTTTTTTCGTTAACCATTGAACAGCTTTTTCTAAAGCTTCTTTATCTTCTCCAGGAAGAGCCAAGAAGAGTCGCCCGATGGTTTCATCTTGAACTGTATCAATGCCACCATGCAAAATACGTGCTTTTAAACCACTCTCATTTTCTAGAAGATGAAGAAAAGGCTGCTGGGCAATTTCACCGGCAATATTAATTTCAATGACAGCTTCTCGTCCGATTGGTTTGAGATTTTTCGCAAATTTTTCAGGAAGTTGTGGGGTTACAAGCTTGAGCATGGCTATGGTTGTATCGTCTTGCGGTGATGTAAAGATGTCTTTCACACGTCCTTCTTCTACAATGTTCCCCTGATTAAGAACAACAACACGATGCGCTATGGTGCGCACAACTTCCATTTCATGGGTGATGAGCACAATCGTGAGATTGAGGTGTTTATTAATATCAGCAAGGAGCTCTAGAATAGATTGTGTTGTTTCAGGGTCAAGAGCAGAGGTGGCTTCATCTGATAACAATATTTTAGGATTAGCAGCAAGAGCACGAGCAATGCCAACGCGTTGTTTTTGCCCCCCAGATAATTGTGCCGGATAGCAATATTCTTTCCCAAATAACCCAACCAATTCAATCAGTTCAAGGGCACGTTTGTGGCGTTGTTTTTTATTTACACCACTTAATTTAAGCGGCAATGCAATGTTATCAAGAATATTTTGCGATGAGAGAAGATTGAAATGTTGAAAAATCATCCCAATTCGTTGACGGTAAGGCGCCCATTCTATCTCTGATAGATTGGAAATATCAACACCTTCAAAAAAAATGGCCCCTGCATCAATCTTCTCTAACCCATTTAAACAGCGGATAAGTGTTGATTTTCCTGCTCCACTGCGCCCAATAATGCCAAGGATTTCACCAGCATGGATATTTAAAGAGAGATTATTAATTACCGGAACACCAGCCGTTTTGTTAAAACAACGGCTGATGTTTTTTAAGGAGATAAGAGTAGGTTTTTCCATTCACAATTACTCGGACATTTGGCACAATTACTCAGATATTTGGCACAATTACCAAGATGTTTGGGCGGTTTTGCCAAAAATCTCTTTGATTTTTGTACGGATAAGATCGTTGTTGTAAGCGGCAACTAATTTTTTAACCCATGGTTCATCTTTTTCGCTCGTGCGTACAACGATGATATTATCATAAGGATTATTTTTGGCGCTCTCCCATGCAACCACATCTTTTTCAAAACTTAATCCAGAAACAATAGCCCAGTTTGTGTTTATAATTGCAAGATCAAAATCGTCAATAGCTCGCCCTAACATACCGGCATCGAGCTCACGAATTTGCAGATTTTTAGGATTTTCAATAATATCAAGTGGAGATGCAAGAATATTATGAGGATCTTTTAACTTAATGAGACCTAAAGAATTAAGAAGAAGTAAGGCTCTTCCACCATTAGATGGGTCGTTCGGAATACCAACATGAGCACCATCACGAAGATCTTTTAAGTCTTTTATTTTGTGTGAATAAACACCGATTGGAGCAATAAATGTATAGCCGACAATTGAAAGTTTATAGCCACGTTGTTTCATTTGTTCATTAAGATAAGGGGCGTGCTGAAAAGCATTCGCATCGATCTCTCCTGCGTTAACAGCATCATTAGGCAAAGCGTAATCAGAAAAATAAACGAGTTCAATATCTAAACCGGCTTTTTTAGCCTGTTCCGCAGCAGTTTTCCAAATAATCGCATCCCGCCCTTCCATAATACCAAGTTTGATCTTTGTTTTGTCTGCGGCCATGGAAAAAGCAGTAGACAAAAAAAGTGCAAAGAGAGAGAGGAATAATCCTATAATCCGACTACGAAAAATTTTTTTTAATGTCATATGCTTTTAACTTTCTTTTTCGAGAAATTTTTTGAGGGAAGTTTCAATATACTCTGTATCTTTTTAGGCAGATTTAAAGTTATACAAGCTTTAGAGAATATTCAATCACTTTTATTTTTAAAAGAGTATTATTTTTCCTTCTATTTTAGTTGTTTTGGGGGCTGATCATCTTTTGTTCATAGAAATTCTCTGAAATTCAAATAATTAATTCTTTTATTGCAATCATTTGTTGAGGGAACCAATGCCCCTTTAAAAACTTCTGTAAGGGACAATTGGTTGAAGAACTGGACAATCAGATGATGTTTTAGCCGTAAATTCATGAAGAACATACTGCGCAATCAAGATCAAAAGGCCGTGTTCGTGTAGGCGATAAAGAGAGGTTTTGTTGCAATGTTGAGGGATTTTTTGGGGAAAAAGGTTGCTGATCATTGGATTTAAACGCGGCAAATTTTTGCAAAGGCGAATTTTTGTCCTTCATATGTTTTAGAGAGGAAGAAAAATAATGTTAAGAAAGAAATTTTTATCAACAATGATGACTTTATGGGCTTTAGGAGCGTCAGGGGTGGCTGTGACTGCTTTTCACGCGGAAGCTGGAACCATTACAGGAACAGTTGCTCGTGTTGCATCAGGTCAGGTATCTTTACGCACAGGCCCTGCGACAGCTTATAAAGTTATCGCAATGGTTCCAATGGGAGCAAAAGTGCAAATTTATGGCTGCCTATCCAATAAAACTTGGTGTTCTCTTGGTTATCATGGAAAAGTTGGTTGGGCATCTGCACGTTACGTCAATGTTAACGATGTTCCTACCATTGCTTTTAAAAAGATGCCAGCAAAATCAAAATCCATGGTAAAATCACCAAAAGAAAAAGTGAAACAGGCTGTTTCTGATTTTAAAGCTCTTCCGGCGATTCAAAAAACACGCAAAAACATGCAAAAATTCTATAGAACAGATATGATTATCGATTCCACCGGGGTAAAAAAAAGAGATGAGCGGACAATTTTAAATCCGTCGCCAAAAGCGCAAGGAGTTTCTGTAAAGCGCGTGAATGCTTATAATCCCTCCTTTCCGGATGATGTCAATTACAAAAACTTTGAACGCAATGAAACGCGTTACCGTGTCGTGACTTATCCTGTTCGATAAGGGTAAAGTTAATTTTACAACCGGAATGACAAAAAGGATCAGCATCATGAAGCAAACAATGCTTATGCTGCTGCTCTTGCTGTTTCGTAAAGCGGCATTAAGGTGGATATTAGTGCAAGCTCCTTCAAAAGTGCGATTGTGTTCAGATCGGTGCAGGGAAAGAGCTTCATTCTTTAAGGCAGAGAGAGCTAAGAATATTCAGGGTGGAATTTGCCAGTGCTTTGAAATAATAACCTTTTAAGATGGTGTTAGAGGGAAGCTGTTAAAAAAGCCGGACTTTTTAACAGACCGGCTTTGTATAAGGTTCCTTGTCCTGTCGGACAGGAAGATGATTAATTTATCGACTTTGGCTTGATCAAATTACGAGAAATGAGCAATTCAGCAATTTGAACGGCATTCAATGCTGCTCCTTTTCTTAAATTATCGGCAACAACCCAGAAAACTAAACCATTTTCAACGGTGATATCTTCACGAACACGGCTAATAAAGGTGTCATCTTCTCCCGTACATTCATAAGGGGTGGTATAGCCACCATCTTCGTGTTTATCGATAAGCTGACAGCCGGGTGCATCGCGTAGGAGCGCTTGTGCTTCAGATGCGCTTAGTGGTTTTTCAAATTCAACATGGACAGCTTCGGCATGACCGATAAAGACAGGAACCCGAACAGCAGTGGCTGTTAATTTAATTTTCGGGTCGAGAATTTTTTTTGTTTCCACGGTCATTTTCCATTCTTCTTTTGTATAACCATCTTCCATGAAAACATCGATATGAGGAATGACATTAAAGGCAATGCGTTTAGTGAATTTTTTTGATGTAATTGGATCTGCAACAAAAACTGCACGTGATTGTTCGAAAAGTTCGTCCATTCCTTCTTTACCAGCTCCAGAAACAGACTGATATGTAGAGACAACAACACGTTTAATGATTGCAGCATCATGGAGAGGTTTTAAAGCTAAGACCAGTTGAATTGTTGAACAATTAGGATTTGCTATAATATTACGCTTAGAAAAGGCATTTATAGCTTCGCCATTGACTTCAGGGACTATCAACGGAACATTGGCATCATAGCGCCACGTGGAGGAATTATCGATGACGACACAGCCGGTAGCAGCGATTTTAGGGGCGTATTCTTTGGAAATGCTCCCTCCTGCAGACATAAGACAAAAATCTGTGTCTGAAAAATCGTAAGTATCCAGTGCTTTTACTTTTAAAGTTTTATCTCCATAAGAAACTTCTTGTCCTAATGAGCGTCGTGATGCGAGAGGGACAATTTCATGCGCAGGAAAACCACGCTCTTCTAAAATTGTAAGCATTTCACGACCAACATTGCCGGTTGCGCCAACAATTGCAACTTTAAAACTCATTTTCTATACTCCTCATGTCTCTCCACGTTTATTCCCCGTGCTATACTCAGGAGAGAGTGAGTTGGTCAAGGAACATCGTTAAATTATATTTTTGACTTTCAACAATCCTAATTTTGTGCATACAAATTATAACTGTCAGCACAATAAATTGTTTTATTTCAAATAATATTGTCTTTTTTAATCTTTCAGCATTGAAAAAATTGAATATTTTACGCTAAGTCATCATGCTCTTTAAAGAGCACTTTAATTAAGTGAATTTTTTATCTTCTGTCAATTGTTTCTCTTCACTCTTTTGAGTTTTTTAGGAGGGTATTAGGTATTGCGTTGGTGGATTCTTTTATACTTTATCTGTTAAGTGGTCAATTATTTTACCTCCTCTCTACGCTTTTAAAGACGAAGATTTCTTTCCGGTTTGTAAATGTCCAGATTTTATCGGCTTCTACTTAGAAATAATGTATTGATTTATAATGATAATCTAACTCTATTTATATTGGATAAGATTCTCTACTATTATCAAATTCTTTTATTTGGAATTTGTCCTATGTTGAAATAATCAAAATCAATTGTTTGTACATCACAAGCAGAGTTGGTGTGTGGGTAAAAACTGTATAAGAAAGAAGGAAAAATGCTTCTCATAAACCGTCTCAAGTGCTTAAGGGTTTGTGTTGCAACATTGGGAGCTAGCAAAGTGTGTGATGATGCCGGTTTGCTTCTTTACGAGCGTAAAGATGGTGGTGCTCAATAGATTTTTTATTATTTCATGGGGACTTTATCGTTATACCATTCACGAGCAACATGTTTAAAATACCCCTAGATGAATAAAAACGACAAGCTGTATCATCTTTTGTATGCCATATCGTGAACCAGAATATTTATCTGTTTGTGTGCTCTTCAAAACGGAAATACTGCTTTATCTTAGAAGAATATAAAAGGAAAAACCAAACTCTTCTCTATCACCCAATTCAGTTATACGACTTTCAAAAGCGTCCATGATCATGTCTTTTAAATCATATCTTTCAAATAATAGAAATTACGCATTGCTGTACGCTTTTTTCTCACATTCTTCAATAGCGGGCAGATCTCTCTAGATCGCTCTAAATGAAATATACTTGTGTTGCTGATTTACGTGCTTGTTTTAAAGAAACATCTGGCTCCCAAACCTATGATGCCACCCGTGAATGGTATAAAGTAAGCTCCGTTGAGCGTTATCATCTTTATGTTTAATAGAAGAGCAATCCGGTATCATCCGTTATATCGACGAGCCTTCAATGTTTTACAGCTCTTGGTTATTTGAGAGCATTCATTAAGTGGGATTCTTTTTTAACGCGTTTTTATTCACATGGGCTCTTTCCTCTTTTGACATGTAAGAGTCATGCTTTTGTTTGATTCAAGATAAACAGATTTGAAATGAGAAAATCCTACAGTATTAGGGTTTCTTATTCACCGTGCAAAATAATTGATTATTATTAATCAATATGTTGTAATTAACTATAGATTATGGCTTACGGCTTTTTATAGAATGCTTTGCACGCCTTTGATACGCAATGTCAATTTTTCTTAGTAGTTTGTACTGTAGTTTTAGGTGTTTGTGGCGTACGAATGAGGTATATTGGTAAAGGAAGAGAAAAAGAAGGTAAAGCCATGATGACAGGTGAAGTAAAAAATTAATATTTCCTTGATCATCATATGAATTTGCATGCATTTTTATGGCTTCGAGTGTGCATGTTTGTTGTATATTGAAGAGCAAAGCTTGTTTGTAGAATTTTATGAAATGAATCACGTTAAGTGGCAAGCTAAGGGAAAGGCACTAGACAAAGATTATTTACAGATTATTTTTTAAAAAATCGGTGTGAATTTAAGAATCTTCATCTTTTAGAACGAGGAGGAAGTGTGCAAAATCTCTGTCTAAAGACGCGCTAAACGATAAAGATGCAGCGAGCGTGCTCCGTGATGACAATAGGCAAGAAGAGGGAGAGAGGCTGTTTTTAAAATTGTTTGCATGGTTTCAATAGCTGACTTTTCTATAGTTGGAAGAGAAATGGGAATGTGATAGGCTTTTATGCCATATTCATTTGCGACTGTTTTAATGCTCAAAAAATCAGGTTGATGAGGCTCCTCGTGATCAGGGCGGTTACAGACAATTGTTTTAAAACCAGCTTGTGCCAATGTTTTGATATTTTCTATACTAATTTGGGCACTGATGAAAATATCCGGTTCAATTTGTTGTAAATTCATTTTTTATTCTCAATTGCACGATCTTCACGATACTCTCTGGTATATAAAAAACATGATGAAGGTAAGTTTTTCAATGGCATCTTAACAAAAATATTCTTTTTGTCGAGGAGATCTCTTTGGGAAAAATGAGCTGTAAGGTGCAAAATATCTCATTCCGCAACATGTTCGTTATGCGACCTTATGAAAGACTGCTGTGTGGTTTTTATGGATAATCTATTGTGTTTACTAAGCATAGACATTTCATTGTATTGCTTGTTTACACGTTTGCTAGAGGTATCCTTATTTTTCTTAAGACCATTTTACTCTGTTAAGAGTCAAAGAGTATAAAATTCATTGTGTACTCCTTCTTTAGTTCAAGAAAAGGTACAAGCCGACACTATCATACACTTTGCTAGCCCCTAATATTATAATAGTTCTTGGTATTGGAGATTCTGCATAAGAAGCATTTTTAGTCCTTTCTTTTCAGTGTTTTTTGCTCATATGCTAGTTCTGCTTGTGATGTGCAAGCAAGTGATTCATATAAGAGGTATGAAATGAGGGAATCTTCCTGATTTTGGCTCTCTCACTCAATGTGTAAAACAATGAATTCTCCTTATAGTTTGTTGTATATTCAGAGTGGAGCTTGTTTATAGAGTTGTATTAAGTGGATCACATGAAGGAAGAAGCTCAAATGGCAGGCGCAAAATAAGAAGCTGAATTATTGACAGAGCATTGTTTACAGATCGACATGGATTAAAAAATCTTTATTTTAGGGTAGAAAAGAAGAGCGTGTCTATTGTTTAAATTTTTTCTTATCCTCAAGAATATTATCTTCATAATGTTTTTGCTCAATGCTAAAAGTTAAAAGAATATTATAAAGATAAAATTGAGGGCTGTTATTTTTATCCTAAAAATGAGAGAAGTAGTTGTTTTGTAGGAGCTGAAAGCTTGCTTCTTTTGTTATTTTCTGTACAATCGTAAAAACGGTAATGCTAAAAGGCATAATGAATGATCATTGGACTTTTGAATCAAAAGGGAGGTGTCGGAAAAACGACGTTGAGCGTGAATCTTGCGGCCAGTTTTGCACGTACTGGTGCACGGGTTTTGCTTATTGATGTTGATCCGCAAGGAAGTGCATTGGATTGGGCTGCTGCGCGTGAAGATGCTCCTTTGTTTTCAGTTATTGGTTTACCGCGAGCAACGGTTCACAAAGAGATTACACAGATTGGTCATAGTTATGATCATATTATTATCGATGGTCCTCCACGTGTGACTGACCTTGTTCGTAGTGCTCTTATGGCTTCGGATTTGGTGCTTATACCTGTTTTGCCTAGTCCCTATGATATTTGGGCAGCTGATGGAATTGTAAAGCTGATTGATGAAGCACGCGTTTATAAAGAGAATCTTAAATCTGCTTTTGTTATTAATCGTAAAATAGTCAATACAGCGATAGGGCGTGATGTGAACGAAGCTCTTGGCATATACCAACCTGTGCATGTTCTTTCTTCTAGCGTTGCGCAGCGCGTGATTTTTGCAGAAGCTGCAGCACAGGGGAAGGCTGTTTATGAGGTTGATAAGCAAGGCCCTGCAGCTGCAGAGATTGAAGCTGTTGCAGCGGAAATCAAGGAGTTAGCACAATGAATAAAAAAATTAAAATTGGCACGAAGCCAACCAATAAATCAATTCCTTTAACGGCTGATGCATGGGTGGAAAACCACAAAAAGAACATGAGTGGAGGTATGAAGCGCCTCACGATTGATATACCAGAAAATTTGCATCGGTTAATTAAAGTAAGTTGTGCAAGTCGTGGAACCAAAATAGCCGATGAGGTACGCGAATTGCTTTCGCGAAAATACGGAAAAGTGTAAAAAATGATATATGATAATAAGTTTGGGTCGGTTTGAAGACTTTTTTCTAAAGATAATCTCTTTCATTTTTACACGAAGTTAAGAATAATAAAAACCCCTCTTTTTTCATGAGGGGTGCTTCATTTAAGGTGTTTTTCATCAGATTTTATATCATCCAGTTCAATAGCTATGAGCTTATGAAAATTTTCCGTTTTAAATTTTTTCTTATAAGATGAGATCATCATAATAGCTTTTGTTATCTGTATTGCAGCTGGATAGATAAGTTTATTTTTTCGTAGAAATTGTCTTGATAATGATTTTAAATATGAAGTTATTTTTTGTTTATTTTACTTAATATAGGCATTACGAATTTTAAATAGGATATTCGTGCTACTTCTCATTATGAAGTGGTTTTTGGAGAAAAAGAAGTGATTAAAAAAGCTTTTTGAGAGTTTCAAAAAATCAAGAATTCTGCTGAAGTATTAACACTTCAAATACAAAGAACCGCCGTGCTGATAATGTTACAAGTGCAAGTCTAATAAATGCAAGCGGCTCTTATGATTCAATATATTTGCGTTAAAAATGTGCGTATTTGTCAAAGAAAAATTATACGCAAAATTACGATATAGAGAGGTGTGTGGCCCCAATGATATCGTTAATAAAGTATAAAACAAGAGAGGAGTAAAATCATGAAAAAGATCATTATAACAGCACTATTGCTTTGCCTGGGGCTTGTCACTACTGGTTGTGAAAAAACTACAGTGTAGCAGACTTTAAGAAAGATAAAACATTAATGGAAAAATGGGGAAAGAAATGCGAGAAAATGGGACCATCCGCTTTAGAAACTAAAAATTGTCAAAATATTATACAAGCTGATACGGCTCTTTTTCAAGAGCATTATAGAAATCTTGTAAAAAAACTTCGTGAAAATAGCACAAAGAACGATAAAACTGAAAAACAACAAGACAACAATTAAAATCATAAAAAATATTGATGACAACATTTTCTTTGCGCTGAAATTGTCACTGTTGGTTGCAGAAAATTTACAGTGTAGGAAACTTTAAAAAATTATTCTGTTATGTCAAAAACAATTTATGGCGGTGATATAAGCTTCCTTGACATGTGAGGTGCTTTTTTAGGGTCAATATTTTTAGGCTTGTCGAGTTTTATGTAAATCAATCACAATGAAATGAGAAGCTAAAAAGAATCTGTTCTCAAAGAATTCGGATTGTTTACAGATCGGATATAAGAGACTTGGTCATTTGAGGCATGAAGAGAGGGAGTAATAAAATACACAATTGGCAAAATATGTAACTTTAATGGGGCAATTGTGCTCAAACCTTACAAAACTGAAAGAAAAAAGGGGAATTTATTTATGAACAAGATCATTATAACAGCACTATTGCTTTGCGTGGGGATTGTCACTGCTGGTTGTGAAAAAACTTACAGTATAGCAGACTTTAAAAAAGATCCAAAATTACTCGAAGAATGGGCAATGAAATGTATGATGTCAGGAAGTTTAGATTCTCAAAATTGTAAAAACGCAGACAAAGCGTATCGTGAGATTTATGCACGAGATTGGCCTGGGGCAAGCTTTGTACATGATGATGAGCAAAAAACTGAAGAGAAAAAGGAAGAAAATTAAATCATGAATAAAGTCATTATAACAGTATTGCTGCTTTGCATGGGGCTTGGAGTTTCTGGTTATAAAGAAAAATCTATAGTGTAGAAGAGTTTAAGAAAGATAAAAAATTACGCTATAAATGGGAAATGAAGTGTTTCTTAGGTCAGTTATCTATGCAGAAATCGCAAAATTGTGAGAATCTAGACAGAGCGGGTAAAAAACTTCTTTTGGAGGTTAAAAATTGTGCTCTCATTATGCTTTTCAAGAGAACAGGGAAGAGGGTAAGGGTATTCGAAAAAAGATCATAATGACTCAAGGGAAAATAAAAATGTTAAGTCTGATTGTAAAAAATGCATACAAAAAACAAAGAGAACACAAGAATCGTTAGACGCGACAGCTTGAGCTGGCGCATGATTGATTTAATGGTTAAATTCTTCTTTGTCCTTAATTTTGAGGTGTTTCTCTGGGAATTTTATCGAAAAGCCAAGAGAGTATGTTTAATACATCTCTATTATGAGAGTTAAAACAACAAAAGCATTAATGCTAACGATCAACGTTGAATAAAGCATAGCGTTTTTTATGAGATCAGCCATAAGAACTTCTTTTCTGTTCTTTGTAATATCAATTATTCTGAATAACAAAATATTACAGTCTATAATATGTGCTGATACACCCTATTCGGCAAGTTTAAAATCTTTACTGTTTTATAAAGGCTTGAGGAGTTGGGGTACTGTGAGGCGTAAAAAGGAAAGTTTTAAAGTAAATATTGATTGATTTAACATAGAGAGATTTGAAATGAGAAAATCATACGCTATTCAAGTTGAATAACACCATATTATTATAAATCAAACTATTATCCTAACAGGATTGGTTAATGCAACTCTAATGAGGGAGCTTTTGCGCGAAGAAAAGATGTTCCGAATGGAATGTAGGAATATATTTGCGTTGCATATTTATGGGCGTGTTTTAAAGAAAGATCTCTCACGGTAAGTCCATTTTACAATGGTGTTCGTGAATAGTATAATAGTGAAGCTTCCATAAATAATATAAAATTTCTAGAGTGCTACATTGAGAAGGTTGAAAATAAGAGAAAGTTTATAGCAGAAATTGTACTTTGATTATAAGACGATTATTTTAATGCTTTTATATCCGCAGCGTATGTAAAGCAGCAATATTAAGAGCGAACTGTACGTTATGGGGTGAAGTCATCTATAGGAAGATGATGTGAAATTCTGAAAATATCAATATGGGGGGAGTTAAGCGTTATGGGATTGAAGGCGTATCGGACTGAATGCTTAAGAAACTCTTGAAAAGGTTCAAAAAATCTTATATAGTAATTAGTTGCAAAGAAAAGCGAATGATAATTGAAAAAGGGAGATTGATAGCTGTTTAGCTATTTAGGATGTCTTTTTTAATGTTACTATATGGCGGATCTGTTTAAAAGAGCATTCTTTTTGTGTTTTGTGCAAGAGATTGCATGTATGCAGAAAGAGCAGGGTGGGGAGATGTGTCTTTTTGAATAGGTGCACTAATCTTGTAGGGTGCCATCTTATGGGGTGCCAGAGGGTATGCTGGTTTAGGTGCAGAGGAAGCTATAAGGTTATGGAGGGTAAAAAGCTGCTATCGGTAAAATGCTGAAATTTTTAATGGGCTTAAGTTTTTATATGCGGCAAGGTTTTGTTGGCAGATAGTTTTTATGGCCAAGGAGAGAGGCCGATTATTATTGTTTTCTGTTGAAGGCTTGGTGGTGGTAAAATAGGCAAAGCGAAATAGATAGAGCAAATGTAGAAGTTTCGGTATTGTTGCGTGGAAGTTTAAGTTTAGAGCATTTTAGTGAATAAGTATAGCAGCAATAATGGTTTTGGAGCAAAGAAGAAATATTTCAGAAAATGCGTTGAAAATTGAAGTGGTATACGCTTTTGAGGATTGTTGTGCTGTTGTCTGAGGAATGTTCGCACCACGAGCTCAAATGCGTGTATCTGCATTAAAAGAGAAACTGTTTAATCTCCCTCATTTAAAAGTAAGATTGAACAATATAGTTGAAGGGGAAATAAAAATGTCTGTAGTGCAATATGGTGATGATAGTTTTGCAGCAAAAGCAAAAGTTCTTGATAATAATCTTATTGATCGTGATTGGGCGATGACAAAATTTGTTGCTGCTGTTAAAGGATTAGCACAAGTGGTTGATTATGAAAGCAATATGCTAGAGAGCAGTGGTGTTCCAGATTACGAAGAAATCAATTTATGTAAAATACGTGGTTTGCGTGATCTTAATAAATCCATGAGTGATGTGAAGCGCTACATGAATCAAGATATTGAGAATGAGGTCGAAAGTTTGTTGTCTGATTTACAAGAAAAATTACAGCGTAATAGTAAATTGCTTCAAACGCATTTAGATGCAGTCAATGATCTTTCGCGAGCCATGCAAATATCTGGCCGTGTAAAAGAAACAGAGGAATAATCCAAAATTGATCAATATCGGTTGTTCTAAGTGATGACAATGATGAGATAGAGCGCTGGTTTGAATAAAGAATGTGTTTGTTGAGTGTCCATGTTTTAAACGCGTTGAGGTATTTAAATTATTATCGTTTTGTTGTGCCGAAAATAATGTCTTTAAAATAGCCTCCTTTGAGGTGTGATGATATCAACTGCACGCTGTGGGAAGCCAAGTGAAAGCCGTTTAAGAGAAGGCGGATTGTTTACAGATTGAGAGGATAGGGAACTTCATTTTTTAGTTTTGGGAGGAGGTCAAGAGAATATTTAGGACATCCCATGATGTCTTATGAAACAGCTTTCTTTGACATGTGGTAATGTCAGGTTTTACACATTAAGTCTTTTTAGAGTATGCTCATGAATATTACCTATAAGCCTCATGGAGTACTGCCCTTTAAGGTGTGGTGATATGAAGTAGTGAGTTTCTGGAATCTGCGTAAAAGTTAAAAAAATATTATTTATTCATTATAAATCAATTGATTATCTATTACATAAATCACAAATTAAGTGTATTTAGGAGACACATTTATATCAGTGGTTGTAACCCGGAACCATCACACTATTTTCAGCTTCCAATATTGTGACAGTCCTTGGCACTTGAGACGGTTCATAAGAGGGATTTTTAGTCCTTTCTTAAATAGTTTTTATCTATACACCAACGCTCCTGCTTGTGATGTGCAAGCGAATGGTTTTTGTTGTTAAAACATGGAACAGGTTAGAAGTGAGAAAGTACTATGGTATTCGGTTTTTTATTCAATATGAAAAAAAGCATTATAAGTTAATATCTTTTTTGATGTGATAATGATTTTTGAGAATTTAAAAAATATGAGTTTCAATAAAAAAGCAGCACTTTATGCTGCTTTTTTATTTAAGTTTGCTTTCTGCTTTTAGAAACGATAACGTATTCCGCCAGACAAATTGGTGCCAGATACACCGGCTTTTTGCAGTTTCTGCCGATAGCTGATATCGGCGTTTAGTACAATATTTTGAGAAAGATATGCATTCACCCCCATGCCTCCCTCAACTGAAGAGCCGGTAGGATCAACATGAAAAGTATCAGCAATTTTTATTGTTTTACCATCGCCAAAAGTTCTGATAACATTCATTTTACCATAGAAGGAAACAGCTTTGTTTTCTTCAACAGTCATTATCGTTTTTGTTAAACGTCCACCAAAACGGATCAACCATTGATGTGGATTGCCCATGTCTACTTTTAAGCCATTGGTATCTGAGAAAATATCAAACATGAGATTTTGATAAATGAATTGAGCTTGTGGTTCAAAGACCAGTCCTTTTGTATCGGTTGCTAATTTCTGACCAATGGTTGCAGATATATTAAGCATCTCGGTACCATCCAATTTTGCGGCATTCCCAACAAGAGCTGTGGTAATATTTCCTTTTAAGGTTCCGTAAGAAAGAAGAGCGTTGACATATATACCATTGCTATGCTGGATGCCGCTATAAGCGGTAAGTGACCATTTATCAAGCGTTGTCTTTTCAGAATCTTGCATTTCTTTTGGCGTAAAGGAAAGCTTTCCGTACGTTCCTAAAAGACCAAAATGTGTGCTTATGTCTTTACTTTCTAAGGCGGCTAATATGATCCCCAATTGTAAAGCTCCATAGTTTACATCAGCATCATAACCATAGCGCAGTGGACTGCGGTTGGAAGATAAAGAGACTTTTTCGCCGTAAGAGGAGAAAAAGAGATTATTCTTTTTATTATCTTCTGCTCCAAATACTGTTGTCCGCATAGCATCTAACAATGTGTTTTGATTGTTTACATCAGCAAATCCAGCAGAAAATAAAGTATTAGGCAGGGTTAAATAGTTTGCCACCTGTGGTAAAAGCGCTCGAACTTTTTTATCGTTATCAATATAGGCATTCTGTAAGCGGAAATCCCAGAAATTACTATTGTTGCCCAAAAGACTTTGGCTCTCATGAGATGTTCCAGGTTTATAGCCTTTGAGTACATATTTATAAGGTTGTCCACCTATTGTCATATAGTTTCCTGCTAATGTGAAGGAATTTTCATTTGCTTGTCCGGAAACTTGAATGATTGAAATTCCATGGGTTCCTAAAGGGAGTGACGCCATGTGTTCTCCCCAAACAGCAGCGCTATCGGTTATTTTTTTATCTGTTTCTTGCAGATTAATGTGAACAACAGTATTCCCTAAGACATCACCATTAATCACAAGGCGATCAGTTTGTTGCTCAGTGATAGGAGAATGTTTGTTCCATTGCGTGTTGACATAAATCTCTGCAATACCTGTTGCACTATAAACTGCTGCTGTGTGAGCTGTTTCATCTTCTTGCGAAAGATTAGACCCTATAAATAAAGTTTGGTAATGTCTCTCCATGGGCTTCTCAAACATAATGGCGCTGTTTGTAAGGCGCAATACAGAAAGGTTAGAATATGATTTTTCATCAAGACCAAACTGTCTATAGTCATCTAAAGCAGTATCATCATCTGAAACATTATCATTATTTACGGCGTTTTTATTTGGCTTTAAGAACCATTTTGTCTCTTCTTTTAGATCAAAAATTGTTCTATTATTTTGAGAAGTTCTTACCCGACCTTCTAAAGAAGAGTGATCCGCAACCAGTATAAGGGTGTTTGTGGATCCGCTTTCGTTTTGTATATTTTTTAATAAAACATCGGCATGAATTTTTGAATTTTTAAGGCTAACTTCACCGTTTGTGTTTGCTCCATAAAGGTTGATACCAACTCCATGGTCAACGAGAAGCTTCGTATTCTCTAGATTTATTTTACTCGCAATATCTTGTTCTTGAACGGTGTTGACATTTTTTTCAGCATTGCGTGTATATTGTTTCCTAGAGGCACGATATGGATTATTGCGGAAAACAATACCATTCGCTTCATGATTTCCTGTGACATGGACGCTTGAATCTTTAAGATTGATTATCCCCTCTATGTTGGTCAAACCAGTTGTTTCTGCTGTTGCAGTAATACCAGTGGCATCAATTTCTCCACCATCTGATACACTTAGTGCAACAAAACCCGCATCAATTATTCCTCCTATGAGGTTGACTTTGGAATTACTCCCCTCTGCATGGATAGCAATCACCCTGTCTTTAATTTTTTTGTTATGCAGAGTTATGTTCTTACCGTTTTTAGCTTCAACTCCAGCGCTTATATCCTCAATTTTTGCCGGATTTTCAGGCTGTTTTATGGGGGATATTGGTTGTGTAAGCTCTGATTTTTCAGATATTTTTTGTGCAGATGCAGATTGTGTGGGCACTTGTTTTACAGATTCTGATGCACCCTGTGATGTCGATTTTCCAGCATCTGGTCTGACAGATATTGCTGAGAACTCTGATGTATTAGGCGTCGGTGATTGTTCTGCTGTTGGTCTTGTAGATTCTGATTTTTGAGGTTCAGAGTTTTTAGATACTTTTTGTGTATCCGCTTCTGGTCTTAAAAGTATTCGCTGTCTGGGTTCTGATCCTTGAGGCTCTGGTGATTGCTCTTTTGTTGGTTTTGTAAGTCCCGAATTTGTGGGGTCAGAGTTTGCAGGTGTTGGTTGTAAATTGGGTGCAGATTGTGTCGCTTCTGATTGTGAAGAGACAGCAGAATTTGGAGGCGTCTTTTCGCTGGACGAGTCTGTAGAAGAGGTGGGGGCTCCTGAACGTCTTCGAGACTTTACTTCCATTTTTGTTGGGGGAGTGTTAATTTTTTCAGAAGAGTCTGTAGAGGGAGTAGGCTTTGTAGGTTCATCTCCGGTAAAATGAGGGGGGATGATCGTTCTTGTGGAGTCAGATGTTGTCGGGGGAGAAGAGAGATCTATCGTTGGAGTCATAGCATGAATAGCATAAGACAAACTGGTGGAAGAACAAAACAGAACTCCGGAAACTGTGTATAGTAAGAAGCTTTTTTTCATATGGATGTATTCCTAAAATATTTCCCCCCTCTCTCATAAAAAGTAAAACTTTGACCTCATTATGTCTCTTTTGTAAGAGACAAAACGAAACATAATGAGATCTATTCATATTTCAAGATAAGGAATACAAGTATTTTTAAAAGTGATAGCGCATTCCGCAGGAAATACTTATTCCAGATATGCCAACTTTTTTGAATTTATGTTGATAGCTGAGATCACTATGAAGCTGAATATTTTGTGATAAGTGTGCGTGAATACCAACACCACCTTCAATTAAAGATCCCATAGCAGCAAGCGGAAAGCTTTTACTAAAAGTTTTGGTCATATTCAGTTTGCTATAGAAGGAAACGGCATGACCTTTGTTTTGCGTTAAACGTCCGCCAATACGAAGCAACCATTGATCAGGTTTTCTGATATTCATTTTAGAGTTATCTTCATCTGAGAAAGAGCCAAGCAGGAGACGTTGATAAACAAGTTGTACTTGCGGTTCTAGGATGACACCTTCAAAACTGGTTGATAGTTTTTGACCAACAGTTGCAGCAGCCCCTAATGTTTTTCTATTATTTACTTTTAGGGTATGCTTGATGTTACCTGCGGTAATATTGTCTTTGAACATTCCATAAGAGAGAAATGCACTTGCATAGATGCCACTGTCATGCTGGATGTTTCCATATGTGGTGAGGGACCATTTATCAAGCATCTTCTTAAGAGAGCTTTCTTTGTTTTTAGGAGCAAAAGACAATTTCCCATATGTTCCGAAAAGACCAAAATTGGTGCTGATGTTTTGATCTTCTAGCGCTATTAATGTTGCACCTGCTTGCAAGGCAGCATAGCGGATATCTGCTTGAACGCCATCTTGTTTTGTTGGAACTTTAGAAGAAAACGCACTCTTATTGCCATAAGTAGATAAGAAAATTCCTTTCTCTTGATGGTCTTTGGGTTCAAACATTGTTATTTGCATATTGTCTAACAAGATATTTTGATTGTTAACATCAGCAATCCCAACAGCAAACATCGCAATAGGCATGGTTAAAGAACTTTCTACTTGTGGTGTAAGAGTTGTTCTTTTTTCTGTTTCATCAAGAGAAGTAGACGTTGCTGTATCGGCTGTAAGTTTAGAGGTGCTCTGTGTATCAGCGGTAGCGGTGCTATCATCCTTTGAGAGCAATTTCGCATGAGCTTCTGTGGGGGGGGTAAGAGTCGTTTTCGATACTGAGGGAGTGGTGTTCGTTTTAGGATCAAGATGAGACTGCGAATTCTCATTTATTGTAGGCTGTGTAATTCCATGACTTGTTCTTATGGATGAAGTGTCCGTTGGAGGAGGGGATGTTTTTTCTTTTCTCTCCACGTTGGTTATTCCATCCGCGTTCAAAGTCTCTAATACTGCTTTGCGTAAAGTATTGGAAAGTTCCTTGTTTTGTCCTTGTAAGGCAGTATCCACTTGTGCCGCCTTATGTAATATTTCTGCTGTATTTTGCAGTTTGTGCCAATCACGATTGTCTTGGCTTACCCATTGTTGGCGCGCGGTATTAACACGTTGTTGATTATCAGCTTCAAGGATTGCTGCCGCCTTTACGGCATCGGAAACTGCTTTGTTGTAGCCACGTAATAAATTTTCTCTTGTTTTTAATCGATTCTGACGTAATTGTTCAAGTTTTGCTCTGGCTTGCATCATGCGGTCCGCATCACGATTAAATTGCTCTGACATAGCACGAGCGTATATAGAATCTCTTCCTTTCCGCATTTCCTCTCTATGATCAGGAGTTGCATAACGACCGATCCCTGAGAAATATCTGTTAATTTGAGTTCCTGAATCATCTAATGCTTTTTGAAGTGCTTGATTAAAGTGCGAATTATCTTCCATCATGGCGCCAGAGGCGATCTTCTCAAGATTTTTTTCTGCTTGTGTTGGTGTGTTTATTAAATCAATGGCATGGCGATATTGTTCAGGTAATTTAATAATTTCCTCAAGGGCATGGCGTTCCTCAGGGCTTAGGCTAGAGGCGGTGCTGGTAGATGTGAAGGTAAAAGAAGAAAAAAACAAAGTACAAGCAGTTGTACATAACAAAAAATTTCTACGCATAGAAATGTCCCTTAAGATATTTTTCTTTTTTAAATAAAAATGAACCACTCTTTGACACATTACAATTTTTTGTAATGTGTCAAATATAAGCAGCACTGCTTACATTTCAGCGCTGCTTATGTGTCAAAAGAGAAAGCTAAGATTTCTAAAAGCGATAACGCATTCCACCGGAAAAATTAATTCCAGAGATTCCAGATTTTTGGAGTTTATGTTGGTAATTAACGTCAGCATGAAGTGCGAAATTTTTGGAAAGTTGCGCGTTAACACCAAGTCCCCCTTCAAGAGAAGAGTCCATAGAATCGAGATGGAAAGAATCAACAATATCAATTGTGTTTTTCTCACCAAAAGCTTTAATGACGTTCAATTTACCATAAAAAGAAAGAACACGATCGTTTTCAGAGGGAAGTATTATTTTTGCTAAACGCCCTCCAATACGAACCAACCATTGATGGGGGGTCTTTATATTAACCTGAAAACCATCGACATCTGAAAGTGTTCCAAAGGCAATATGTTGATAAATAAGTTGCGCTTGTGGTTCAAAGGCCAATCCTTCAACACCGGTCGCTAGTTTTTGTCCAACGGTCGCTGATATATTCAATATATCCGTATTTTTTAACTCCGTGGTGTTGCCGATAAGGGCTGTCGTAATATGCCCGTTTAAAATACCATAAGAGAAAAGTGCGTTAACATAGAGACCATTGTCATGGTGGAGATTACCATAGGCCGTCAAGGAGCGCTTATCCAGAGTGCTTTTGTCAGAGCCTTCCATATCCTTTGGCGTAAAAGAGAGCTTTCCATAGGTACCTAAAAGACCAAAATTCGCGGTAATGTTTTGATTTTCTAGCGTTGCTAATGTCATGCCTGCTTGTAAAGCAGCATAATGAACATCCGCACCATAACCATATTCCAATGAACTACGGCTGGAAGATAATGTGACCTTGCTGCCATAAGTTGATAAGAAGATTCCTTTCTTTTTATGACCTTCTAATCCCAAAACTGTTGAGTGCATATTATCTAACAGTGTATTTTGATTGCTTACATCAGCTAATCCAGTGGAGAATAGTGCGTTACTCATCACCAAATAGCTTGCCATCTGCGGAACAAGAGCTTTGATTTTTCCTTCATCATCGAGGGTTGCATTTTGCAAGCGGAAATCCCAGAAATTTTCATCTTCTTCCAAGAGCACTTGTACGTTGTTTTCCTTTCCAATGGCTGATGCATTGGTATCTTGTGCATCTTTTTCTTTTGATTCTTGCGCTCTTCCGCTTAAATGACTTTGTGCACTATCGGCTTTCCCAAGGCTGGAGGTTGGTCCATAGCCATTGAGTATATATTTATAAGGTAAGCCCCCCATTGTGGTGTAGCCATGGGCAAGTTTGAAGGAATCCTCATTTGCTTGCCCAGATACTTGAATGAGTGAGAGCCCGCGCACATTCAAAGCAATTGAATCATCTGCTTCTTCATTGGATGATTCTGCATGCTTTGAAAGATTATTGAAATAGATCTTTGTGGTACCTGAGACATCACCACGAATGAGAACACGGTCAGTTCTTTGTTGTTCTTTTGTAAGACCATTACTCCATTTGGTATTAAAATAAATTCTTGCCTCGCCTGTTGCATTGTAAACTGTTGCTGCATCGGAGCTTCTGTTTTGCTCTGCTTTTTGTGGATGTCTTCCTACATTTAAGATTTGATAATGGTTTTCTATTAAATCATGCGGGGTATTAAATATGATAGAGCTGTCATTAAGGTTTAGAATTGAAACAACAGATTGTGCTCGTTGTTTAATGTCAATGAGTTTGTACGAATGAGATGAGCTGTATTCGTCTTCTACTTCAAATGGACTAATTTTTAAGTACCACTTGCTGCCATTGTTCAGAGTAAAAATCGTCGTATTTTCAGTAAAGGTTTTTACTTTTCCTTCCATAATTGAATCATCAGCGGTTAATACGAGAGTCTTAGGCCTAGTATCCTCCGGTACGCTTTTATTCTTCAACAACATGTCAGCACGAATTTCTGAATTTTTAAGAAAAACCTCAGCAACAGATTTAGACGAATACGGTCCCGCAATACCAATACCATCTGACATCAAAAGTTTTGTGTTGGTAAGAATCGCCTTATTGACGACCTGTTCTCCCTCTTTTACGTAAGAATCTGAGATGTAGTCAAAACGAATACCATAATTTTTATGATGTCCTGTGACGGTTATGATTGAATCTTCAACATGGATTGTCCCATTGGCAATTTCTAAACCATGCGTTCCTGCTTTTCCCACAATTTCTTTAGCATGAATGCGTCCACCTGTGGCTGCAGAAAGCAAAACACTATTGGAGCGCATTGTTGAGTTTTTAATGATAATAAAGGCTTTGTCATCAGCGACGACTGCATTATAGTTACTACGGACAAAAACATTTTTTAAGACCTTTTCTTCTTCTGCCTTATCCGCACGAACCACGCTCATTATAGAAGGTTGTGTATTTGCATAAGTTGAACCGAAATGAGAAAAAATGAAAGTTCCAGCAATTGTACATAACAAAAGATTTTTCTTATAAATAAATTTCTTACACATAGATATGCCTTTAGTATTGGTATGCTTTGATGCTTACTTCATTCCCCTGATGGCGCAAGTACTTTAACGATTTTTATATCATAATGTTTTTTATGTAAAGAACAAAACGAAATATTATGTGGTGTTCTCTATAGTTTGAAGATTTGCTTTGGGAACACTTTTGATCTGCTAATGTAGTTTAGTGAAAAACATTCCCCAAAAACATAGATTTAGTAAATCCATGTTCAAACAATGCTATGAATTCACCTTCAGCGAATAGAGCTTATTATCATGAGAGTTTTTTAGAATTAAGATGAAAGATATATTATTACGCTTGTGAAAAATTTTGAGTAGATTTTTTCTGTATAAAGAATAAGTAATTCGTTACGCTGTCTAAATATAACTAAAAAAGTCAAAATATTTCTTTTTTGGGTAAATACTTAACAATTTTTCAACCGATGGCACTTTTTATGATTTACAAAACTAAGCAGCGCTGTTTCTATTTCAGCGCTGCTTATATTTTAAAAATAACGATCAGAAATTTTTAAAAGTGGTAGCGTATTCCACCAGACACATTTATTCCAGATACACCAGCTTTTTGAAGTTTCTGTTGATAATTAACATCAGCATGAAAGGCAATATTTTGTGATAATTGTGCATTCACACCAAGTCCACCTTCAATGGCAGATCCCATAGAATCAAAGTGGAACGTATCCCCAATCTGTATGGTGGCATTGTTAGAAAAAGCCTTAACAATATTCAATTTACCATAGAAAGAGAAAATACCACCTCCCTCAGTAGGAAGCGTTGTTTGCGTTAAGCGTCCACCAACACGCACCAACCATTGATGGGGATTGCCCATATTCACATCAAAACCATCAACATCTGAGAGTATGCCAAGCATAAGACTTTGATAAACAACTTGGGCGTGTGGTTCAAAGGCCAATCCTTTCGTACTGGTTTCAAATTTTTGTCCAATGGTTGCTGATACGCTAAATGTATCAGCGTCAGTTAATTCTGCCGTCTTGCCTATAAGAGCTGTAGTGACATTTCCCTTGAGAATTCCATAAGAGAAGAGCGCATTGACGTAGAAGCCATTATTATGGTGGAAGCGACTATATGCAGTAAGAGACCATTTATTGAGTGTACTTTTATCAGCACCTTCCATATCTTTTGGAGTGAAGGACAATCTCCCATATGTACCCAAAAGACCCAAATTTACGGCGATGTTTTGTTCTTCTAATGCTGCTAATGTAACGCCTGCTTGTAAAGCAGCATAGTGAACATCAGCACCATAACCATATTGCAATGGAGTGCGGCTAGAGGATAATGTCATCTTATTGCCATAAGAAGATAAGAAAAGCCCTTTATTTTTATGATTTTTTGTTTCCGATGCTGTTGTTCGCATATCGTCTAATAATGCATTTTGATTGCTTACATCAGAAAGTCCTGTGGAAAATACAGCGCTGGGCAACACCAAATAGCTTGCCACTTGAGGAACAAGGGCTCTAATCTTTCCTTCATTATCAAGTGTAGCACTTTGCAAGCGGAAATCCCAGAAATCTTCATCTTGCGCATTTTTTTTATCTTTTGAAATCCCTTCAAGAGCATTTCCGTTTATAACGTAGCTTGTGTAGTCTTTAAGGGTGTTTTCTTCTGATTCCTGAGATACACTTCCCAAGAGGCTTTGTGTGCTCTCTGCTTTTCCACGACTTGAGGTTGGCCCATAAACGTTGAGTACATATTGATAAGGCAATCCCGCCATTGTGACATAGCCATTTGCCAGCTTGAAGGATGATTCATTTGCTTGTCCAGAGACTTGAATGAGTGAAAGTCCCCGTGCGTTTAAGGGAAGGGAATCCTCAGTCTCTGATTTTCTATTGTTTGAAAGATGATTAAAATAAATTGTTGTGGTTCCAGAGATATTTCCATGAATAAGAAGGCGGTCAGTTTTTTGTTGTTCTGTTTCTAAACCATCACTCCACTCGGTATTGAAATACAACCTTGCATTACCCGTTGCATAATAGGCTGTTTCTACAGTAGGGACCATATTGTCTCGTGATTCATAAACCTCAGCAGTTTTCCCTACACTCAAGATCTGATATTGCCCCTTTCCCAAAGCAGATGTTACATTAGCAGACGGTGCGTTAAATATAATAGAGCTATTATTAAGATTTAGTACTGAAACAGTAGAAAGTGCTCGTTGTTTAAGGTCACTGAGATCGAAATTAAAAGTATTAAAATCAGTATCTGAGTCCTCTTGACTGACTTTTAAGTACCATTTGCTGTTGTTGATCAGAGAAAGAGTCGTTGTATTTATTTTTAAGGTTCTTGCTCTTCCTTCTAGAATCGAATTATTCGCGGTTAATGTAAGAGAGACAGGAAGAGTATCGTCATCATAATATTTACGTCTGGTTTTATTTCTCAATAAAACATCAGCCCGAATTTCCGAATCTTTAAGGGAAATTTCAGCAACAGATTTTGAACCATAAGGACCCCGAATACCGACACCATCTTTCACAAGAAGTTTGCTCTTGGTAAGATTAATCCTATTGACAACATTTTCACCTTCTTTTACGTCACTTTTTGGGGTTTCATAAAGAACGATACCGCCCCCTCCAGCTCTTTGAACGGTTATGATTGAATCTTCAATATTGATTATACCGTTTTTAGTTTCTAAACCTTTGTATATTGAATTCGCATCAATTCTTTTCGCGTGAATTTGCCCACCTTTTGATACGGAGAAAGCAACTGACTCTGTGTGTATTGTTGAGTTTGTAATTGTGGCAATCGCTTTTTCAGTTGTAGAAACCCCAGCTTTCTTATTGCGGATAAAAACATTATTAAGAGTCTTTTCCTCTCCTTTACCCAGCTCAAACTCATTAATAATTTCAGGAGGTTGTGTATTTGCATAAGTTGAACCGAAATGAGAAAAAATGAAAGTTCCAGCAATTGTACATAACAAAAAATTTTTCTTATAAATATATTTCTTACACATAGATATGCCTTTAGTATTTGGTATGCTTTGATGCTTACTTCACTCCCCTGATGGCGCAAGTACCCGATCAGCTTTTATATCATTATGTTTTTATTGTAAACAACAAAACAAATTATATTATGGTGTTTTCTATAATTTGGATTTTTATTTCAGAAAAGCTTTTTTCGATTATTATGAAAAGCAGTAAAAAATGGACTGCATAAAATCTAGTTTGGTAAGTTTATACTAGATGAAACATTATAGATAAAACACAATAAAATAAATATGTTGAGTGAAGCAATTTTATATTGATCCCCTTCAGAATCCACACTTTTATGCATGATTCATTTGACCATTTTTATATAAGATTGCCATGTATGAATAGATAATAAAAAGCAAATCATGAGAAAAAATTATAACGCATGTGCGCATTCAAATGAAATGAAAAGCAGATATCATTCATAACAATTCATAAATTTTATGATACGTTTTTATCACAGCACAAATCGCATACGTTTAAAAAATGGTATGAGTTTTGCTCTTTTTTGAGCGAAACCTTCAAAGGAATAATCATTTGAAACAGTCATAAGCTTATGGGTTTAATTTATAAAAATTGCATAAAAGGATTTAAAGACAAGATCACTTTCAAAACGCTTTCTAAAAATTTAGAAAATGATAAGTAATCAACATAAATATAGTATCATCACAACAGCTATGCTAACTTTAAAAACGGAACTGTATTTGCTTCCACAAAAAAATGGAAGCAAACAATGCTATGGCAGTAGAATTACTATCTACTTTAGACTTGGTACTAAAAAACGTTTTAAGAGTATAGGTTAAAAGCACTGAGCCCAAATATGGACTGAGTGATTTTAGTCCCCTCAAATTTGAGGGCATCTATTTAGACAAGATAAGCAAGTAAAATTCAAAATCGTTGTAACATTTTTAAGCGGGGATAATTTACCAGCACTTGAACTTCATAAGCACGACTGTTCTAACTGGGAATTCACGTTAGAGC
>NZ_JBHIQU010000004.1:0-147256 GCF_042196725.1 Bartonella sp. AC158YNML
GAACACCTTTAAAACTCTTTGAAAAAAAATGAATTGGTACAAAACCTAGTGGCAAAATATACAAAACCTGCTGGCAAGCTACACAAGCTACAACAAAACCTAGTGGCAAAATATACAAAACCTGCTGGCAAGCTACAATGGTAGCGGAGGAGGGATTTGAACCCCCGACACAAGGATTATGATTCCTCTGCTCTAACCTACTGAGCTACTCCGCCAAAACAGATATATTACTGTAAACTATTTCATCTTTTGCGGATATAAGGGGTAGAATAGTAAGATGTCAAGCATCGTTTTGAAGCTTTTTTCTTGTTATTTTATTTTATCCTCGATATGTAAGTGTAGTTTTATATGATAAAGTAAGGTAAGGCGTAAAAATGGTGCCACGTGTAGCGGTTTTAGGATGCGGTCATTGGGGTGGAAATCATATAAAGACACTTCACTCTCTTGGGGCTTTAGCAGCAGTTTCTGATATTGATAGTGATCGTGCTGCCAGTTTTGCAACACTGTATGGTGTGGAGATTATTAAACCAGATGATCTTTTTGCTCATAGAGATATTGATGCACTGGTGTTGGCGCTGCCTCCACAATTTCACACGCAAAATGTGCTGCGTGCTGTTAAAAATGGTAAAGATGTTTTGGTGGAAAAACCTATAGCCTTGAATGTTTCTGATGCTAAACGCCAAGTTCAGGAGGCTGAGGCCTATGAGCGAGTTTTTATGGTGGGCCATATTTTGCGTTTTCATCCAGCTTTTGAAAAAATGTGTGAATTGGTGAAAAACGGAGATGTGGGAGATGTGCGATATATTTATTCTCATAGATTAGGCTTTGGAAAATTTCACACACACAGTGATGCTTTATGGGATCTTGCCCCTCATGATCTCTCAATGATTTTGGCGTTGACAGGATGTGAGCCTTCCGAAATTCGTGGTGAGGGCGCTGCTGTCGTTGATCAGATTTCTGATTTTTCTCATATTCATATGACTTTTCCAAATGGTGTGCGTAGTCATCTTTTTACTTCACGCTTGAGTTCTTATCGTGAGAGGCGTTTAATTGTTGTTGGAACAAAGGCTATACTCGTTTTTGATGATATGGAACCGTGGAGTCGTAAATTGGCAATGCACCATTTTGCCGTTTGGAAAGAAAATCAAGAGTGGGCTTTTAGCATGGATGAGCTGAATTACATTGATGTTTGTGAAGATTTGCCGCTTACTTGCGAATTACGGCATTTCCTTCATTGTATTGAAACGCGTCAATCGCCTCGTACAAATGGTGATGATGCTATTGCGGTTTTACGGATTTTAACAGCTGCTGATATCAATTATGATAGATAAAAGAGATAGGTAGCGCTTTTGCATTCTTGTGATGATCAATGGAGTTAATATGCAATTCATCGACCTTGGGGCGCAGCGTGCGCGTATTGAAGATAAAATTAATTCTGCAATTGCGCATGTAGTCGCTAGTGGTAAGTATATTTTGGGGCCAAAAGTAACAGAATTTGAAGAGAAATTGGCAGAATATCTTGGCGTTAAACATGTGATTGCATGTGCTAATGGAACAGATGCTTTGAAGATGCCTCTTATGGCTAAAAATATTGGTCCAGGGGATGCTGTTTTTTGTCCTAGTTTTACGTTTTCTGCAACGGCTGAAGTGGTTGCTTTGGTGGGGGCTAAACCTGTTTTTGTTGATGTTTTACCTGATACATTCAATATTGATGTTGAAAAACTTTCTCATGCAATTGAAATGGTAAAAAAAGAAGGACGTCTAAAGCCAAAAGCTCTTATTGCTGTTGATTTGTTTGGGCTGCCTGCTGACTATGTGCAAATTGCTCAAGTAGCAGCAAAGGAAAATCTTTTTGTGATTGAAGATGCTGCACAATCTATGGGCGGAAGAAGCGGTAATACTATGTGTGGTGCTTTTGGTGATGTAGCGGCCACAAGTTTTTATCCTGCAAAACCATTAGGATGTTATGGTGATGGAGGTGCTATGATGACCAATGATGATCATTTGGCAGAACTTTTACGTTCTATTTTGTTTCATGGTAAAGGTGAAACGCAATATGATAATGTCCGTATTGGTATGAATTCGCGCTTAGATAGCATTCAAGCTGCAATTTTATTAGAAAAGTTTGTTATCTTTGAAGATGAAATGCAAAAGCGTGTAGAAATTGCTCAACGTTATTCCGATGGCTTAAGAGATATTGTTACAGTTCCAGAAATAGGAGAAAATATTCGTTCTGCTTATGCACAATATACGATTAAGGTAAAAGAACGTGATAAACTAAAAGATTTTTTACAAAAAAATTATATTCCTACAATGGTTTATTATAAAACTCCTTTACATAAACAGCCTGCTTATAAACATTTTCCTTATGTCACAGATTCTCTTTCTGTTTCAGAGTCTTTAGGAGATTGTGTTTTAAGTTTACCCATGCATCCTTATTTAACGCAGAATGATCAGGATATGATTATTCAGAAAATAAAAGACTTTTATTACTCTTGAGAGAGTTCTTTTATCTTTAAAAATATGTAAAAGCTTTATGAATGGATCCATTTTAGAAAATATTTTTATTAGAGTGTGTGGCAAATGTTTTTAAGTATAATTGTCTGGACTCATGAAATGTTGTCTTTTAGGGCGGTGATATGATCAGCAAGGAGAACCAGCGAGACAAGAAGATGTTTTTTTTACAAAACGGCGTGGATTTAAGAAAGTTTGTTCTTTCGTTTAGTGAGAAAGCCACGTTTAATAAAAAATATTTCGGTTATGAGAGCTCTTTGTTGATTTCACTCTTCATTTAAGGTGTTTTTAAAGACAACTTATTTAAGGGGGACTTGGGAGAGAAGCTTTATTTTTTGGCGAATACGTGATGCTAGGTCATTTTTGCTTTTGGATTTTTGAATCAATGTGTTGATGGGTGATGTATTCCCCTCTTGTAGTGCTATGTGAGCTGCCAATGTTGCTGCAAGTTCTTTTGTTTCTTCTCGGAGTTCTTCTAGCAGTTGCTGGTTAGCGGTCGTGTCCAGCTCATGAGTTTGGATTTTTTGTAAGCGTTGCTGATAGTGTGCGACTTTTTCACGCATCATTTGTCTTTCCTTTGGAAGTGTGTAGTGTGGCGATATTTTGTTTGATTGCTATCGCTTCTTTGGTGAGAGTATCTTTTGTGGGGAGGCATAGCCGATAAAATTGTTCTGTTACTTGGCTCAGTTGTATTTTTTGTTGGACATATTTTTTTTGCAAAAATTCGTACTTTTTTTGGTTGTTTGCTAATTCTACAGCATGTTGTGCACGAAGAAAATCGTGATTTGCTTCTATTTCCGCGAGTGATAATGGCATTTTCGCACAAACATCTTTATACGCAAAATGAACGGCTTTACGCCAAATAAAAGGAGATAAAAGCACCAGTAACCAGGAAGTAAAAGCAACTCCAAGTATAAAAAAAAGAAATGATTGAATAAGCATAATACCCCTTTTCAAATAAGAAACCGTTTAAAACGGATTCCATGTCGGTTTAGGTGTTAATTTTAAATATCCTATATTGATACCAAGGCGAGCGCCGACTCCTGTACGTATTGGGATTAACAAGGTATTATGGTATTTGAGGACATGAAAACCAACACCTGCAATTAAATAGGCCGAACCTGAAATACCTCCATAGCGTCTCCATAAATTATTTATGCCATTAAGATTGTAAACTAAGATCATTAAACGGGAGCCTTGTCCGCCAAAATCCCATCCTACTGAGGGACCTTGCCAAAAAACTTTATGTTGACCATAGCTTTTGGTAAAAACCATTCCTTCGCCATAGGTTAATCCAGCAAAAAAGGCACCAGAAGCTTCTTCTCCTAAAATATAGGCATTGGGATAACCGTATTTTGAAAAAATATTTTGAATTGCAACAGCCAGACCACTGGCTGTTTTTCCAAAAAAGATATGACCAGAATCAATAATTTCTTGGAGTGAATAATGAGGTTCGTTTTGCTCTATTGGTTTTAGTCGAGCTTGTGTAGTGTTTATGGTGATGAATAAAAGGAAGATTAAAGATATAATATTTTTGTACCAGTATTTGAGCAGAGAGAGAGCCATAGAGTTTTCTCCTTTTATTAGTGATAAACAAAAAGATAATATTAGAATTTTCATTCTATTCAAATAAAAAATAAGATATAAGGTTATTTAAATTCTTGAATTTATTTCTAAATTTTTTAGCATGATTGTTAATGTTTCCTATTATGCATCAGATGTTAAGAGTTTTTCTTTAAAATAAAGTTTGTTTTTTTGAATCTAGGAGTTTTCAATCATTATGACGTTAGATATTTTTTTGAAGCCTATGGATCTTGCTGCTTTGCTTTGTAGTCGTATTTGCCATGATTTGATTTCACCTGTGGGGGCTATTCAAAATGCAATGGAGCTTTATGATGAAGGAGGAGCTGAAGAAGATGCTTTACAATTGGTGCGTTTATCCGTTGCGAGTGCTGCTGCACGTCTACAATTTGCGCGATTAGCTTTTGGTTTTGCTGGTGCAAGTGGAGGACAAATAGATACACGGGCTGCAGAGCAGGTTGCTCAGCAATATATGAAAGAAGAAAAAGCAACTTTAAAATGGCAAGCTTCTTCTTTATTGTTAGCAAAAGATGAAGTTAAACTTTTGCTTAATTTATTATTGATTGCAAACGCAACAGTTTCTCGTGGTGGTGAAATTGTTGTTATGATTTTGCAAGAAGAAAATAAACGTTCTTTTCGATTTGAGGTTTTCGGTAGAACTCTCCGTATACCCCCTCATTTTCTTGCGTTATTTCGTGGAGAAGTTCAAGAAGAGCTTATTGATGCACATGTCATCCAATTTTATTACACAATGTTACTTGCTCAGATGACAGAGATGAAAATAAATATTGATGAAAGTGATGGTTGTATTGTTTTAGAAAGTGTAAAAAAGCTTTGAATGAGAAAGAAGCGCTTAAGCCGTGTTGAGGAAAAAGTGGCTTCGATTGGACTTACGAACGATGAGATTATATCTATAAATTAGGTGTAGTTACTTCTTAAGCTTTAAGCGCTTTCTATATGAGATTTTTTGTATGCGTTTTTTATTTTTGACAAAGACAAAATCTCGGTCCGCTATACCCCCGAGATTTTACTTTTACAATGTGCATTTTTAATGCTTAAGCGGTTTTCCGTACATTTTCTTCAATTGGATCACGTAATACATAACCACGTCCCCAAACTGTATCAATGTAATTTACATTAGAAGAGACCGCTTCCAATTTTTTCCGTAATTTACAGATAAAAACATCGATAATTTTTAGTTCTGGTTCATCCATTCCACCATAAAGATGATTGAGAAACATTTCCTTAGTAAGTGTTGTACCTTTGCGTAAAGAGAGAAGCTCTAGCATTTGGTACTCTTTACCGGTTAAATGAACGGGACGTCCTGCAACTTCAACCGTTTTTGCATCAAGGTTAACGGTGAGATCTCCGGTGACAATAACTGATTGTGCATGCCCTTTAGAACGACGAACAACTGCATGGATACGTGCAATGAGCTCATCCTTATGGAAAGGCTTCGTCATATAGTCATCTGCTCCAAAGCCAAAACCACGAACCTTGTCTTCAATGGCATTCATACCAGAAAGGATTAGGACAGGAGTTTTTATTTTTGCCAACCTTAGAGTCCGCAAAACATCGTACCCTGACATGTCAGGGAGATTCAGATCAAGCAAAATGATATCATAATCATAGAGTTTTCCTAAATCGATACCTTCTTCACCCAGATCAGTGATATAAACATTAAAATTGGCTGATTTTAGCATCAACTCAATACTTTGAGTAATTGCTCTATCATCTTCAATCAACAATACGCGCATTTTAGATCCCTCACTTCGCTCCTTCACGAATCACAAGGAGCATTTCTATGTTTATAACAGTTGACAAAATCACCGTTATAAAAACAATTCATGAAATCAAACGCTTATAATAAAGCATTTATGAATATTTCAGTAGTACGCGTAACAATCACTACTAAATTCCCCACTATCCATGATAGTGGTTAACAAAATATTTTTATTTTTGAAAGAGGCTACAAAATTATTTTAGAAAAATCCTATATTTTTTAACATAATAAAAAATGAAGGGCTTTTTTTATAAACTTTAACCTAAAAAAATCTTGTAAAAAAACATTATAAATTACTTTTTTACAATTTCAGTGTTTGTTTACTGAGCTTTAAACCTCTTCATTTTATAGTAGGGGGAGAAAAGTAAAGAAATAGTTATTGATCTTTAAAGTAGGTTGTGTTTGCGGATGCTTTAAGGAAAGGAAAAATTATTGTAGTTTCAAGTTAATAGACTGTTTTATCGAATAGATATGTAATGAAAAAGATATGTATTAGGTGTGAATGCGAGTTTTGAGTTATCGCAATCAAGGAGTAGTGAGTATGAAGCCACGGGTAAATATGGTGCGATTGAGAATGTTTCAAGTACGTGGAAAGCGTCGTGAAATTGCACAGCTTGAGATGATGATCGCAGAATTTGAACGAATGGTGTTAGAACTGGAGGTACAGATTACTAATGAAGAACGTAAATCTGGAAACAATGATGTTCACCATTTTGCTTATTCTGCTTTTGCGCGCGCAGCGCGGCAAAGACGTGATAATCTAATCAATTCAATTCGTGATTTACAACTTCAAAAAACAAATGCTGAAATTGCTCTTTATGAGGCGAATACAGAGCTGCAACGTGCACAGCTTTTGGAAGCACGAGAAAAGAAGATTGCTGCGGATGATAAGGATATTTTGATTCAATCTAATTCAATGGTTGGCTAATTTAATGGCTGGATGATAAAAGCAATTATTGAAAAATCCATTCTTTCAGGTTTATCTTTTGGATATAGTATAAAACAGCCAAACTTTTATCAAGTTTAGCTGTTTTATGGATTGCTTTATGTTATTAATCAATGGCAACTTAATGCCTGTAGTGTTGAATCTTGGTCGTTCGTAATCCCGCTAAACCGTGTTCATCGATTAAACTTTGCCATGAAAGAAATTCTTCTACAGTCAAAGTATAACGGTGGCACGCTTCGTCAAGACTTAATAATCCACCTCTGACAGCCGCAACAACTTCAGCTTTGCGACGAATCACCCAGCGCCGTGTTGTTTGCGGCGGTAGGTCGGCAATTGTAAGCGGACTTCCATCTGGCCCAATAACATATTTCATTTGTGTTTTTATCAAGTTGCTCATTCGTATCCTCTACCTTTAGTCAAGGACTTGATTCGTTTATAGAGCATGAAATTTAAAAAAGAGCTAAAAGCGCTGAAAGAAAAAATTAATAAAGTGATTGGGTATGTAAAAAGAAGCTCAAGTTGAAGTGTTAGAAGAGATTCTTGCAATATTTTACTGGATTTTTCAAAAGAGAAAAAAGGTTTTCTAAAAGGATTTCTCCTAAACAATTACCATTATGCCTTATTTCCATCATTCTTTTTTTGTTTGCAGCAGCTTTTTAGAATGTGATGCTATGGTTGTGGAAAGGATAAAAAAACAATATAAAGAGCAATTAATAGTATAAAAGTGGCAAAGAACGCGCATCAGAATATTAATAATAGATGGGTATCCATTAAAGAGAGCATTAAATAGAGAATGAATACATGTTTTTAAACAGCCTTGATTTACCAGGACAACCTGAGGATTCTCGCATTGTTGTTGCAATGTCGGGGGGGGTTGATTCATCGGTTGTTGCAGGTCTTTTGAAAAAGGAAGGGTATAATGTTATTGGCATTACGTTGCAGCTTTATGATCATGGGGAAGCAACGCATCGGGTGGGGGCGTGTTGTGCAGGACAAGATATTGAAGATGCTCGTCGCGTCGCAGAAACACTAGGAATACCGCATTATGTTCTTGATTATGAAAAGCGCTTTCGCGAAGCTGTTATTGATCCTTTTGCAGAAAGTTATGCTCATGGAGAGACCCCAGTACCATGTATTGCATGTAATCAAACGGTTAAGTTTGCTGATTTATTAGCAACGGCACGCGAATTAGGGGCAGATGCTTTGGCTACGGGACATTATATTCGTTCGCGTTCCCACGGAGCGCATCGAGCACTCTTTCGTCCTCTCGATAATGATCGTGATCAGAGTTATTTTCTCTTTGCAACGACACAAGAACAGATTGATTATTTGCGTTTTCCACTTGGTGACCTTCCAAAAGCCCGCGTTCGTGAAATGGCAGCAGAAATGGGCTTTGTGGTTGCCAATAAGCATGATAGTCAGGATATTTGTTTTGTTCCACAAGGAAAATATTCAGATGTTATCGCAAAACTGCGTCCAGAAGCAGCTAATCCTGGCGTTATTGTCCATATTGATGGAAAGATTTTAGGTAAACATTCGGGAATTGTTAATTATACTGTTGGTCAACGTCGTGGTATTGGGGTGTCAACGGGTGAAGCGCTGTATGTGATTTATCTCGATGTGGAAAATGCACGTGTTATTGTTGGACCGCGTGAAATGTTAGAAACGCATAAGCTTTTTTTACGTGATGTGAATTGGCTTGGTGATGAACCGTTAGATAATTTCCCTTCTCAAGGTATTGAGGTGGCTGTAAAGGTGCGTTCAACGCGTCCTCCTCACCTTGCGCGCTTACATTATAAAGAAGGTATTTTTTCCGTTGATTTATTGGAATGTGAAAATGGTGTGGCACCAGGGCAAGCTTGCGTTCTTTATGATGGAAATGGTCATGAGGCGCGTATTCTTGGGGGAGGATTTGTAACACATTCAGAACGTGCAGCCGATACTGAAATGATGTTGAAGCGCGTTTTATGCAATCTTGAAACAAAAGATTCTGTTTCCTCAGAACTAAAAACAACAGCTTTATAAAGCATAGTGAATTGATTTATAATGATATTTTTTAATCTTAAACTTGAATGAGAGACTTCCGGAAAATTTTCTCATTGAAAGTTTGTTTTATGATTGAATCCATCAAAATTATATCTTCTGCATTTCATAAGCGGGGTTAGGGTGTGGAAAATGATGATAAAGAAAATGTGAAAATGTTTTTTATCAATGCTTTCAAAGGCTAGGGAACGGTAATATTATTGGAGACTGGTAGATAACACACAACATTGGATATGTTCTATAACTTGAAGTGTTATCATCTTTAGGGGTCAAAGTTAGTAAAATGGGCAAGTGCAATACCTGAGGCTGTGGCAACATTAAGGCTGTCAAAACCGTCAGTTATGGGAATACGTAAGGTGTTTGATTGTTGTAGTATATGGGGTGGTAAGCCATCGCCTTCTGTTCCAAAAATAAGTGCTATTCTTTTGGTTTTGTTGGCTTGTTTGAGAGTGTGTGAGGCAGAAGGGGAGAGTGCATAAAGATGAAAGTTTTCATCGTTTAGAGCAGCTATAATGTCATCTATATCAGCGTTTTGCGTATAGGGTACTTTTAAAGCAGCGCCGGCAGAAACTCTTATTGATTTGCGATAAAGTGGATCGCATGAGGTTTTGTCGACAATAATGCCATTACTGGCAAAGGCTGCTGCATTACGAAAAATTGATCCCATATTATCGTGATTCGAGATACCACATAAAACAAGAATCAAAGCTTTTTCTGGAAGATATTGTAAAAAACTTTGTAAGGATGGCAGTATTTTGCGTTTACCAATACCCAGAACACCACGATGAACATGGAAGCCGGTGATATTATCCATAACTTTTTGTGGAACGCAATAAATGGAACATAGGGGCTGTGTTTTTTCTAAAAGCGGTAGAAGTCCAGAGAGACGGTTTGCTACGATGAGCAGTGAGATGGCAGAAAACTCTTTTGAGTGTAGTAATGCGGACAATGTTACTTTGCCTTCAGCAATAAATTGATGTTGCCGTCCAACAAGATCTTTTTCACGGATATTATGATAGGCTTTTAGGCGTGGATCATCTGTTTCATTGATTGTTATGATATTCAAATGCATGCGAGGTTTTTAGTGTTTTTTTCTTATGATTTCCAGATGTTTGAATTTGTTTTATTTTAAAAAAAAAGAGATAAAAAAATATTTTTAAAACTTATGATAGAATTTGTATTGACAATATACAACCATAGGTATACAGTAAAAGTACTGATACGGAATCATATATTTTTCTTGTATCGGGTGCAGTGTCTTGGGTCCCCGCTATTTCCCAAGTTCTGTATGCCCTTAATTTCTAAGGGAAAAGAATCTGGGTCCCCAATGCCCAGATTCTTTTTTTTTGAGGGTAATCATTGTTCTTCTTTTTATATCTAAATTTTTTAGTAAATCATATTTTAAAATCCAGTTGACCTGTAAGGTTACCGTAGAGTGCTAAGATATTTTTTCTAAGGTGCAAAGATGGCTTATAATGCACATCATAAGACTAAAAAAATGCATGATTATGATAGATTTGAGAAAAAACAAGTTTTTCGTTTATGAGAAGTGAGATGGCTTTAAGTTATTCAGAAAACGATTAATAATGAAGGTTATGTGTTTGATTGCTCTTGGGAAAGCTCTTCTTTCTATTATTTTCTCTCTTCTTTATTTATTGGTGCTGTTCGTGTAACTGAGCAGTTTTTACGATAATAATGGTGAGCTGAAGCGTTTATTGTATGATGAAGCTTCTGTAATATTGAGGAAAGATCGTCGTTATGCCAAAAGTATAATGATATGGTTGAAAATATTAATTTCCTATTTCGTGAAGAAAAGGATGAGGTTCATGGATGTAAAAATCAATATACAAAGCTTAACTTTATACTCTATTTTTATTGCGTGTATTGTTTTTGCTTTGAAATATTGGGCATATCACATCACAGGTTCGGTTGCACTTTATTCTGATGCATTGGAATCAATCGTTAATATCCTTGCGTCATTGGCAGCATGGTGGGCTGTTAAAGTGAGTATGAAGCCAGCAGATCATGATCATCCCTTTGGGCATCATAAAGCGGAATATTTTTCCGCAATTCTTGAAGGGGTACTCATTATTATTGCGGCAATTGTTATTTTAAGAGAAGCATGGATAGCTCTTTCGACCGTTAAATTGTTGCAGAAACCTGGAATATGGCTTGCTATTCATCTTATTGCAACTATCATAAACTGTATTTGGGGAATGGTTCTTATTGGGCAGGGAAAACTCCATCGCTCACCGGCTCTTAAAGCTGATGGAGTACATTTTATAACAGATGTTTTTACGTCGCTTGCAATTTTAATTGGTTTGATTGCCGGTTTTGTCGGAGGATGGGGAGCTTTAGATCCAATTTTAGCGATAATCGTTGCCGTTAATATTCTCTTACAGGGCTGGAAGGTGATTAGAAATGCTGTTCAGGGATTAATGGATGTTGGTGTTGAATTGAATGAAAGCATGCGGATTCGGGAGTTGATTTCTGCAAATGCATCGGGTGCGCTTGAGGTCCATGATTTGCGGACGCGTGTTGCTGGGAGGGTTACTTTTATAGAGTTTCATTTGGTTGTGCCTGCTGTAATGCAGGTAGGAGAAGCACATAAAATTTGTGATAAAATCGAAGCTGTTCTTCAAAAAGAATTTGATAATGTACGTATTTCTATTCATGTCGAGCCTGAAGATGAGGCAAAATTGCCTCCCGGTACAACGGTAATCCCTTTTATATAAAAAGATTTTTCAAATTGTCTGTTATGTTAGACTGTTTTTTTATGATGGGGTGATTCATATCTCTCGAAAATACAATGATGCTCTTTCGTTGATTTAATTTTTGCATTAATCAAGTATACAAGGTTAAACAGAGTATTTAAGGCAAGATTTATTCTATGTCGTTAAAACACTGCCATTTAAGGTGTGGTGAGATAAGGCATATAAAGTTTGATCTATTAAGTGTTTCTAGAGTATGGAGTAAATATTCAAAATAGGATTTGCCGGTGTATTCTTTTGTAAGTGAATCTCATGAAATGGTTAGCAGCTTAAATTTACTTAAGAAAACGGATTGTTTACAGACTGTCAGGAGTAGATGTTTCGTTGCTTAGGGAGAAGAGGAGTGAAGCCTTCGTAATAAGTTTAATGAGATTTAATTGTAAATTTTATATAAAAGTTATGAATAGAATTTTAAAGTTTGTGATCATAGATTAATCATCATTATTGTTGCTAATAAATGTGTTGTTTTATCGATACAATGTGTTCTGTTTTGAGTGTTCTTTATTACATGAAGGATGGGGACTCATTAAAGAATGAAAAAACAAAAAATAATGCTCATATCTCTACTCTTTAAAGGATATTATTGTCGTTGCTGTAGAAAATCGCAAAGCTGGACTAAAGAATGATGCTAAAGATAGAGACTGGTTTTTAATTGATACTTTCATATTTTTATTTCAATCTGGCATCAAAATTTTACAAGGACTCGTACAGTACTGGTGCATTTTGATCATAAATATGCTGCTATATCAGGGCTATTTTAATTTATAGACAACAACAAAAAGAAAAGACTTTATAAGGAAAACAATGCTATAAAGTCAAAAATTTATACGCAATAAATTAGAGAGGTAGATCGAATTTTTATAAAATACTTTATAGACAATAACCAAACATATCTGGCTTTACTTTTACTTATATTTACAAACATTCGTTTGTGTATTTTTCGTTATATTTGTAAAGATCAGATTAGCTGTAATCTATAGATAACTTTTGGTTGAGAATATGAAAAGAAAGCGTGATACTATAGTAGAGTTTTTTCTGTCTTTATCTTTCAATAAGTAAAAGTGATTACAAATTCGTAATTTCTCCAAAAATGATTTTGTCATACCTATAAACAAAGTTAGATCAAAACGACTTTTTTCTCTTAAAACTGTAAACAAATATATTGTATCCGGATAGCTTGAACGAAGTTAGATGTTTGCCGGAATAACGACAGTATATATTTTAAGAATAGAGAAGATATTCCATATCGCTATGATGTTATTCAAGGGCTCTTAAAACGACGATTCCTGGTGTTTTTGCAACATAATCCATAAAAGGCGTATCGACGACTTTTTCATTTTCTTTGTGTGAAGGAGCATGTCGTAACATTGGCCCTTTATCTGTCATGATAAAGAAACTTACATGTGTTACATCCAATCCAGCAAGTTTTGCATAAATGCCAATGAAATCCCCTGATTTTAAACGGCTTATAACCTCTTCATTAATAAAGTTACTTGGAATATACGTTATTGTGCGTTTCACAACTGGAAGTCCAGGAAGATAGCGTCTATCATCAGCTTTTTTATTGAGATATTTTTCTACGCTGACTGCATGAGGACTTATTTCAGCGGTAATATCAGTGGCGAGTTTATATTCTCTATAAGCCCAGTCTGTAAAAAAATGTTTTCGGTTTAAAAAGTGAACATTACCCTTAATGTAACGCGTTTTTATGATGTTATTTATGAATTCTTTTGGGGTTGTTGATTTGCGCAATGCTTCAATATAATCCATACAAATGAAGTTATCTAAGCTTCTAAAATCAATAATCAGTTTTTCTGGTGTATTTTCTGAGCCATGTAACATATGGGCTTTGTAAGGTATTCCTAAAAAAGCTTCAGAAAGAAAGTCAATCATGGCTCCTTTTTCGTGATCATTTATTTCTGAACGTTTTTTGAGAAGAGCATTTAATTTATTTAAAGTATAGGGATCTAGCTCTACGCTGGTTGTTTGTTGTGTTTCTATTTTATTTTCTATCCCCCCCTCTTGTGAATAAGAATTTTCGACATCACGTCCTATCACTAACATTAAAGTGATAATTAATAGGGATATTTTTCGCATTTTATACACCATTTTTGAATTTAACAGTTTATGGACAACACGTACTAAAAGAACTGTTTTCTTATGCTTATTAGCATTTAAATGTAATAATAACATATAATCTTGATTTATTCAATAAATATAAACAATTTTTACAGTATTAATATATTTTTACTATGATTATTAAAGTTTTAAATTATTATATGGTATTGATGTATCTAATAGAGTTTATGTTTTAAAAATTAGCAGTATGAGAAGTGATAATAATGTATTATAAAATTAATCATAATATCTCCAAAGTTATTTTAATACTCTATGTTTTACTATTAATTATTCATGATTTATTATCATAAATATTTTTTCATTTAATATAAAAGATATTCTTATATTTTGATAATGATATATCAAGTAAAAATAATTTTATATTTTTATCTTGACTCTTTTTGTAATTTTTACTTTGTTATTATATTATATGTAAAAAGTATAGAATACTTTTAAAAGGAAAAGGGAGTTAAAATAGAGCGGGGGAGTCATTGTATGCGTAAAATAGTGTGTATGTTATGCAAGACCAAATGCTCAATCCGAAATTTGTTCAGCGTGGGCTCATTTTAGTGTTCATCACTTTATTGTTAGATATTCTTTGTATTGCGATCATTTGTCCTGTTTTGCCTGAATATTTTTCTCAGTTAACTGGAAAAGATGTCAGTGCATCTTTTGTAGAAAGAGGAAAATTACTTGCTGCTTACTCAGTGATGCAGTTTTTGTTTGCTCCTGTTATTGGTAATCTCTCTGATCGTTATGGTCGTCGTCCTATTTTGCTTGTCTCTATTATCTGCTTTGCTCTTGATAATCTCATATGTGCTATAGCATGGAGCTATTCTATGTTATTTATCGGGCGTCTTTTATCGGGGATAAGTGGCGCTAGTTTTGCAACTTGTACAGCTTATCTTGCCGATATATCCGATGATAAAACCCGTACGCGCAATTTTGGTCTGTTAGGCGTTGCATCCGCATTGGGGTTTATTTTAGGATCGTTTATTGGTGGTTTTTTAGGTCAGTTTGGTCCGCGTATTCCGTTTTATTTTGCTGCTGGTTTTTCACTCATTAATTTTATTTTTTCTTGGGCTATGATTCCAGAAACTCTTTCTTTATGGAATAGGCGCTTTTTTGATATTAAGCGGGCAAATCCCTTAGGTGCTTTTTGGCACCTGAAACAATATCCGATGGTTCTTTGGGTATTATTGGTCTTTTTTCTTTATTGGTTTGCGGAATCTGTATGGTTAAGCATTTGGGCGTTCATTGCAAAAGAACGCTATGATTGGAGTTCTTTTTCTATTGGGATCTCCTATAGTGTTTTTGGAATAGGCCAATTTATTGTAGTCGCTCTCATTTTGCCTTATTTTTCTAAACGATGGAGTGATTGGCATATTGTTATAGTGGGGCTTTTGTTTGCCTCCGTTGCTATGCTGGGCTATACATTTGCGACGCAGGGGTGGATGGTTTATATGGTTTGTGCGTGCACAATGCTTGAATATCTTGTTCAGGCACCTATACGTGCTATTGCTTCAGCGCAGGTACCAACAAATGTACAAGGAGAACTGCAAGGAGCAATGACATCTGTTATTTCGTTAAGTTTAATATTTGGTTCTGTTTTTTATGTGTTTCTCTTTGAATGTTTTACAGATAAAAATGCACTGTTTTATTTTTCTGGTGCTCCTTTTATAGGAGGTTTTTTGCTTCTTGTCATTGCAACGGTCATTTTTGCCTTGCGGGTACGTTAATGTGTTGAGAGGGGCTGGTATGTACTATTTTGCTAGAGAATGCACAAGATAAACTTTATAGGAAGAAAGTTTTTGGGATGTTTGTTTTGCAAAGTGTTGTTAAAATATCGATATATCCTTTTCATTTAGTGAAAATAATTTTTTTATTTTGTCATATTGTTTGTATAGGGGAGCCCGTATTTTTTCTATTGCTTGCAAATTAATATTCAGTGCTAATGCAGCAGCATATTGAAAACAAAGATTAAAATGTATCTGAGTTAGATGTATCAGTATTGTATGAACAATTCCAAATTTTATAGGGCAAATTGGAAGTAAAATATTACTTATATTTGTTGGCATCACTTCTGGAATCAAAAGAAAATCTCATTTTGGAAGAATATAAAGTTGTAAAATTGAAAAGATTTTTTCTGTTTTGCTATTACTTTTTTATTCGGCTTTACAGTTTTCAAAATCATCTACGGCAATATCTTTTAAAAAGTAGAGATTTGTTGCATTGCCTCACAATTTAATTTTTTTATTCTTTAGTAGGAATTATACTTCTCATGCACAATATAATTCTTAAAATTGTATTGTGAATCCAATATTTATTTGAAGGTTAGACACTTTACTCTTTTTAAAAATAGTTTTTATCGACACACTTATCTTGCTTGGGGGGGGAGAAGCCAATGATTTTGATGGATACGACCTTAAGAGAAGAGGAATGAGAAAAATTTAAGCTATTCAGTGCGCTCTTTTTAGTTTCAGAATGATAAATAAGAATATTTATTCAATAAGTTGTAGGTATAAAAATAATATAATTGTGCGTAGGAAGATAATATAATTTAAAGGAGAGAAGCTAAAAGGTGAGGCTTTTTATTTTAAGATATTTTTTTATAATTCATAATGAGATCACTAAAATGCTGAAAGAGGTAGTGGCTATCTTGTGGTCCCGGAGAAGCTTCGGGGTGGTATTGAACAGAAAAAACAGGTTTTCCAATGATTCGAATACCACAGTTTGAACCATCAAAGAGAGAAATATGTGTTTCTTGAACATGTTGTGGTAAAGAGGTAGAATCTACGGTAAAGCCGTGATTCATCGATACAATCTCAACTTTTCCAGTGTTAAGGTCTTTAACTGGGTGGTTGGCACCATGATGTCCTTGGTGCATTTTCACGGTCTTTGCACCAACCGTAAGAGCGAGAAGTTGATGACCAAGACATATTCCAAAAACTGGTAAATTATGATCAATTAATGTTTTGATTGTTGGAACGGCATATTGAGCCGTAGCTGCGGGGTCTCCTGGTCCATTAGAAAGAAAAACGCCATCAGGATTCATTGCCAGAATTTCTTTTGCAGTTGTGTGGGCAGGTACAACAGTAATGCGGGCTTTTTGTGTTGCCATAAGGCGAAGAATATTGCGTTTAATACCATAGTCAATGGCAATGATATGAAGATTGTGCACATTGTTTGTACCGTATCCTTTATTCCAACTCCATGTTTTTTCATCCCATTGCATTGATGATTGAGATGTCACATCTTTCGTAAGGTCAAGATTGACGAGACCATGCCATTTTTGCGCACGCCTCTTTAAAGAAGGAATATCAAAATTTCCATTAGCATCATGTGCAATGACAGCATTTTGCGCACCTTTTTCACGAATAAGAATTGTGAGCGCACGTGTGTCAATACCACAAAGTGCAATAATTTTACGCGTTTTAAGCCATTGATTAAGATTTTCATTGGCACGGTAATTTGAGGGATTTGTAATGTCTGCCTTGAAAATAGCGCCAACAGCACCATGACAATTGAGAGGAGAGAGATCTTCAATATCTTCGCTATTTGCCCCTACATTTCCTATATGAGGAAAAGTAAAATTAACGATTTGTTGTGTGTATGACGGGTCGGTGAGGATTTCTTCATAGCCTGTGATGGCGGTGTTAAAACACACTTCAGCTTCAGCGATACCTGTAGCACCTGCTCCTTTACCTTCAATAATGGTTCCATCTGCTAAGACTAAGAGGGCTGTAGGTTTTTTGATACTCCAAGGGTGGCTGGGTGAAGTTGTTTGTATCATAGTATGTATCCACAATTTATTCCCTGAAAGGTATAATGATCAACTTTACACAAAAATCATACCTTTAACAGATGCTGTGTATATTATTCTGGTAACGTTTCGCTTGAAGTAGGCAGTATAAGTACATTCAATGAAGAGGTAAAGTCTTGTTTTAGCTTTTCGAAGATCGAGTCCTTAATTATTTTTTTATCCTCCATTGCAAGATGGATAAAGATTGGTTAAAAGGCATCTTCTTCTTGAACAAAATTGGATAAACTTATGTTGCGTAACCAGATTGATGGGGCTCTTAGGGCTGCTTTGAAAGCGCAAGATAGTGCGCGTCTTGCTACACTTCGTTTAATGAATGCTGCAGTTAGGGATCGTGATATCCTTTATTATGATGAAGGGAAGCTAGAAGTGGATGATCAGCAGATACAGTCTGTTTTCACTAAAATGCTTCAACAGCGTGAAGAATTGATGCGAGCCTATAAAGAGTCTGGTTGCTTGGAATTGGCAGAGAGAGGACAAGCAGAAATAGAAGTTATTCGTGAATTTCTTCCCTATCAACTTAAGGAGATGGAAGTAGAACAAGTTCTTTGTGAAGCTTTGGCACAAACAAAGGCTGAAAAATTACGCGATATCGGTAAGGTGATGGCATGGCTTAAGGAACGGTATGCGGGGCAAATGAATTTTTCTAAAGTGTGCAATAGTCTTCGTAAGAAATTGCAATAGATCTTGTTAATTCAAGGGGATTGGAAAATATTTTTTATTGTGCGTCGCCTTTGTAAGTTAGTAGGATGTTAATAAATTTCATTTATTTTGTACACACATACTATTATCAAAAAAATAACTTTTTGATATCAACTAAACTTTTTAGGCTCTCATAGAGCAATGAAACATCTTTTATGTATTATATTTTCTGTTTTTCAAAGCTTTTAGACCATTAAAAAACAAAAATATTATAGAGTTTTTACTTTTTTAAAAAGATCTATTGTCAGCACTGTTAAAAATTTCAAAATAGGATGATTAAGCTAATTGATACAGATTTCCAATTTTGGAGAGTGTATTATTGTCTTTTTTGCTGTTTCAAAGCATTTTTTTGATAAAGAGTTTCCGTATTTTAGAGTGGTGATTATTCAGCAAGAAATTTAAATATAGATGGTTTTATCAATATGGTGTGTATCTTTTTAATTCAAGTACTGGTTTTAATGATAAGAAAATCAAAACTTTAAAACGTTTTTTCTAGGGAAGAGATTTTTAAGTTGAGTTTATGAAATAAAAAGATCTTTTGAAAAGAAGCCTTTGTTTGTAATGTGTTCTTGAGATAATTTTGAAATTCTTTTCTCTGATTAAATCCCTTATAAGCTATATAAAATCTATAAATTATGCAGAATCAAATGAGTAACCTCTATTTGTGGGGATACAGTGGTGAATCTGTTAAAAATAGTTCAGTTAGCAACAATGGCTTATCCGTTAACCGCAAGCGGGAACGACGTGCCCATAGCGCACCTTGTTGACCAATATGAATGTAATCGCGGGTTAATTTGTCATTGTTAAATAAATAATGTCCTAGAGGTACAGTTCCCAAATGCATTAAGGCTTGATTGTGTAGGAGGGTTTCTTGTGGAATTACAGTGCGTCCAAGGAGCCAAGGCTTATTATCTCCCATTAATATGACTTCACGTAGCCAATAACGCGCACTTTCGGGGATATGCTCTGCTTCTTCTGTTAATTTATCTCGCGTAATAAAACATTCGCGTTGTGGTTGAACTTGGAGGCAGGTACAATATTTCTTTAATCGAAGCGTCATTGAGCCCGATTCCATGAGCCAATTGCGAACGTTTTCTGGTATTGGAGGACTTTGATCAGAAAACCACTTTAGAGGTGGTAAGATGGAATCTTCAAGATAAGACATCGTTTTACTCCACAGCTAAAGTCTTATTCCATATGTTATGTTGGGTTAAATAGATAGCTCTATTGTAATACAAGGAGTATAAAAGCAGCAAGATTTTAACAGGAAGATATCAAAGGGAAAATCGAAAGCAAAGGTCTTTAAAAGAAGATATGCAGGAAGTATATATTATAGGATTATTTTCATTTAAAAAAGTAAAATAAAGTATTATGTTTTGTTCAAGGCGCTTTCACAATGTGTTACGGAAATTTCTTTATCGCATGAGAGCAATGGGAAAAATGTTTCGTGCTTTAAAATTCGTTTGTAACACATATAAAGAAGAGCTAAAAATTCATCTATGCAAGATGATATAAAGAGGAAGTTTTAAGAGGAACAAAACTTTATTTTATACTTTAGAAAGTGAAGAGATATTCAAATCTTTTGAATTGAGATGTAAAGAAGATCGTATTCTTTATAATAAAGAAGTTTATATTAATGCATATATTTTTATAAACTTTAAAATATATTATATTGTTAAAATTTTGAAATATTACATCACATAATGTGTAGTAATTCTATAATAAAGTTATATTAATATTATTTCATAGATTAGAAAAAATTATTTATCATTTTGTTCTTGCCATCTCTCTTTATTTCTTAAGATGCAAAAAAGCTCTTCGAGTTTTTCGGTAAAAAGGGTATTGTTGATAAAGTGTATAGGTATTAAGCATTATACGGTAGAATCTTTAATCATCGTTAGTGATTTTTGTAACCTTATGAATTGTTATTACAGTGAGATAAGCTGGATTTGCGCACGTGGTACAAAAATAAGTTCGTATTTCGTTAAAGTAACGCAACATATCTTTCCTGATATGCGTAAGTTTATATAGGTATGAAATGGTGCGTTATAAAGTTCTTTACTGCATTTGGTTTTATAATACGGTGATGGTGTATGCCTAAAATCGCAGCTTAAGCATCTCACCATCATATCAAAATTAATAACAACAAGTTACAGGGGAATATTTCAAACTCTGCTAGTTGTTTCCTAGTTTTGTATTGAATCCCCAAAAGTGTAAAAATAGATACTCTATGATCGAATTTTTTCTCCTATCCATATAAGAATACAGGCTCCTATAAAACCTGAAATAAGATAGCCAAGCCAACCAGCAAAACTTACACCTAAAAGACTAAAAAGAAAGCTCGCTAGCGCAGCGCCAATAATCCCTAAGATAATATTTAATAATATTCCTGTTTGGCTTTTCATAATATATTGTGCAGCCCAACCTGCAATCCCGCCGATAATAATAGCTGCAATCCAACCGATGTTTGCATTTTCCATGATACCCTCCTTTGCCTGAATTTAAATTGTAACTAGAGTAAACTTTGTAAAAATCAAGGTTTATTCTTTTTTTACCCAGTGGAAAGGATATTTCTGTTAGAGATTTTACTTATTAATTTCCTTTATATTAAAATAATACTCACATTTATATTATATATAATACTTAATAAGTATAAATTATATAATACATTTTAATTTATAAACAAATTAATTAATTGAGAAGTATGAATAAAAGAAGAAAATATTAGTGAAAATGTTTTAAGAATTCATAAAGTGTATTTATAAGCTTTTTAAGCTCTCTCTTACATTTAAAAGACAATTGTGATTAAAGTAATAAGTAAAATGGATATTTAAAAGTTTGGAGCTTGCCAATTGATATCAATGATGTTTAAAATGAAAATTGTTTCGTTGACAGGTTATAGCGTGGCTGTATAGGTTGAACCTCTACCAATCTTGATATAAACGTTGCATTTTTGTGGGGTTTTGTATTCCTTATAGAGTATTTCTGTTTCGCTGCTACTGTGAAGCGGTTCCCTTTTTACAAGGCGGGTTTAGATTGCAATTGTCATGCTCTTGACCATCTCTTTATGTTTTGAACAGTCTTGGCTTTGAGATGGTTAGGTATTTTGACGTCTTTCTTCAAGAGTTCTATTCTATATGCTACTTTGTTTGTAATGTGCAAGCAAATGACTTTGAGGAATTCATCATGAGTAGATTTTAAATGGAAGAAATTTACGATGAAGAAAATTCATTTAAAATGTCAAATAGATAAAATATTTTTACTAAATTGATATTTTGATCAAGGTATTTGAATGTTCAAAATTTAATGATAGATGAGATGCATTTCTTATTCAAGTTATTTTAAAATTTTAAGATTTTTCTGTTTGTTCTTCAACAGGGTTGCGTAGACGAGAACTTTGAAGAAGTCCCTGTTCTTCTAAAATGGGGTAGATCATTGAGGTCAAAAGAGAGTTGATTTGTTTGAGGTCGCGCACAGTGTCAAGATGAAGACTGGATGATTCTACATTTTTGAGATCCCCTTCACGCAGACGTTTAAAATGTTTTAAACTCATCTCTTTTTCTAAGTTTCGTAGTTGATCTTTTTTTTGTACCAATAGGTGTGCAGTGTGTGTATCACGTGAGACGAGAACGTTAAATGCTATATGCGCGTTGGCTAGTACAATGGCGTGGAAACGAAGGAGGTCACTCCAGCCCTCGCTGCTGAACTGTAAACCTTTTTGTTGTTTCTTTTTAACCAGCATCAACATATTGTGAATAATGATATCGCCTGCTTGGTCTAATTTTATACAGGCACCTAGAAGTTCTTGCGTTTGAAGAGCTTCTTCGTCAGATAATTTTTGTCCCGCTAATCGTGCAAGATAAAGTTTGATGGCGATATGTTTTTTGTCCAATATGGTGTTGAGTTGGTTGAGTTCACGAATAATATTGGGATCAGGCTTTTCATAAAGTCCCATAATTTTTTCTAGCATGATGTCTACAAGATCACAAATATGAATGACTTCACGCATGACATTCGAGAGGGCGAGAGTTGGGCGTTCAAGAACACTATCATCAAGAGCTGTTTGATCGGATAAATTGAGCGTTTTATCGGTTTGCGTTTTTTTTGCACTTATATTCACGATCTGAGTGGTTAATTTTAAAACCCACTTTGAAAGAGGTATTCCAGCAAGGAGAATGAAAACATTAAAAATGATATGGGCATTAATCACTTGAGTAGGGGCGTTATTGCCAAGCCATGTGATGGGTGGTTGAAAGGAGAGAAATAAGATAAGTATAAGGATTGACCCTGCTCCACGCATGAGTAAATTTCCTAAGGGAACGAGGCGAGTATTAGGAGAGGCGTTGCGCGTTAAAAGTGGTGCTATAAGAGAAGAGCCAAAGTTGACACCAAGAACCATGACAACACAGAGTTGCGTATGGATAAGATCGTAATTGGCAAAATTGACCAGCAAAATGATTCCTGCAATAGATGAATGTAAGAGGTAGGTTAAGCCAGCAGCCAACAAAAAAGTGGAAACAGGATCGGTTGAAAGATAACGAATGATGCTAGGCAAAATTTCGCTTTCACGTAAAGGCTCTGTCGCTGTACTTATCATTTCTAAAGATAAAATCAAAAGACCAATACCGATGATAATACGTCCTATTTGACGCCATTCACGTTTTTCTGTTGTCATGAAGATACAAGTGCCAATTAAAAGACAAAGGGGCACCACAAGTGTGAGATCATAGGTTAGGATTTTTACAACGATTGCTGATCCTAATTCTCCTCCGCGTACAGCCATAAGTCCTGCTACTCCAGAGACAAAACCAGATTCAACGAAAGAGCCAACGAGGAGTGTTATTGCTGTAGAGCTTTGTAAAATCATTGCTGTAAAAAGCCCAAAACTTACGGCAAACAATGGTTTTGAAACGACGTGGCACATTTTATATTTAAGTCTGTCACCATAGGCGCGTTCAACTCCTGTGCGCACCATGCGTGTGGCCCAGAGAAGTAAAGAAATAGCGCCGGCAAGATGAAGGAGTACCAATGAACCATTCATGATACTTTATTCTTTCTTTGTTGTTGTGAATGTGGTTGCCTCAAATTAATAAATTGAAGTTTATTGTTTTTATTTTACTTTTGCTTTTAATACTTGATTAAAATCATAACCGCTTGGATTTTGAAAAACCTTTAGACCGAAACAGGGCAGAATGGAATAAAGGTGATCAAAGATATCGCCTTGAATTTGTTCATAGTCTATCCAAACGGTGGTGTTCGTAAAGCAATAGATTTCTAAAGGTAAACCATTTTCTGTAGGAGGTAATTGTCGTGCCATGAGGGTCATATTAGGATTGATGTTTAGATGCTGTTGTAGATAAGCAAAAACATAAGCACGAAAAGTTCCAATGTTGGTTAAACGGCGTGTATTGGCTAAGACATCATGATTTTTATCTAATTGAGCATTCCATTGATCAATTTCTGCTACTTTTTGCGTGAAATAATTTTCTAATAAATTAAATCGGGAAAGATATTTTTGTTCTTCTTTTGTGAGAAAATGGATACTTGATTGATCAATAAAAAGAGAGCGTTTGATGCGTCTTCCACCCGATTCTTGCATTCCACGCCAATTTTTAAAAGGGTCGGTCACAAGTTTACGGATAGGAACTGAGGTGATGGTGTTGTCGAAATTTTGAACTTTAACAGTATGCAAGGCAATTTCAATAACATCACCATCGGCACCGAGATTGGGGATTTCAATCCAATCCCCAACACGCACCATATCAGTGGATGAAATTTGAATACCGGCAACGAGAGAAAGAAGCGTATCTTGAAAAATTAACATGAGAACCGCGGCCATTGCACCAAGACCGGAGAAGAGAATAAGAGGGGAGCGGTCAATTAATGTAGCGACCATTAAAATTGTTGCAACAGCAAAAAGTGCAATTTTAGCAATTTGAATATAACCTTTTATTGGTTTTAGTCGTGCTGTTGGTCGTTGTTCGTAAAGGATGTTAATGACATTGAGACAGGAAGAAATTGTCAGGACGACAAAGAAGATAATGAAGGCGTTGGCAACATTACCGATGACAGTGCTAAATGCATCGGGCAATGTTGAGATAAAATTAACACCAATTGAAAGAATAAAAGCTGAAATGATATCCGCTGTGTATTGAATAGCATTATTAATATCGATCGTTGTATTTTTTGGGAGAAAAGAAGAGAGTTTTTTTGCTCCGTGAATAAGTAATTTTCGTCCTAGAAAGTTCACTAAAAGGGCAGCTATAGTAAGAATAACAAGCCAAGAAATAGCCTCTAACCACGGATATTGAGCAATAAATTCGATCACTTTTTATTCTCCATTTCTAAAAATATATGCAGTTGAGGGTTTAAAATTTTACAACTGCTTAAGAGGAAGTATTGGAATTATGCTCTAAAGTCGTTAAATATGCAAAAAAGAATTTTTAAACTCTGTGAGAGATAATGCGTTTTCCGCCCGATTTCCTTAATGAACTGCGTACGAGACTCCCAATTTCAACAGTAATTGGTCAACGGGTGGATTTTGATCCTCGAAAAAGTAAGCCTTCACGGGGAGACTTTTGGTGTTGTTGTCCATTTCATGGTGAAAAAACGCCAAGTTTTCATTGTGATGATCATAAAGGACGCTATTATTGTTTTGGTTGTGGTGTAAGCGGAGATATTTTTACCTTTTTGTGTGAGCTTGATGGACTGCACTTTTCAGAAAGTGTAGAGCGTTTGGCTGATTTTGCGGGAATGAAACTCCCTATTTTGGATTCACAAAGTCATCAGCGTCAACTGGAAAAAGCTGACCTTTATGATGTGATGAAAATTGCTACAGATTTTTTTCAATATAATTTACGCGATAAAGGAGGTGCACAAGCACGTCGTTATCTGGATGCACGTGGTGTTACACCAGAGCTTGTAGAGCGTTTCCGCATTGGTTTTGCACCGGTAAGGCGTACAGCTTTGAAAGAAGCTTTGAGTGCACAGGGCATTTCAATAAAGCAAATGGAAGAATGTGGGCTTCTCTCAGTGCATGAGGAGAGCGCGGATTCTTATGACCGATTTAGAAATCGCATTATGTTTCCTATCGAAGATTTGCGCGGACGTGTGGTGGCTTTCGGAGGGCGTGCATTAGAGAAAGATACACGAGCAAAATATCTCAATAGCCCTGAAACAGTGCTGTTTCATAAAGGAAATATACTTTATAACGCGGCAGCAGCTCGCAAAAATAGTCGCTTTGTTGGCGATGAGAAAATTCATTCACTCCTTGTTGTTGAGGGGTATATGGATGTTATTGCATTGACTAAAGCTGGTTTTGAAGGAGTTGTAGCACCCTTAGGGACAGCATTAACGGAAGCACAAATTGAGCTTTTATGGCAGATGGGGAAGGAGCCTATTTTGTGTTTTGATGGTGATGATGCGGGTTTAAAAGCTGCTTTTCGTGTTGCAGATCGTGTGTTTCCTCTTTTAAAGGCTGGGGTTTGTGTACGCTTTGTTTTGTTGCCGCAAGGAAAAGATCCTGACGAAATTGTTTGTGCTGGTGGTGCACAGCTTTTTTCTTCTTTTTTGCAAAAAGCAATTCCTTTGAGTGAGCTTTTATGGTGGCGTGCTACCTATGGAAAGCATTTTGAAACTCCAGAGACACGAGCAGCTCTGGAAAAACACCTAAAACAACAAATTTTTACGATTAAGGATGAAGATGTTCGTCGTTATTATTTGCAAGATGTAAAAAAACGCCTTTTTGATTTTTTTCGTCCCTCTTTTTCTAAAAAAAATGGAGGAGGAAGATATGATCTGTCTTCGCCAAATAGGATTTTTAAAGAGCAATCCTTTTCTCTGTTAGCAAATTCTGAAATAGTACGAAATTCTTCGCAAGCTATTCCTGTGCGCGAAGCAGTGATTTTACTCACTTTAGCTTACTATCCTGAGTTGTGGTATGAAAATTTTGAGATTCTTTCTGAGTTAGAATTAAAAAATACTCAATTGATGTGTTTTCATCAAGCTATGTTGGAAATTCTTGGCAATCAGCAGCTTCATGATAAAGAGACAATGGTTGCGTTCTTGGAAAAAAGAGGGCAAAAGGCTCTGTTAGAGCGTATGAAACATCTTGTGCAAAATATTGGTATGCGTATTATCTTTAGTGGAGCCCCTATAGAAGATGCACGTGCTATATTAAAACAAGCTGTCTACTTGCATCTTCAAGAACACCACCTACATAAAAGGTTACAGGATATTGAAGAGCAACTTGTAGAAAATCCTAAGAGTGAGGTTTTTGATCTGCTTCGTGAGATAAAAAATGAGCTGGAGCAGATGCAGGCAACAGAAGCGTTAATTGAAGGGTTTGGAAGTTGGTTGGATGAAAAAATAGACGGGAATGCACAAGATACGATAAAATGATTCGCTTTTTTAATGCGAATCAGTCACTTAAATTTTAGATAAGGAAGTTTTATGTGGAGTAATATTTTCATAAAGGTGATGATTAAATTCTAGAAAAAGCGGGCAAATTTTAGGAAAAGCGGGAAATTGGTTCTTACGATAGGGTACAGAAATTATCTCAGAAGGGCTGAGAGGTGTCGGGGAAACTTCTGGAGTTTTCCCGCGTTTTTGTCTGAATGACAAGGTGTATACAAAATGTATTCTTTCTAATAGTAATCTCTTAAGAAATATATATGAGAAACTATTGGGTGATTGAAGTGAGAACAAAAAAGCTGGTCACATAGAAACTATGGCGTGATCGAGTGGAGTTATGGTATGGCAACAAAGGTTAAACAGAAAGATAATGCAGAAGTAAAAAGCCAAGCGAGTTTAGATGGCCCTCTTCTTGATTTTTCTGATGATGCCATCAAGAAAATGATTAAACTTGCCAAAAAAAATGGTTACGTAACGATGGATGAACTTAATGCAGTTCTTCCGTCTGAAGAGGTTACATCCGAACAAATTGAAGATATCTTGGCGATGTTCTCTGAGATGGGGGTTAATGTTGTGGATGATGAGGATGAAGTTGATGCCGAAAACTATGAAGAGGAAGTTACTGTAGAAGGCGGTGATTTAGTAGAGTCCTCTAGTTACGCAATTGCAACGACAACGAATAAGCGCGAAGTAACAGATCGCACCGATGATCCGGTGCGTATGTATTTGCGTGAAATGGGGGCTGTTGAGCTTCTTTCACGGGAAGGCGAAATTGCCATTGCTAAGCGTATTGAAGCAGGGCGTGAGACAATGATTGCCGGACTTTGTGAGAGCCCTTTGACTTTTCAGGCTCTTATTATTTGGCGTGACGAGTTAAAAGAACAGCGTATTCTTCTTCGCGAAATTATTGATCTTGAAACTACTTATGCTGGTCCAGAAGCAAAGCAGGCTCCTGTTATTGAGAGAAGTGAAGTGGATAAGACAAAAGAAGAAAAAATGTCTTCTGGTATACATAATATAGGGGAGAGCATAGGAGAGAGAAACATTGAGGAAGATGAAGAAGAAGACGAGGACGATGTTAACTTATCACTTGCGGCAATGGAAAATGAACTTTGTCCTCAAGTTATGGAAACATTGGATTTTATTGCTCAAACCTATGTAAAATTACGAAAATTGCAAGATCAGCATGTTGAAAGCAGTTTGGCAGAGCGTAAAGAGGGAGCTCTTACATCTTCTCAGAAGAAAAAATATATTCAATTAAAGGGTGCGTTGATTCAAGCCGTAAAATCTCTTTCTTTGAACCAAAATCGTATCGAAGCTTTGGTTGAACAGCTTTATGACATCAATAAGAGATTGATTCAGAATGAAGGTAAGCTGAAACGGATTGCCAATAGCTATGGAATTGGCCATGAGGATTTTTTAAAAGAATACCAGGGACGTGAATTGGATGCAGATTGGATGAATTATATTGCCACTTTACCTACACCTGGTTGGAAAGAATTTTCGATGCGTGAAGCAAAAGAAATTCAAAAATTGCGGAGTGAAATACAAAATCTTGCACAAGAAACGGCTATTTCAATTGGTGAATTCCGTCGGATTGTTATGCAGGTGCAAAAAGGTGAACGCGAATCAACAATTGCCAAAAAAGAGATGGTAGAATCTAATTTGCGTCTTGTCATTTCAATTGCAAAAAAATACACTAATCGTGGTTTGCAGTTTCTTGATCTTATTCAAGAAGGCAATATCGGTTTGATGAAGGCTGTGGATAAGTTTGAATATCGGCGCGGCTACAAGTTTTCGACTTATGCGACATGGTGGATTCGTCAGGCTATTACGCGTTCAATTGCTGATCAGGCACGGACTATTCGTATCCCTGTTCATATGATTGAAACAATTAACAAAATCGTTCGTACCTCGCGTCAGATTCTCCATGAAATTGGACGAGAACCAACACCAGAAGAGTTATCTAGCAAGCTTTCTATGCCGTTAGAAAAAGTGCGAAAGGTTCTTAAAATTGCAAAAGAACCTATTTCACTTGAAACACCGGTTGGTGATGAGGATGATTCCCATTTGGGTGATTTTATTGAGGATAGAAATGCTTTATTGCCGATTGATGCAGCTATTCAGGCTAATCTTCGAGATACGACAACACGTGTTCTTGCTTCATTAACACCACGAGAAGAACGTGTTTTGCGGATGCGGTTTGGAATAGGGATGAATACCGATCATACATTGGAAGAAGTGGGACAACAATTCTCAGTTACAAGAGAGCGTATTCGTCAGATTGAAGCAAAGGCACTTCGTAAATTGAAACATCCTAGTCGTTCGCGAAAGTTGCGCAGTTTTCTCGATTCTTAAATAAAGAAATTCATACATTTTAAGAATTCCTCCTTTCTTCTTAATGAGGGGGGGAGGGGTATTCTCTTGTATTTGGATGATTTTTTGAAAAAAAAAAGAAAAATATGAGGTGGCTTTGAATAATCTAGAAAGTTGATGATATTTAATGTTTTTCTGGGGTTTGGGATTTTGTATTTTTCTTTCTGAAAATAACAGATATGGGGCAAAGAGTGGTGTGGTCGTCTTTCAAAAAAATGAATGGTAAAATATTCTCTTGCGTGTAACTATTTGTTTCTTAAAAGAGGGGATGTATTAAGAATAAACTTATAGTGCTGCTATTGCAGCATACTGACTTTTTGATGCGAAAGGTGTATTCTTTGCAGAAATTATTCTATCATTTCAAGGCGCACATTCTATTGCATTCTTTGTTAGCTTACAAAGGGATATTTCAATAGAGTATGTTCATTTATTGAGATATTTTCTGAATATCCTCTTGTTATTCAGAGAGATTTTAAGAAAATGATTTAAGTATGCATTGAGTTAAATCTTTTTAACACACAGAAATATATGAAATTATAGACATTAAACTTTTAATTCTTTCGTTTTTTATAGATCGTTTTAAATAAAAAGGTGTGCTTGAGTTTATGAGTGGAAAACTTCCCTTTTGGAAAGTGAAAAAATTAGAAGAAATTTCCATTTCTGAGTGGGAGAGCCTTTGTGATGGCTGTGGTCGTTGTTGCCTCCACAAAGTTGAGGACGATGATACGGGTGACCTTTATGCAACCAGTATTGCTTGTCGTCTTTTAGATGGAGAAACTTGTAGGTGTCGAAACTATGCTCATCGTCACTCAATCGTACCAGATTGTATATCATTAGACATTACAACAGTTAAAACGGCGCGTTGGCTTCCAGAAAGTTGTGCTTATAGATTAGTTTATGAGCGAGAAGATCTTCCGTGGTGGCATCCATTGGTATCAGGGGATTCTCAGACGGTGCATTACGCACATGCTTCTGCACGTGGACAAATAGAGGTTTATGAAGACGAATTATTATCTGAAGAAGCTTACCTCGCTCATATTACTGGTCTTCTGTGTGAAGGCCAGTGATATGATTGTTTTATACAATGCTTGCTCATTTAATCGATAGCAAAGACTACGGTGACACTCACGTTATAATTTAATTCACCGCTTGCAAAATTTGTATTTGCGTAGCTTGCATCTGCTGCTCTGCTCATGAGGCGCGGTGTTGGATGATAGTAATCATCTTTTTCATTGATTTCAATAATTTTTCCTAATTTTACATCGGCAGCTTGCGCTATCGTTTGCGCTTTTTCAATGGCTTCAGTAATGGCTTTTTTGCGTGCTTCTTGATAAAATGGCTTCGTATCTGCGTTGGTAAACGTAATACCGTTAACTGAATTAACCCCCAGTGTCATTGCTTGATCAAAGATTTTACCAGCATTGGTAAGATCACGAATGCGGACAGTTAAAGAATTTGAAACATGATAGAGTTTTTCATTATTCTTTTTTTCGTGGTGGTTATCAGGATTCGACTGATAAATGGATAAGCCTGATGTTTGCAAATCATTCGCTTGAATGCCATTGTTTTTAAAAGCTTTTATAATATCATTGATAGATTGATTATTGGAAGCTAAAGCTTTTTGGGCTGTTTTGTCATGGGTAACAACGGCGAGATTAATAATTGCCATATCCGGTACTGCCTGACTTTCTCCGATTGCCGTCACTGTAATCGTTGCATTTTTTATTTTATTTTCTTCAGCATAAGCACGTACAGTCAATGAAGAGGCTAAGAGCGTGAATGCTAATAGAGCTATTTTAACCAGAGACCCCTTCAGTGGTTGAGTTTTCTTTTCTATCATATCTATTCCTTTACATTTGTCAGTTGACTACTCTCTATCATTTTTAAGAGTTCTTATAAAGAAACTAGGGTACTGAAAAAAAAACCAATAGAAAAGAGAAAAAGATTGGTTATAATCTGGGTCAGCTCTTGTATCATAGGGCATTTTAGTTTAGAGAGAAACAACCTATATGGGGCCTGTAGCTCAATTGGTTAGAGCCAGCGGCTCATAACCGCTTGGTTGGGGGTTCGAGTCCCTCCGGGCCCACCAATAGGGGAATGTCCAATAGAAAAATGGATCGCTTATATAAAATTTTTGAGATTCCACCGTTTTCATTTTTTATTTATTTATTCTAGAAGCCTTTAGTCGTTGTTTTTTGCAGTTTTTTCTCTCACTCACTTTAATATAAAGTGAGGGTACGTTTTTTTAGTCTCATCAAAGAAGTTCTCTCATTTGCAACATTTTAGTATTTTGATTAACTGATATGTGTCGCTATTTATTTTCTTAATTCGTGTACTGTTTTGTACTTTTTCTGTGTGATGTACTTCAAAAATAGAAAGCTAAAAGCTTCATTGGATAAGTTTATTTATACTTGTTTTGCAAATAAACAGATCTTAATAGAGACAATTTTAAAGATTGGACCTGTTCAGAACAAATGGCTCAAAAAACATTTAATGTAAATTTGCTTTTTTCTAAATGATGTTAATGTCTTTTAGACGTTCGAATAGCATCATCGTGATGAAAAGTTAGTGTATAAGAGAATGTGATCTATGGACATTCATATGTATCGTGGGGGCAACGATGATAACATTTGTTGATATTTTCTTTTTCCCAAGAAAGGAATTCTATTTGATATTGTGAGAAATATTGTTCATAGTGACGGTGGCGTGTTCTCTGAAAAGAATTTTATTAATTATTCTTTGAAAAGTCAATTGAGTGATTGTTTCTATCGCTTTGCGTTATCCAGATTCTATTGTAATAAGCATTTTATTATTCTGTAAGAAATGTTTTCTATGATATTGGAAAATTCATTAAAATGCCATTTTCTGTTTTTGTGTATTTTTTGCTTAATGTTTAAATTATAGAATTTTCATGTTATCCGAATTATTGTTGAAAAGCAGACGTCTTTTTTGATTTTACTCTATATAAGGAATTAGCAATATTGCGATAAACCTAGCAATTTTTTGTATTGCTAAAATTTTCCTTGTATTGATTGTGAAGAGAGTTTGATCTTTGTTATGAGTTTCTTCTCTTATGAAAAATTATTGGCAGGGAGAGTGTTTTTTTGGAAAAGTATACTTCTTCTTCAAAGTCATACTTTGAAAATATAATTCTTCATTTGCATAAGGGAATTTCTCTCTTGTTGTAAATCTGTATAAAATTTACGTACAAAGATTGTACGTGGTGATTCGTTTTATTTTTTAATAGTATCACTTTTGCTTATGATAGAGACTTATATTAGTATTTACAAGGTGCGTTTAGAGGGGAGGTTACCTGTAAACGTGTTACAGAGTTTTAGGTAGTGTGGCTCTGTTTATAAGAATTTATTCCTATAACATTGTTATATTCTTGTTTTGCAATATTGTTAAAAAAACATAGATGGTGCTATGTAGAATAAATTGTGATGTATTTTTTTCAAAAAAGCTCTTTCGTGTTCTCTTATATAGAGTTCAGGAGTGTCTTCAGGGATATTTTCACATTAGTTTTTATTGGTCCGAATCGTAAGATCTGCGTAACATTATTCGCGTTTTTGATAGATTATACCAATTTTCATAAGAAGGTCTGGATCGTGTGATGCTTTCTGTTTCACCATGGTACATGACTAATAGAACTTCATCTGATTTTGTAAAATAAGTTTGTACACAATTGCTTCCATACTGCCTATTGCAAATATTTTTTTCTAAGGTATGAGATATATTTTAAACGCTTTAGCGTTATATAGTGTGACTACATGGAGTATGACTATGAAGAATGATAAAAAATTTGAAACAACTTTATCTGATATTATTGTGAAATGGGAGTCTTTATCGACGTCTCAAAAGCAAGCGATATTGGATAAAGTAGAAAATTCTATAGATTCTGCTCATTCAACAGAACATTTAAAGCTTCAATCTTCTTTTTATCTCCAGACGAAATCAAAGTTATGAGTTTTAAATCTTCATCGGAAATGTTGAAACCAGTTATTACATATATGGCACTAGCATTTCCCAGTGTATTCAAAATAGCCATGAGTTTATCTACAGAAGGCCTCTTGCCTCCATTTATCATTTGTTGGACGTAATTTTGTCCACAGCCTGCAGCTCTGCTTATTTCAATCATTGTTCGTCCGTCACTTTTTATCAATTCAACTAAGCGTTGGAACCAATCTTTTTCAGTCTGTGTCATTTTTAGACCTTTACATATTTACGCTATAGCGTTAATATTGCGTTGCGAATCCAGAATATATGATACAAGGAGCGTGAGAATATCCATGCAGAGCTCTTCGCTTATGAGGCATATAGAGTTGTTTTTAACTAATAACAAAATGTCTCCATACACTTTCAGATTCGAATCAATAAAAAATGGTTGCTTAGTTATACGGTTGTGACGATGTGACAAAATCAGTGCGTATACCGAAAACGGTAATACACTCTCACATACTCATGAGATTTTATCATAATAGTATACGCAGCGATATGATAAATCAAGATATACTCCGATATCAGCATTTGTAAAAAAATTCTGCATTGAGGCGGTATGTGACTATAATGAAGCTTTAGAGCCTTAAGAGATAGGGTAATGGCTGTAGAAAAAAATATAAATTCATAAGCAAAGAATGCTGATTTTTCCTTTATTGTAATAAATTAGATCACTATCAGTTAGTATATCGCGTGTGTGCGTTAAGAAATTTGGGAAATATCAAAAAAGGTGATCTTAGGTATTTTATTGAACATGAAGATAATCTGATTCACAAAGGTGGTGGTTTGGTAGGATGGATATACTCGATCAATGTGTTTTATGAGAATGAATGTATTTTTTATGATGTTGCGGTTATAATGAAGTCTGTCTTTACAAGGATATTGTTATTTATAACAATACGTTAATATATGGTTGTGTAGGGGGATGCAAGAATTCGCGTGTTTATGAAAGGGGAGGTTTTATAATTATTTACATGTGAATGGAGATGTATATGTTTAAACTAATGCGCTCTTTTTTGATCAAGTTTTGAATGTTCAATGTTTTCAAGTTTATGGTGATGCTCGTGATTATAGAAAGGTTAGAGTTTATGAAAACGCTTTAGTTTGTCGTGATGTAAAGATTTACAAGAGGGCCAAATTTTACAGAAATGCTGTGCTTTTAACCCTGCAGATTTTTGTAAGAAAAAGAACCTACACGTAGCAGAATTTCACATGGTGTACAAGAGGAAGATAGGAGTGTTTGAGGAAGGCATGTGTTGATTTTATTGCATCGTTCGTTTTGTTTGAAATTCCTTATTTTATATATTTTGTGTCAATAAATATGTCGCAAATAATTGGTGTGAGCGTGTGGATTTAGCCACTTTCAGAGTGATTTTTACATCATTTATCAATGTTTTAATAGAGAAAATAAGAATGCCGAGAGTGATTGTTCGCACTTAGAACATGCCGGTTTATTGCATTCTTTTTTTGATTGAGGATGCAACAAAGAAATTGGTCAAGATGATTACTTGAGCGGAAATTAAAGGAGATCTAAATGGGTGTAAACGAAATTTTATGGGGAGCAATGGTTGTTGTTTTGTTGTTCAGCGGAGTTATATTTCGGTTTTCTTTATATTATCGTAGTCAAGTTAAAGCTTTAAAAGAGGAGTCCAGAAGGATAAAGCATGAGTTTTTAAGAGATTCTATGAAGATGACTGAAGAACGAAATAGAGCTATTAGAGAGCAGAATATGGTGATTAAAAGACGCGATCAAACGATTGAAAAATTGAAAAAACAAATTAAACGATATGAAGAAAATGAAAAGAAATATCAAAAAGAACTTCAATCTAAAAATGATAAAGAGTAACTATATTCATTTTTTGTATCGAATTTATGCATTAAAGGTTTTGAAAATGTCTTAGAAAGACTGGAGTGATGAGAGAGATAAACTTTAATGAAGTAAATGACAGTGCTGGTGGGGAAATTGTATTGAAACAAAATATTCAAGTTTACTCTGACTTATGAAAAGATTTAATTTTATAAGATAGAGTATCATTGATCATAAAATAAAATTTTATGATAATGCACTGATTTATAGATATGCTAGGTTATTAAAAAAATCTGTATATAAGATTCAACAATTGTTGTGGTGATATTATATTATTACTGAAAGCGATTTTGTATGTTCTTTTTAGGTGTTGGGATATAAAAATATTATGATAGCTTCAACCAATAGGCATAAAAATTGCATGATAATAGAAAGAAAGAGATATTTTCTTTTTATGAAGATGAAGTGGATAAGCCAGTTATGCTATCGGACACAGAATAGGAAGATGAACGTAAAAGATATTAATCTCTGCGAGAGCAATCATATTCCTAATTTATGATTTATCTTATCTTCATGTGCATTTGCTTTTTATGAAAAATACAAAATTTGAGGGGGGCTCTTGATAGATGCTATAAAGATCTGATTATGTTTGAAAACAAACATACAACCTGCAAAAATTTACTGTTATTTGCGCGTGTTAAAAATAAGACAAAAGCCCTCTTTCATTGAGATAAAATCAGTTACTTTTCATTCATCACCAAAATAACTCAAAACTCCATTATATAAAATAAATGCTTATCTTAATGGTAAAGAATGTCAGGACTGCAATTCTCTGATAAGAGCCTTATGCGTAATTTCTTTGATTTGTTCAATATTCATAAGAATATCTTGTTTTGTTGGATAACCTTTACTTGAAAAAGCAATTTTTTGTGCATCTCCCGAGATTAAACGCCAGTACCATTGATTGTGAACTCCTTGAAACACTTCAAAATACATGCTTCCCACCTCATAAAATAGCTGATAATTTTCAGGATAAATACTCAACTAATCCGTTTATGAACATTAATCTATGTCTCTATAGGAAGTCGTCAATATATGCCCCTTAAATTTTCTGACCTAAAAAAATCTTCTATGAGAGCTATTATTCTTTTAACAAGAAAAAATTTCTTGTCAATAAGATATGAATGAGAATTTTATACTATAAAATTATTTTTTTTAATTTAATGACACTATATATTCATTTATAATGCGAATATTTTTACTATCATTACAGAAACAAAGTTTATAGAGAATACAAAATTCCACCAGCATGGACACAATAAAAAACTGTTCTCCACACTGGTAGAGTTTAATCGTTTCTTTTTTCTCTTTTAAAATAGACGTTTATTGGTTTGCTATAACCTCTTTTTGGGATACGCTGCGAATGAGTAAATCAATAAATAAACTAAGAGTATAAGAATTGGCCATTTTGGCTTTCATATCAATCAAAGAGATTGCCGTTTTAGGGGTTAGTCCATTTGATATACCTTGCTTTGATAAATATTGCTGCAATTTTTCATAAGAGCTATCGATTTTCTCTCGATTTAGTTTTTCATTATGATCATTATTGGCAATTGTTTCTTCAAGCCCTTCAATTTTTTTAATAAAATAATTCCAGTCAAAATCACCCTTTGTGTATTCGGCATCAAACATTTTTCCTTGTCCAGTTAAAAGCCAATTAATATTGACACCATACAACGTGCGGTATGTTTGTAAAACACTAAGATTGGGTTCTCTCTCTCCACGCTCGTAAAAAGCAATGGAATTTTTTGTCATGCTAAAACTTTTCGCTAAGGTTTCACGTGATGGATCACCTAAAGCAAGACGTACATAACGTAAACGTTTTCCAAATATAGTTTTTGATTCAGTTTCAGGACGTGCCACGAATTATCTCCCTCAGTAAATCATCATGGTATAAATTTTGATTAATAAAAGCACACTATGTATTAATATTCTATGATGTAATGTCAATATTATAGTTTTAATTTCTCTTTATTTTTTTATTTTTAATTTATTGTATTGAGGACTAATATTTATTTCAAAACAAAATTTTGTGTTTACTGCATTCTGTCTCTTGTTTTTTTGAGAAAATTCTCATGTAACTTTACCATATATATTCTATACACCTCTGCATTAATAAATGCAATTTTAAAGAGATGCAAGCTTTGGATTTATACTGTGTGTGCTGTAGTTGAATTAGAAAATAAACTTTGAGGAATGATCATGGCCCTATTACGCTATTTTGGGTGTGCTTTTTTTTTCACGATTATTGGTATTTTTTTAGGAGGGGCTATTGGTTGGTTCGAAACGGGAAGCATTACTGGTTTTCTTAAATATTTTTTTATTTGCTGTGTTTTAGGGATTTTGGAAATTTCTTTATCTTTTGATAATTCTATTATCAATGCGCGTATTCTTGGTAGAATGGATCCGTTATGGCGTCGCCGTTTTCTTATATGGGGCATTTTGATAGCTGTATTTGGGATGCGGATTGTTTTTCCGTTATTGGTGGTTGTCGTTGCTGTTGGGATTAATCCCATTGCGGCAGTCAAATTAGCGATATGGGAACCACATCGATATGCCGAAGTTTTAATCGATGCACATATGGGGATTGCCGCTTTTGGAGGAACTTTCCTTATGATGGTTGGCTTAAAATATTTTTTTGATTCTAAAAAAGAAGTGCATTGGCTTAATGTTATAGAGAGACCTGCTCAAAAGTTTGGGGCGCTTGTTGGAATTGATATTGCAATTGTTTTGATTTTGATCTTATTTGTTTCAGGTCAGATTGACGCAGAAAATAAAATAACTTTTTTATTGGCAGCACTTTATGGACTTTTGACCTTTATCGGTGTTGAAGTTGTCGGTCATCTCTTGGATACTCCTCAAAAGACTTTAACAACAGTAGCTCACGGGGGAGTAGGGGCGTTTCTTTATTTAGAAGTTCTTGATGCTAGTTTTTCTTTCGATGGCGTGGTTGGTGCTTTTGCCTTTTCACACAACCTTTTTATTATTGCGATAGGTCTTGGTATCGGAGCATTTTACGTTCGTTCTATGACAATTATGTTGGTTGAATCAGGCACATTATTGCATTATCGTTATTTAGAGCATGGTGCTTTTTATGCAATTCTAGTTCTTGCAGTGATTATGTATCTGCAAACGATTATATCGGTTCCTGAAGTTTTAACAGGACTTGTGGGAGTCTGTATTATTGGAATGGCATTGTATTCTTCGATTCGTTTTAAGCGTTGTCAATTGGATAAACAGGGCGTGTCGTAAGTAATGAAAAATTCGTGTTTTCTCACGCTTTTGTTTATCGCATGTCTTTGAATAGAGAGAGGCTTTTTATGCAAAAAATGCCATGTTATTGCTTATTGATGTTTTTGTTTTAAAGTTGACACTATTGCGCGATTTCCCTCCATGAGGTAAATAATGTATAATCTTTTGGATAACTTTTGACGTATAGAGGCTTTTTGACTTCAATATAAGGTGCAAGTTTACGCTATACTTTTTACCAGCTTTTAGTATCATAACTGCTTTTGCATTTAATGATTCATAAGAAGCATTTTGGCTGTTTTTTTTGCAAGATTTTTATTCATACATCAATCCTATTTATGATGTTTTAAGAGAATGGTATTGAAATAGGGGTGAAATGAGAGAATTTTACGATATTTGGGTTCCTTTCTTAAATAGGTAAAAAAATTTATTCATTATAAATCAGAATGTTATAATGGTAGATGAGAAAAGAATATTTTAGGAGAGCATTAACAGTTCTATACCTGCTTCGTTCATAGTTTTAAGCATAGTGTTTAGTGATCCGTTTACATCAATACCAGCACAAGCATTTAATGAAACACTGACTTTAAAACCGTATTGTATGGCGTGAAGAGCAGAGAATCCGACACAAAAATCAGTTGCTAAGCCGCACATAATGAGCTTGGTAAAACCATGTTCTTTGAGATAAACATGTAAACCTGTTGGTGTTTTTTGATCATTTTCAAGAAAGGCAGAATAACTATCCATTTTTGGATTATAGCCTTTTCTAAGGATAAGTTGTGCCTTTTCCACTCTAAGAGATGTATGAAACTCTGCTCCTTGTGTTCCTTGTATACAATGATCAGGCCAAAGTATTTGAGGACCATAGTCAAGAGTGACTGTATCATAGGTTTTTTTTTCAGGATAGCAGGAAGCAAAGCTGCAATGGTTTTTGGGATGCCAGTCTTGGGTTAAGATAACGTGATCAAAATGATTTATGAGATTATTGATGGCGGGTAAAATAGTATCACCTTGTGGTACTGCAAGTGCTCCACCAAGTAAGAAGTCATTTTGAACATCAATGACGATTAAGGCTTTTTTTTCCATAAATATATTCCTCATAGGAGACGCGCTTTTATCGTATTTTTAAAAAGCTATATTTCGCCTTGAAGTTTTGAAATGAGTTGCTGAATATTGATACTATTTTTACAGTTATCAAGCCAAAAGAGGGGAATGGATAAGTTTTTACAATTTGTTTTATAGTTTTTTACGAATTGTAACCACGTACCAATGGGGAGTGCACTGTAGTCATTTGTTGCTACGTGTTGATGCAACGCCTTCATGATCATTGGGCTTGGGACGTCAGATCCCATAAGGCGGCAGTCATTTTGTAAACGTAATTTAAGCCACATCAAGGAAAGGGGTGAAGTCCATTGTTTCCCGTAACAAAAAATCGATGAAAAAAGGGAAGGATTTTTTACGGCGTAATATAAAGCCCATAAGGCAAAAAAAGAAGGCGCGTAGAGAATTGCTTTTCTTTCTGGTATCCTATCACATTGATAAGTTGGTTTAATACGATAAAAATACAAGGTTATATCTGGTATGGAAAAGATGGGCAATGTTTGATAACATGTTTCAGGGACAGCTAAAAAGATTTGCTTTTTGCTTTTTGAGGCGATGTTTTTTTGCATTCAGAACCATACTGGGGCTTGTGAGATTAGAAAAAATGTACCAATATAAAGCGAAAAGCTTTTGATACGGTGTAAGCACTATTTACTGTACAGTTTCAAAAAGCGAAAGCAATTTTTTCAAACCCTAATCTTTAATATCGCGCAATATAAAGAGAAATTTATGGCACGTCAATTTATCTATCATATGGCTGGGCTCAACAAGTCTTACGGCAATAAAAAAATCTTAGAAAATATTCATTTGTCTTTCTATCCAGATGCGAAGATCGGTATTTTAGGGCCAAATGGTGCTGGTAAATCAACGATTTTACGTATTATGGCTGGGCTAGATAAGGAATATACAGGAGAAGCATGGCTTTGTGAAGGAGCGCGCTGTGGCTATCTACCACAAGAGCCTTTGCTTGATGCAAGCAAAGATGTGCGCGGCAATGTGATGGAAGGTGTTGCAGATAAACAGGCAATTCTTGAGCGTTATAACGAATTGATGATGAATTATAGCGAAGAAACGGCTGATGAAAGTGCACAGCTTCAGGATATTATTGATAGTCAGAATCTTTGGGATTTAGAAAGTCAAGTGGAAATGGCTATGGCTGCTCTTGGATGTCCGCCAGCCAATGGGGATGTCACAAAACTTTCTGGTGGTGAGAAGCGGCGTGTTGCGCTTTGTAAATTACTTTTGTCAAAACCTGATTTATTACTTTTGGATGAACCGACAAACCATTTAGATGCTGAAACGACGGCTTGGCTTGAGAGGCATCTACGTGAATATCCTGGGGCTGTGCTTTTGATAACCCATGATCGTTATTTTCTCGACAATGTAACGGGTTGGATTTTAGAATTAGATCGCGGTAGAGGTATTCCTTATGAGGGGAACTATTCTGCTTATTTGGGGGCTAAAGCCAAGCGTTTGGCTCAGGAAGGCCGTGAAGAGGCAGCGCGTCAACGTGCTTTATCACGTGAGCAAGAATGGATCGCTTCTAGTCCAAAAGGGCGACAAGCAAAGTCAAAAGCTCGGATTAAGGCTTATGATGAGTTGGTTCAAGCAGCACGTGAGCGCCGTCCTGGAGAGGCGCAAATCATTATTCCTATTGGAGAAAGGTTAGGACAAGTTGTTATTGAGGTTGATAATCTCTCTAAAGCTCATGGTGAACGTGTATTGATTGATTCTCTTTCTTTTAAACTTCCTGCTGGCGGCATTGTCGGCGTTATTGGTGCCAATGGTATGGGAAAGTCGACCTTGTTTAAAATGTTAACGGGACAGGAAAATCCCGATTCAGGTCAGATACGTATCGGTGAAACAGTTCACATGAGTTATGTGGATCAGAGTCGCGATTCCTTGGTGGGGGATAAGACTGTTTGGGAGGAAATTTCTGGTGGAAATGACATTATTAAATTAGGCAAATATGAGATGAATAGCCGCGCTTATTGCGGGGCTTTTAATTTCAAGGGGGCAGATCAGCAGCAGAAGGTGGCAAATTTATCAGGAGGGCAGCGCAATCGCGTACATTTGGCGAAACTTCTAAAAGAGGGGGGGAATGTGCTTCTTCTTGATGAACCGACAAATGATCTTGACACTGAAACATTGGGTGCATTGGAAGATGCATTGGAAAATTTCGCTGGTTGTGCAGTTATCATATCGCATGATCGTATGTTTCTTGATCGATTGGCAACACATATTTTAGCCTTTGAAGGTGATGGTCATGTAGAATGGTTTGAAGGTAATTTTGCTGAATATGAGGCTGATAAAGTTCGTCGTCTTGGGGCGGAATCTCTTAATCCTAAGCATGCAAATTATAAACCTCTTACACGCTAGAATTTTTATCTTATCGCAACTTTGTTGGAATAATAGTGTATTTTATTGTGTTTGTTATTTCATAAATAAAGTGTGTGTGTGCTCTGTGGAAGTTTTTATTCATTGAAAAAAGTAAGAGACATCTTATGAAATTATGAGCTAAATAGGGTTATTCTACTCATGATATATAACCGGTTATTGCTTGTAAAATTGCAATGAAAAGGAGGAGATGAAGAGTATAGTATTACTTCTACAAATGCTCTGGTCATTGAGCATTATCGTCTTTACTTAATAAAGATGCAAGCTGACACTATCATATTATTTATTTTTTCTCAATGGTATGCAGTTCTTGTTTTGAGGTGGGCATAAAAGGTATTTTTATCTATATGTTCCCTCCGTTTATGTGCTGTAAGAGAATGATTTGGATTGATTTATCATCAATAGATTTGAAATGAGAAAAATTTATGGTATTCCGGTTTTTTATTCAAGTTAAAATGAATGAATTATTATTATAAATCAATGTATTATCATCATAACGAGAAACAGATGGATAAGATCTGTTCGTTTTTTACATGAGCCTATTTTTTTCATAGTATGATAAAATAGAGAGCACAAAATAGATGAGAATATGCGTTGTATGCTTGACTTTTTTTCCTATAAACAAATGTTTATAGGAATGTTTAGGGGATAATTATGAAAAAAAGTACAAGTTTAGATGCAATAATTGAGCTGCTGAAAGCGGTTGCAGAAGTAAGCCATTTACGTGTTCTTACGCTCTTGCGTCATGAAGATTTAACAATCCCTGATTTTATTTTTATTCTTGATCAGTCGCAAGCATGTATATCACGATATTTACGTTTATTGTACGAAGCACAATTGATTGAGCGTTATCAGAAGGGGGATAGCCTTTATTTTAAGCTTTGTCATGATTTTGGGGGTAAAGACATTGTGATGGGTATTCTTTCGTCTTTACCAAAGAATGATGTGTTGTTAGCGCATGATTTAGAACGTTTGAAGGATGTTAAAAAGCAGCGTCAAAAAAGGAGGAAGAAGCATTTCTTACAAAATGCGTTGCAACGGGATGTATTACGGTCATCCTATATGGCAGATCATGGTGTAGAAAACTCTTTACTTGAAATCATTGGCGATAAACCATTTCAGATGATGCTGAATATTGGAAGAGGTGGAGACTCTATCTTAAAATTGTTTTCTAATCTTTATACGCATGCGGTTGAAGTTGTGCTTGATAGCGATGTTTTTCACTTGTCTGTTGGAGATACAACTTTTGATTTAGTTATTCTTCATTGGGTTTTACATTTTCTTGAAAATCCTGAAATGTTTCTTCATGAGATATCAAGTGTTTTGCGTCCCTATGGGCGTTTATTGATTGTGGATTTGGGTTATCATAAAGCTGATTCTTCACATTTTGATCAAGCACATATGCGTCTTGGATTTTCGACTTTACAAATAGAAAAGTGGCTAAAAAATGCCGGACTTATGCTAGAGCAAACAGTTTGTCTTACTCCTATACAAAATGAAAATAGTAAGGAGGGCATGGTTACACTTTGGCTTGCTCGTGATCCGCGTTTATTAGTTGACGATATCAAAGATAAACAAGTAGATTTTGCATAAATCGCGTTTGTTAACGCACTTTATTCTCTGATTTTTCTCAAGGAATAGCGTAGAGATAAAACTTTATTCAATCATTGATAAGCTATTGTTTTTTACATTTGTATTATGTTTTTATATGGGAGTATTGGTGTTTTATAGCGGCGTGTAGGCTGTATAATGAAACACCTTCTATAGAGTTAAGCTTATGAGGATCATTATTTAAGGTGTCCTGATATCATCTTCGTTTTATTAGTCAATATATTGATTTTAAACGATAATATATTCTTTTAAAACTTCAATAAAAAGCTCAAATACAAGAATATTTTTTCATTTAAAATCTTTTGTTTTTAGAATCTAAAAGCGTTTATTTGTATGTTACAAGAGCAGGTTTTTGTATTAATAATACCGTTTGGAAAAGGAATGACATCTCTTATGCACATTTCTCAATGTAAGATTAACTATATTATAATGGAGTGATAATTCGTGTCTTCATAAAGTCAAAGATGATGATGATCAATAGGGCTTAAGTTGTATCTTTAATGGCACAAAGAGAGTGGGTGAAACAGGGTAAAATGTCTCTTTAAAGCAGGTTCTTAGACGAGAAGTACCTTAGAGTTTTTTTGTGAGGGGTGCAAAAAGATGCTAAAAAGAACGAAAATAGCATAAGACAATGCACAATTTTCATTATTTGAAATACAGCATTATGAGTATTTTTGAAAGTCGTAAAACAAAATGAAAGGAAGGGTAAAGATGGCAACAGATTTTGTCTTTAGGTTTTTATATTTTTTCCCAAATGAATGATGGTTTTCCTTGTTTAACAATTCCTCAAACAGATATAAATATTTTTTACTCTCATTGGGTATATAAAATCTGAAACGGTTCGCAGGGAGCGTTCGTCTTAATTTTTATTTCAAATGTGGCTGATGTGCTAAGCGTTGATATTGATGATAAGTAACAGAAAAAATTCAGCAAACACCACTATGAAAACACTTATAGGCCAGCAATGGATTGGAGTGATATTCCGGATTTTATAAAATATTTTGCAAATGATAATCGTCATACACATTTGGCTTGATGAATTCGGACAGGTACTTGTACAGATCCTTTATGTTATCTTCATAAAGTCAAATTAAGATAGCTTCTGCAGAGGCTATGTAAAGAAAAGAGTGATATTATGGCATAGTTTCGCGTATCTTTATCATTAGAAGCAATGAGGATTATTAAATAAGTCCATTTTTCTTGCTAAAAGTGGTTTTCTTCTTTCTTTTTATGTTTTCGCGTTCATTTTAGATGCAGCTCATGGAGAATATAGTATAAAATTCATAGAGCACTACCATTTTTAGTTTAAGTAAAAGTTGTAAGCCGGCTTTACCATTTTGTTTTCCAGTTTCTCATGTTGCTGCAGATCTTATTTTCAAATGGCTCATTGGAGGTATCTACACCTTTTAGTGGTATTCACATGCTTCTTTTGGCTTGTGATATGCAAATGAATGCTTTTTATTGATTCAATATAAGAAGATTTGAAATAAGAGGACCTTACGCTATTCAGATCTCTCAAGTAAGTTGTAAAATGATGCGTTATGATTGCAAATCAATGGATTATTTACGTTAAAAAACAGAGTGTAACAATTTTTGAGCATAAAAACTGCTGTGTTTATTCTTTTACGGATTAGTTTAAGTGATAGAAATTAAGAGAAAATGTTTGCACGGATCTTTATTTGTTATGTTAAAATGCGTTGGAGTCTGTTGGCTAGTGAAAAATAATTTATCGCTATTTGGAATGATCATAGGGCATGATTCGAAAAAATACCTTTAGCGTTCTTATTTTTTTCGTAAAAGCAGCTGTTTAAATTTTTCATTGATGTTGTTGCGTAAGGAGTTTGACAATATTTTAAAGGATCATTTGTAGAATTTTTTATGAAGATAGATAAGATTCGGTTTAGCTAATTTATTGTCTTTATTTCAACAATCCATATCTTCTTTTAAGCAGATATTTTTTGCTGTTATTGTATCAGTTTTAAAAGTCTACGTTTTTCTTTTTGTGATGATCGCTGTTGGACAAGTGATTCTGCTTGTATGGACTTTGCTTTTTATAGGGTGAATATATACAAATTGCTTGTTTTTTAATGATGATCATCAGAGTTATGAAAAAAATTATTATAAAAATTACAATAGTCGTAGATTCTGATTGATGTTTTTTTGGAATAAAGTTGCTTCAAATTGGGTCAATTTAAATTTTTTTTGCCTAAATATCGTCATTTTTAAATAATTTATAATTCTTTTATGCTTTTTTGCGTAGAAGATGATAAGAATTTCTTGTTGTTTAAAGCATTTTATTCCATAGCAAAGATATTACATCGGCTATCTTAGTGGTTGATGTGAGAGGACAATCGGGGAACCTCCTCCCCCCCCCCCCGCGTGGATCCCCTAGATTGTCTGGCCTGGCTGAGGATTTCCTCAGTCAGGTTTTTTGTAGTTTTTTTTAGAGTTTGGTAAGATGTTATCAGGGGTAAAAGGCGTAAGATATGCTATTGTTTCATCTATAGTGTCTCAGTATATAGGCGGGTAGCGGTTGTTTATTGGTTAGTGTTATTGCGTTTATTTTCAATGGTTAGAATTTTTCTTTATTGAGTCATCATTGAATGCTATGGAAGGAGCCTATATTTGCAGTCTGTAATCTTTAAGTAAGAGATGATGGGATTTTTCTCCGGTCGTATTGCTTTTATTTTGTTTATATTTCTTATTTTTGGTGTTAGCATTTTTGCTTCTCGCAGTGTTGCTGTTTATCAGTTTTTTTCTGGCTACACTTCTTCTTCTCAGCAAGTTGAGGTAACGGAGGGGGTGTTGCTAGAGAGATGGGCAATGGCTTTTCCGGATATTATCGTGCACCTTTCTAAAATGAGTCCTCGGCAGCAAGAGCTGTTTATTGAGCAAGTGCGTCGCGAGGCGGTTTCATTTGCTTGTGAAAATGGTCAGAGACGTGAAGAGGCTCACAAATTTGGTGAAACTGTTGCTATGGCTCTCTCAAAAGCGATTTCTCGTCCTTCTATTGCTAATGCTTATTTTTAGCTATTTTTAAAATTGTGCTTTTGGATTTGATTTTAAGGGGGAGAGAGCTTTTCGTGAGGTTTTGAAAAGTGTGTAGGAAGATAATAAATTTGTAAGATAATCAGCAAAATTTATCTTCCTACAAAGGTAAGAAATCAGAGTATAAGATAATGTTGCAATTATTACAGGAGCGATAGCAAGTCCATCAAGGGCATTGGTTAGGCTGACTGCATTATTCATTGTTACAATGACAAAAGCAATAAAAAACAGCTTAAATCAATACGGTATTTTGCATAAAGGGTGAGGATAAGCTGAGGGCACTCATTTGTAGAAAAGCAAAGGAAGAGATTGCTATAATAAAACACGTTAATCGCATTTTAGATACCAGTTATTTTTTTATTTGATATGAGCAGATAGAAAATTCTCAAAGAGTTTGCGCAATATTTTGAATTGGTAAATAGCGTATGATGGTTTTTGTATATCTATGGACTCCTTATGCACAGTGATGGAGGTAGGGGGTTGATTTTAGTCAATGGTTTATTGGGGCCATAAAGAATGCTGCGCGTGTTTATTGGTTAGAAAGAAGCATCAATAACGGGTTTTATTTTTGTGAAACTTTTGCGATATCGAGGATCTTTGGTAAAGATGATCTCGTCTCTATTGCTTTGTGGGATTGATATCAATAAAAAATTTAATCATCGTATATAAAAAAATATCATATCTTTTAAAAGTGCTATTTTGTAATATAAAAATTGATTAATACAATAAATATAGCAGAACTTGATAGAATATATCATTTTAGTTAATATGATATAAGTTTAATTATAGGCTTTTAATTTTTTTATTTGATGATATAGAGAAGTCTATAATTTTTGTATAAAGAGTTTTTCTTTTTATACAGAACTTTATCTTGAAATTGTCTTAATATTTCCCTTTTCAAGCCGTTCTTTTGCTTTCTTTTTTTGTACAATGCATTCGAAAATTATTTGCGGTTAGAATTTGAGAATTTTTGAGTGAGAGAAAGAAAATGCAATTTTTGAAAATTTTGTTAAATACAGCGTGTGCTGTATTTTTTGTATTTGATATAAGTTGGGCTCATAGTGTTTTAAATGTTGCAGAAGCAAAAGAAGGCTTAGGGAGTGTTGCTTCTCAGATTTCTAATCGTCCTTATGAATTTCTTATTCAGAAATTTGCAAATAAGTATAATATTCCGGTTAATTTAGCACATGCTGTTGTAAAAGTTGAAAGTAATTATAAGGCAGGTATAAAGGGGGCTGCTGGCGAAATAGGTTTGATGCAAATTAAACCCTCTACGGCACGAGGGTTGGGCTTTAGTGGTTCTGTACAGGATTTGTACGATCCTGCGACCAATCTTGAATATGGTATGCGTTATTTGGCACGGGCCTATAAACTCAGTGGTGGAAGTACGTGTGGTACAATCCTTAAATATAACGCAGGTCATGCTGCAAAAAAAATGAATTCTATTTCAGCGAAATATTGCGCAAAAGTAAAAACTTATCTGGCTTCATTAAAATAAAAACATCTGTTGAGAGAGGTTTGTCATAAAATATTTTAAGATGCTATTTTCACGGAGCAAAAAATGTTTTATAAATCAGTATGTCAGTCGGCTGGGCAGCCGCGCTTGTCCAATGCTGAAAGGCGGCAGGTGAGGAAAGTCCGGGCTCCATGGAAAGACGGTGCCGGGTAACACCCGGCGGGGGTGACCCTAGGGAAAGTGCCACAGAAAGTAAACCGCCTATTTTTATAGGTAAGGGTGAAAGGGTGGAGTAAGAGCCCACCGCGCATTCAGTAATGAATGTGGCAAGGTAAACCCCACCGGGAGCAAGACCAAATAGAAATGACGTGCAAAATTTAATTTGCAGCCGATTTCCGGGCGAGTCATTCGGGTAGGTTGCACGAGGCGGATGGTAACATCCGTCCCAGATGAATGGTTGCCATGTAAAGTGTAAGCTTTACTCTACAGAACCCGGCTTATAGGCCGACTGATATTTCATGATGATACGCGATATTTTATAAGATCAATTATATATGGTCTTTTATGGAGTCTATGTGTTTGAAATGGACACTTGAGCAAAGAGTGTTTTAAAAAATTATAACATTTCTTTAAGTATAATGCGTTAGGATCTGTTTTAGGATAACTTTAGTTTTTTCGTTCATTGTGATTAATGTGATGAAGGCCAGGTTATTCTAAGATCAGTTGCCATGAGAGAGCTGTTGATTTAAGACAGCATAACTTCAAGACGGATTATTTTGATAAAGCAGGATCAAAGAGCTGAACGCCATATTCCAGTGTTGTTACAGCCAGTTTTGGCTGGGCTTATGCCATTGGTTGGAGCAAAAGTGATTGATGGCACCTTTGGTGCTGGTGGTTACACGCGCGCTTTGTTAAAGGCAGGGGCACAGGTGATTGCTCTTGATCGTGATCCTCATGCTATCAGTGCAGGACAATTGCTTGTTGAAGAATTTTTTCCACGCCTTCGTTTGGTCCATATGGCGTTTTCACAGCTTGATCGTGTCGTTGAAGAGAAGGTGGATGCAGTTATTTTGGATATTGGTGTCTCTTCAATGCAGCTTGATGAAGCAGAAAGAGGTTTTTCTTTTCAAAAAGATGGGCCATTGGACATGCGAATGGCTCAGACTGGTTTTACAGCTAGCGATGTTGTCAATCATTTAAAAGCAAGAGATTTGGCACGTATTTTTAAGGTATTAGGAGAAGAGCGTTATGCGGGACGAATTGCACGGATGATTGAAACGCGTCGTGTTGTTCAGCCTTTTTTGCGTACGGGTGATTTGGCGTATGCTATCGAAACGTTGATAGGACGTAAACCGGGAGATCGTATTCATCCTGCAACACGTGTATTTCAGGCTCTTCGTATCTATGTTAATGATGAAATTGGTGAATTGGCGCGTGGTTTATTTGCTGCTGAACGCGTTTTAAAAGCTGGAGGCCGTTTGGGGGTTGTCAGTTTTCATTCTCTTGAAGATCGTATGGTCAAAAGATTTTTTTCGACTCGTTCTGGAGAACGTATGAGATCACGCTATCTGCCAGAAATAAAGGCTGCTCCAGCAACATTTTTTCCTTTGTTTAGAGGTGGGATCACGGCAACTAAAGAGGAGTTACAGAAAAATCCTCGTTCACGTTCTGCGCGGTTGCGTATTGGTGTACGGACTGAAGCAGAGGCTCTTACAGAAGATATGAAATTATTTAGTTTAGCAGAGATTGCCAGTTTTGAAGGCGGCAAGAAATGACAGTTTTTCGTACATTTGATATGATTTTAGTGATGATTATGATTTGTATGGCAGGTCTTACTTATAAGGTAAAATATGATGTTCAAAAACGAATGAATGAAGTTCTTCATCTTGAGCATGAAATTGCTGCAGCAAAAAATACGGTGAGTTTGCTTCATGCTGAGTGGGCTGTGATGATCAAGCCTTCGCGCATGCAAAAACTTGCGAAACGTTATCAAAAAGAACTTGGATTAGAAGTTATACAGCCGCGTCAAATCGTAGAATTTAAAGACATTCCGGTACGGGTACATGATCCAATTGAAGAATTGATTAAACAAAATATCTTGGAAGATAATCAAGATATTTTGGCAAATCGTCGGGATTCTCAGATGAATGGTGTTGTCCAAAAAGGCGTGCAGTGATGAAGTCGACTTTTTTATTCTTACAGAAGAAAAAGCACTTTAAGAATTCGTTGAATAATCATAATGTTTCTGTTCGTCGTCCCTATTCTAGTCGTCCACGTTTGCTTTTTTCGTTGTTCTGCTTTTTAGTTTTATATGGCATCATGGGGGCTTGCCTTATTTCTTATGGGTTGGAAGGTGGACAGATTGAAGAAGCAAAGGGGCCAGGAGTTCTTCAACTGACGGCGCGGCCTGATATTGTTGATCGTAATGGTCGTTTATTGGCAACAGATATTAAAACTTATTCACTTTTTGCTGAGCCACGACGTATTATTGATGTGGATGAAACCATTGAATTGCTCTCAACAGTTTTGCCTGATCTTAATTGGCAGGAAACCTATAAGCGCTTAAAAAGAAAAACTGGTTTTTCTTGGATACAGCGTGGGTTAACACCAATGCAGAAGACACAAATTATGGCCCTTGGTATTCCAGGAATTGGTTTTCGGACTGAAATTCGTCGTTTTTATCCCGATGGACCTGTAACTTCCCATATTCTCGGCATGGTGAATGTTGATAATCAAGGTATTGCAGGTATGGAAAAATATATTGATGATGCGGGTTTGAGTGCTCTGCGTGCTGCTGGTCTTGCCATGGAAGAATCATTAAAACAAGTTCAGCTTTCGATTGATGTGCGACTTCAGGCAATTGTCCATGATGAACTTATTCAGGCTATGAAGCGTTATAAGGCAATTGCTGCAGGAGCTGTTATTTTAAATATACATACGGGGGAAGTTTTGGCGTTGGCATCTCTACCAGATTTTGATCCTGGAAATCCTATTGAAGCTTTAAAAAGTGATCGTCTCAATCGGATGACGGCCGGAACATTTGAAATGGGATCGATTATTAAAAGTTTTACGACCGCCATGGCACTTGATTCCAATATTTTTCATTTAAACAGTATTATTGATGCTTCAAAGCCCATAAAAGCAAGTAGTGGATATATTATTCATGATTTTCACGGAAAAAATCGTCCCTTAACGTTATGGGAGGTTTTTGTTTATTCTTCCAATATTGGTTCTGCTAAAGAAGCATTAGCGATAGGGATTGATAAACATCGTGATTTTTTGCAAAAACTTGGGCTACTGGATCGACTCGTAACAGAGTTGCCTGAAGTTGCTCATCCTATTGTGCCACATCATTGGAAGGATATCCAATCTATGACGATTGCTTTTGGGCATGGTATGGCAACAACTCCCTTGCAAACAGCTGTTGGGGCTGCTGCTTTAATGAATGGTGGTTGGTTAATTGCTCCGACATTTTTAAAACGGACAAAAGAACAAACTTTGCACCATGCAAAACGGGTTTTGCATGCTAAAACAAGTCAAAATATGCGTTACCTTTATCAATTAAATAGTGAGATTGGGTCTGGACGTAATGCAAAAGTAGAAGGTTATCGTGTAGGTGGTAAGACAGGAACAGCTGAGAAAGTTGAAAATGGAAAATATTCTAAAACAAAAAATTTCAATAGTTTTCTTGCTGCTTTTCCTATTGATGATCCTGCTTATGTTGTTTTAACAATTATCGATGAACCAAAGCCTGCAGAGGGACAGCGTTCATCAACAGCGGCGATGAATGCTGGACCAATGCTTGCTAATATTGTTCGTCGCACAGCTAGTTTTCTTGGTGTAAAACCCGATTTTAAAAAAGAATATGAGTCTCTTTTAAGTAAAAAGAGCAATTCAAGTTTCGTTAAACAACGGTAAAATAAATATAAAGGTGCGTTATCATGTTGTTGGGAACAGTTTTTACAGAATGTGTTGAAGATGAAAGTCTTTCTTCAATAGCAATAACAGGAATAAGTGTGGATTCTCGGCAAGTTTTGCCGGGCTATGTTTTTGTTGCTGTTCAAGGGAAAAAAAGTGATGGAAGACACTATATAGATGACGCGATAAAGCGTGGCGCACGAGCAATCGTTACAGACTGTCATGCTGTTCTTGAGGATTTATCTGTTCCCATTTTACGTGTTTCTAATGTTCGTCATAGTTTAGCGTTGGCAGCTGCACGTTTTTACGGTTCTCAGCCGGAAACAGTTGTTGCTGTGACTGGTACAAGTGGTAAAACATCTGTTGTCTCTTTTCTTCGGCAAATTTGGACTCATGTTGGATTTTGTGCAGCGAGTATAGGAACGGTTGGTGTTGTTTCTCCTAAACGGAATGTTTATGGTTCTCTCACAACACCTGATCCGGTCGTCTTGCACCGTCTTCTTTGTGAAATTTCTCATGAAGGTGTGACGCATGCCGCTCTTGAAGCTTCTTCGCATGGGCTTGATCAAGGACGACTTGATGGAGTCCGTTTAACGGCTGGTGCCTTTACTAATTTAGGGCGAGATCACATGGATTATCACACGGGGGTAGAGGATTATTTGCGGGCTAAAATGAGGTTGTTTGATACACTTTTGCCTGTATCTGCTCCTGCTTTGATTTTTGCTGATGATGTTTATTCACAAAAGGTTATTGATGTTGTTACACAAGCCCGCCGCCGTGTCTTGACAATTGGACGTAAGGGGCAATTTATCACGATTAATCGTGTCGAACATCAACGCTCCAAACAGTGTATTGAGTGTCGTGTGGAAAACAATATTTATACATTTGATTTGCCTTTAGCTGGAGATTTTCAGGTAGCTAATGCGCTTATGGCAGCGGGGTTAGCCATTGCAACGGGCGTTTCACCTCGTAAGGTTTTTCCTGCGCTTGAAACTTTGCAGGGGGCTCCTGGGCGGTTAGAGTTTGTGGGAAAGACAGAAAATAATGCGCTTGTTTATATTGATTATGCTCATAAACCAGAAGCTTTGGAGCAGGTTTTGCTTTCTGTTCGTCCCTTTACGCAAGGACGCTTGATCGTTGTTTTTGGTTGTGGAGGAGATCGTGATCAAGGAAAAAGACCTTTGATGGGAAAAATTGCGGCAGATAAAGCGGACATTGTTATTGTAACAGATGATAATCCTCGAACAGAAATGCCAGAAAAAATACGTAAAGATATTTTACAGGCGGTGCCAACAGCAATAGAGATAGCAGATCGTGGTGAAGCTATTTCTTACGCGGTGGAGCTTTTGAAAGCTGGTGATACACTCATCATTGCTGGAAAAGGTCATGAGGATGGCCAAATTATAGGGCAGACAACTTATCCTTTTTCAGATCGTCTGAAAGCGATAGAAGCTTTAGAGGACCGAAAGAAATGACAGCTTTATGGGATAAGCAAGCACTTGTTGCTGCAGTTAATGGTGTTGTAATGGGAAGCTTGCCAGAAACTTTTTCTGGGGTTTCCATTGATAGTCGTACTCTTGCGGAAGGGGATGTTTTTTTCTGCATTAAAGGGCACCATCTTGATGGTCATGATTTTGCTGCGCAAGCTTATGAACGAGGTGCAGGCGTTCTTATCGTTGCGGAACACCGTTTGAGGGATATGAAAAAGATATTGGCTCCACTCATTGTCGTTCCTGATGTTTTGCAAGCCTTAGAACAACTTGCACAAGCTGCACGCAAACGTTCAAGAGCTAAGATTATCGCGATAACAGGATCGGTGGGAAAAACGACGACAAAAGAAGCTTTGAAACAAGCACTTGCAACGGCTGGGAATGTTCATGCGAATCTCGCTTCTTTAAACAATTGCTGGGGGGTTCCACTCACTTTAGCGCGGATGCCTATGGAGAGTGATTATGGTATCTTTGAAATTGGCATGAATCATAGAGATGAAATTCGCCCTCTGGTCAAGCTGGTTTGTCCGCATATTGCTCTCATTACGCATATTTGTGCAGGACATATGGGATTTTTCAAAGATCTTGAAGAAATAGCAAAGGCAAAAGCTGAAATTTTTGAAGGATTGGATGAAGAAGGCATTGCCATTTTAAATGCGGATAGTGATTTTTTTTCTTATCTCGTTCAAAAAGCAAAGAAATGCGGTGTAAAGAAGATCTTAAGCTTTGGTGGGACTAAAGATGCTGATTATCAAGCGCGAGATATACGTCTTCTAACCGATAGTTCTTCTATGATTGTGCGTATTGGGGGGCGGGATAAGGAGGTTCAAATTGGGGCTCCGGGACGCCATATTGTGCAAAATAGTTTAGGGGTTATTGCTGCTTGTGATGCTATGGGGGTTGAGTTAGAGCCTGTTTTTCTTTCTTTTCGCCATTTTTCTTCTCAAAAGGGGCGAGGTGTTCGTTATCGACTGTCTTTATCAAATGGGGGTGAATTTTATCTCATTGATGAAAGCTATAATGCAAATCCTGCTTCTATGCGTGCTGCACTTGAGCTTCTTGCTACAGGACCTGTAGGAAAAGGGGGGCGGCGAATTGCTATTTTAGGGGATATGCTAGAGTTAGGGGAGTATAGTGAAAAGCTTCATCGTGATTTAATAAAGCCAATATATCTTTCTGGTGCTAATCCCGTTTTTCTATTTGGTGAGGCGATGAAATCTTTAGTCAGTGATTTGTCTGCTGGTGTTAAGGTTCATTATGCTGAAAATATTGAGAAAATTTTACCGCTTCTTTTAGCAGAAATTTCTCCTGGCGACCTACTTATGATTAAATCATCCAATAGCCTTTGTTCATCAAATATTGTGACTGCATTGCTTGATCGCTATAAAGCAGTTTCTTCATAGTTTTAAGAGGTTTTTTTGTTCCATGATGCTGTTTTTTTCTTCGTTTAGTGATTGGCTTCCGGGTGTAAATGTTTTTCGTTATATTACTTTTCGCACGATAGCAGCTATGCTTACTTCGGGGCTTATCGTCTTTTTGTTTGGACCTAGCATCATTGCTTCTCTTAAATTGCGGCAAGGTAAGGGGCAACCGATTCGTGCTAATGGACCTCAAACACATTTTAAAAAGGCTGGAACACCTACAATGGGTGGATTAATGATTTTAATCGGCATTGTGGTATCGGCATTTTTATGGGGTAATTTATCGAATATTTACTTTTGGGTATCGCTATTGGTTATGCTTTCTTTTGGGGTAATTGGGTTTTATGATGATTATCTTAAGGTCACAAAACAAACAGACAAAGGATTTTCTGGGAAAGCACGGTTAAGCTTGGAGTTTTGTGTTGCGGCGATTGCTGCTTTTGCCATTCTGCAAATTGGCTCATCTGGATTAGCTTTGCCTTTTTTGAAAGATTATCTTATCAATTTGGGCTGGTTTTTTATTCCTTTTTCTGCTTTCGTCATTGTCGCGACGGGTAATGCGGTTAATTTGACGGATGGACTCGATGGGCTTGCTATTGTTCCTGTGATGGTTGCAGCCTTATCTTTTGCTCTGATTGCTTATCTTTCTGGTAATATGAATTTTGCTGATTATCTCCAAATCCATTATGTATCGGGAACAGGTGAATTGGCTGTTTTATTGGGAGCTGTTGTTGGGGCAGGGCTTGGATTTTTATGGTTTAATGCACCACCTGCAGCTATTTTTATGGGAGATACTGGATCGTTGGCTCTTGGAGGACTCTTAGGGACTGTTGCGGTTGCTACGAAGCACGAAATTGTTTTGGTTCTTATTGGTGGACTTTTTGTTGTGGAAGCTTTTTCGGTCGTTATTCAGGTTGGTTATTTCAAATTAACAAGAAAACGCGTGTTTCTTATGGCACCGATACATCATCATTTTGAGAAAAAAGGTTGGACTGAAAGCCAAGTGGTGATACGCTTTTGGATTATTTCGATTGTTCTCGCTCTCATAGGTCTTTCAACACTTAAATTGCGGTGAGAATGTGATTTCTGTTACGTGTTATAAAGGTCAAAAAGTTGCTCTGTTTGGATTGGGGCAGTCTGGACTAGCAACGGCACAAGCATTAATGTGTGGTGGTGCAGAAGTGGTGGCGTGGGATGATAGTCCTTCAAGCGTGCAGATGGCTTGTCGGCAAAATATTCCAACAAGAGATCTCCACGATGAGGACTGGTCAGAATTTGTTGCATTGATTCTCGCTCCTGGAGTTCCTTTAAATTATCCTCAACCGCATTGGGTTGTTGAAAAGGCACGAAAAAAAAATATAGAAATTATTGGTGATATTGAATTGTTTGTTCGTGCACGCCATGATTTTTTACAGCATTATGGTTTTTGTGACCAAGATGTTCCGTTTATTGCGATTACGGGGACGAATGGAAAGTCGACAACAACGGCTTTGCTTACGCATTTATTGGAAAAAATGGGCTATGATGTGCAGATGGGGGGAAATATTGGAAAGGCAATATTGACGCTTAAGCCATTTGTTAAAAAACGTATTTATGTGATTGAATGTTCATCATTTCAAATTGATCTTACTCCCTCTCTTCAGCCAACCATTGGACTTTTATTGAATTTGACATCTGATCATATTGATCGACATGGAAGTTTTGCCTGTTATGTGCAAACCAAAAGGCATCTGATTGCTCAGGCTTCTCAGGCTTTTATTTCAGTTGATGATGCAGCTTGTCAGGTTTTATATCAACAGTTACTTCATGATGGGAAGCAAATTGAGGCAATTTCCAAGAATCATTTTGTTGAAAATGGTTTTTATGCAGATGGAACCAAGCTTTTTTCTGTTCGTCAAGGACAGCGTCATATGCTTGCAGATCTTGCTCCTATGGCGGTGTTACGTGGGAGTCATAATGCGCAAAATGCTCTTATGGCATTGGCAACATTGCAGGCTTTAAAAATAACAGATCCCTCTATAAAAAAGCATTTAGCAAGTTATAAAGGGTTGGATCATCGTATGCAGCAGGTGCGTAAAATGGGGGCGGTTTTGTTTATCAATGATAGCAAGGCGACTAATGCAGATGCAACAGCTCCTGCTCTTTCCACCTTTAATGATATTTTTTGGATTGTTGGGGGACAGGCGAAAAAGGGAGGAATAGAGTCTCTTAGAGAATTTTTTCCTAAAATTCGTAAAGCCTATTTGATTGGGAGTGCGGCGGAAGAATTTGCTCGCATTATTGGATCTGCTTTTCCCTTTTCTATGAGCTTAACTTTGAAAAATGCGGTGCGTGAAGCAGCTGTTGACGCAATAGGTTGTAAGGCAAAAGAGGTGACGGTTCTTTTGTCACCTGCTTGTGCAAGTTATGACCAATTTAAAAATTATGAAGAACGGGGCGAAGCATTTGTCTCTTTTGTGATGCAGTTACAATAAAAAGCATCAGTTATAAAAAAATATTTTTGCGTTAAGACTCCAGAATCTTTTTTTGTGTAATTTAGTTTTTAAAGTGTTTGTTAAACAGGCGGGGAACCATATCACTTTGAAACAATTTATAAAACGGATAAGGCGGATATCATGGTTACGCGTGCAGATAGAGACCCAATTGCTAATTGGTGGTGGACGATTGACCGCTCTGTCTTTGCAGCTTGTTTAATTTTAATGGGGATTGGCATTATGTTGTCTTTTGCTGCCAGCCCCACGATTGCAAAAAAAATCGGAATTGCTGATAGTTTTTATTTTGTTCGGTGGCATATCATTTTCAGCATTTCAGCATTTTTTACGATGGTGACCATTTCTTTTTTTTCAATTCCTAATATTCGTCGTTTATGTGCTCTTTTGCTTATTGTAACGCTTGCTCTTATGGTTGCAACCTTATTTTGGGGTCCAGAATTAAAGGGAGCACGGCGGTGGATTGTGCTCTTTGGTTTTTCTGTACAGGCTTCAGAGTTTATGAAGCCAGCTTTTGTGGTTATGTCCGCTTGGCTTTTTTCGGAACAGATACGCAGGAGGGGAATTCTAGGTTATACGTTAGCGATTGTACTTTATGGCATTTGTTGTGTGCTTCTGGTTTTGCAGCCTGATATTGGACAAACACTTTTAATAAGTGCAACATGGGGTGGTTTGTTTTTTATTGCTGGTGTGCCTCTAGCCGTTATTTTTCTCTTTCTCATTTTAGGTGCTGGAGGAATTGTTTTAGCTTATCTTTTTCTGTATCATGTGCGTGAGCGTATCAATGGTTTTTTGACAGGTGAAGGAGATACCTTTCAAGTAGATGTTGGACGTGAGGCTATTTTGAATGGTGGTTGGTTTGGGCAAGGTCCTGGGGAGGGAACAGTAAAACGTATTATTCCTGATAGCCATACAGATTTTGTATTTTCCGTTGCTGCTGAAGAATATGGTATTATTCTTTGTTTATTAATTATGATGCTTTTTGGTTTTATCGTTATGCGTTCATTGTATATAGCAATGAATACACGTGATTGCTTTATACGTCTTGGTATTACTGGCATAGCAATGATGATTGGCTTTCAATCAGCTATTAATATGGCCGTTAATCTTCACTTAATTCCTCCAAAAGGCATGACATTGCCTTTTATTTCTTATGGTGGTTCTTCGATGGTGGCGATTGCGTTTTCAATGGGCATTTTGCTCAGTTTAACACGTCGTTGGCCAGAAGCACGCCTTTCAGCTTTTTCTTCCTCTTCTGTCTTGGATACGCCTTATGAATGATAAAAAAGTTATTGTTTTGGTGGCTGGTGGTACAGGTGGACATCTTTTTCCTGCTGAGTCCCTTGGTGTTGAATTAAGGGAGCGTGGATATGATGTTCATTTAATAACAGATGAAAGAGCACGCCCTTTTGTTCGGTGCTTTGATGAAGAGCATACACATATCGTTTCATCGGCAACATTTATACGCCGCCATCCTTTTGCTCTGATAAAGACGTTTTGGTCTTTACTAAGGGGAATGGGGCAATCGTTGGCGTTGTTTTATAAATTACGTCCTGTTCTTGTTGGAGGATTTGGGGGATATCCGAGCTTTCCTCCTCTTTTTATTGCGGCTTTAACAAAGCGTGTGACATTTATTCATGAACAAAATGCTGTTATGGGGCGTGCCAATCGGATGTTGGCAATTTTTGTGCGTGCAATCGCTGGTGGTTTGTTGTCGCCCAATGGCGCTTATGCCCATAAAATGCTTTTAACGGGGAATCCTGTCCGTGAGGCTGTGCTGAAGGCGGCCGAAATTCCTTATCATTCTTCAGAGGGGGAAACGCCATTTAATTTTTTGATTTTTGGTGGTAGCCAAGGGGCTTCTGCTTTTTCACATATTGTTCCAGAAGCCATTGCGTTACTCGATGATAAGAACCGTAAACGCTTGCGAATTGTACAGCAAGTTCGCGGTGAAGCAGGAGGGTTGATCAAAATCTATCGTGATATGGGCGTACAAGCAGAGGTTGCTCCTTTCTTTGATGATATGGCTGAACGTATGGCACATGCTCATTTTATTTTGTCGCGCGCTGGGGCTTCATCCGTTTGTGAGATAGCGGTGATTGGTAGACCTGCTTTGCTTGTTCCCTATCCCCATGCTTTAGATCATGATCAGGCTGCCAATGCAGCTCTGCTTGCTCGTGTAGGTGGTGCGCAAATTGTATCAGAAAAAGATTTAAATGCACAAAAGCTTTCTTCTCTTTTAATGCACGCTTGTTGTGCGCCCCATTTATTAGAAAAACAAGCGCTTGCTGCAAAAAAAGTTGGGCAACCTCATGCAACCCGTTGCCTTGCTGATATGGCTGAATCCTTAATTGCAGGGCGATTGTTGTCAGATATAAAAGAGGAGCTTTTTAATGAAAATGCCACTTGATATAGGCGTTATCCATTTTATCGGAATCGGGGGGATCGGTATGAGTGGAATTGCGGAGGTTTTTTATAATCTTGGCTATAAAGTTCAAGGGTCAGATCAAGTTGAAAGTGCAAATGTTGAACGTTTACGGAAAAAAGGAATTAACGTTCATATAGGTCATTGTGCTGAAAACTTAGGGAATGCAGAGGTTGTTGTTTTTTCTACTGCCGTTAAAAAAACAAATCCTGAGTATATTGCTGCAAAGGAAAGACATTTGCCGCTTGTCAGACGTGCAGAAATGCTGGCGGAGCTGATGCGGTTTCGGCGTGCAATTGCAGTGGGTGGTACACATGGTAAAACAACAACCACATCAATGGTCGCAGCCCTTCTTGATGCTGGTCATTTTGATCCAGTGGTGATTAATGGCGGTATTATTAATGCTTATGGTACGAATTCTCGTACAGGAGATGGCGATTGGATGATTGTTGAAGCTGATGAAAGTGATGGTACATTTTTAAAGCTGCCTGCTGATATTGCTGTTATTACTAATATTGACGCTGAGCATTTGGATCATTATGGAAGTTTTGATGCTGTGCGTGAGGCTTTTCGGCAATTCGTAGAAAATGTTCCTTTTTATGGTTTTGCTGTTTTGTGTCTTGATCATCCAGAGGTTCAGTCATTGGCGGGCCGTATTGATGATCGTTGGGTGATCACTTATGGTAAAAATCCACAAGCGGATGTTCGTTTTCTTAATCTTTCGATGGATGGTCAAAAAACGCATTTTGATGTTCTTGTTCGCTCACGCAAAACAGGAAGAAAGATTGAGTTAAAAAATTTGCTTTTGCCCATGGCAGGGCAGCATAATGTTGCCAATGCAACGGCGGCGATTGCTATTGCGCATGAACTTGGCATTTCAAATGAAGCTATAAAAAGGGGCTTAGCAGAATTTGGCGGAGTAAAACGGCGTTTTACGCGAATAGGAAGTTGGCGTGGCATTGAAATATTTGATGATTATGGACATCATCCTGTTGAAATAAAGGCAGTTTTGCGTGCTGCACGTGAGAGTGCAAAAGGGCGTGTTATTGCGATTGCACAACCCCATCGGTATTCGCGTTTGTACCATTTATTTGATGATTTTGCTGCTTGTTTTAATGATGCAGATACAGTGTTGATTACGCCCGTTTATGCGGCTGGTGAAGAACCTCTTGTAGGATTTGGTTCTCAAGAATTGGTAGAGCATATTAAAATGGCTGGTCATCGTGATGTGCGCTTAATACATGGTCTGGAAGATGTTGTGTCTCTTGTCTCAACATTTGCTCAGGCAGAGGATTATGTGGTTTTTCTTGGTGCTGGCAATATCACACAATGGGCGTGTGCATTGCCTCATCAGTTGTCGGTATTTGATGGTCATGATAAATTTTCAGCACATTGATGGTGAGGCGTTATTGGCGCAATTGCAACCACTGTTGGGGGGTATAAGAGGCAAGCTTACACCTAACGTTGAGATGCGTAAGGTGACGTGGTTTCGCACTGGTGGGTTGGCAGAACTTTTTTATCAGCCTGTTGATGAGGAAGATTTAGCTCTTTTCCTTCAAAATTTGCCTGAATTTATTCCTGTAACAATTGTAGGAATAGGTTCTAATCTGCTGGTGCGTGATGGGGGTGTTCCTGGTGTTGTGATTCGTCTTTCGCCAAAAGGTTTTGGGCAAGTGCAACAAGTTTCTCCAAAACGTTTTTTAGTTGGTGCAGGTACGGCCGATAAACATTTAGCTACCGCTGCTTTAAAGGCAGAAATCGCGGGTTTTCATTTTTATCACGGTATTCCTGGTGGTCTTGGAGGGGCACTCAAAATGAATGCGGGTGCAAATGGTGTTGAAACCGCAGCACGTGTTGTTGAGGTTTATGCGCTGGATCGTAAAGGAAAACGTCATATTTTGAGTTTGAAAGATATGCATTATTCCTATCGCCATTGTGATATTCCTGAAGGGTTTATTTTTACTGCTGCTTTATTAGAAGGACAAACCGGTAATAAAGATGATATTCGTGCTGCTATGGATGAAGTTGCCCTCCATAGGGAAACAGTGCAACCTATTCGTGAAAAGACCGGTGGATCAACTTTTAGAAATCCTGAGAATATATCTGCGTGGCGCGTGATTGATGAGGCAGGGTGTCGTGGTTTACGGATTGGTGGTGCTCAGATGAGCGAAATGCACTGTAATTTTATGATCAATACAGGGCAAGCAACAGGATATGATCTTGAAGCATTGGGAGAAACAGTGCGTGCACGTGTTTTTGCACATTCAGCCCACCTTTTACAATGGGAAATAGAGCGTATTGGTCAATTTGAGCGTGGTCGAAGTGTTCCTCCTTTTGATCCATTTCATTGATTTATTGTTCACTAAAAAAGTGAAAATAAAAAATTGAGTCATTTCAAAGAGATAATAAAAAATTTCTATTAAGAATCAATAAATTAACAAAGAATCTCTTGCATCAAGCTTTTGAGTCTGATTCATTATGCAAAATGCTAGGTTATTGATTCGCAAGGATAAACTTTGTTTTTTCCTGTATGTGGTGCTGATGTATTCTATATAGACTACATATAGTATGCGAAAGAGGGTGATTTATTATGAAAGATAAACATATAGCTGTATTAATGGGAGGTTTTTCTTCTGAACGGTCTGTAAGTTTATCTTCAGGGGCGGCTTGTGCTGATGTTCTTGAAATGCAGGGGTATCGCGTGAGCCGCGTGGATGTTGACGCTCATATTGCTTCTGTTCTTGAACAGTTGCAGCCTGATATTGCCTTCAATGCATTGCATGGTCCATTTGGTGAAGATGGCCGGATTCAAGGGATTCTTGAATATTTAAAAATTCCTTATACTCATTCTGGCGTGATGGCATCTGCTTTGGCAATGGATAAGGGACGTGCAAAAATTATCGTTGCAAATGTTGGGGTTTGTGTTGCTCCTTCTCGTATCATGAGCCGCTTTGCTTTGGGTCGAACACATCCCATGGAGCCTCCTTATGTAATTAAACCTGTGTGTGAAGGATCAAGTTTTGGTGTTGTCATTGTTCAAGGAAATGAAGCTGCACCGCCGCATAATATTGGGGGAGCTGAGTGGGGATATGCGGATGAGGTAATGATTGAAAAATATATTCCTGGTCGTGAATTGACTTGTGCTGTTTTGGGGAACGAAGTGCTGGATGTGTGTGAAATTCTTCCCGATAAACACTTTCCATTCTACGATTATGACTCAAAATATAAAACGGGTGGTTCTCTTCACATTTGTCCTGCACAACTTTCACTAAATATTTACCAAAGTGTGCAAAGAATGTCTTTAGCAGCCCATCAGGCGATAGGGTGTCGAGGTGTTAGCCGTTCTGATTTTCGTTTTGATGAGAAAACAGGAGAATTGGTTTGGCTTGAAATTAATACGCAACCCGGTATGACCTCGACGTCTCTTCTTCCTGATATTGCAAAAGCGAGCGGTCGTACTTATGGCGATATTGTTCAATGGATAGTGGAGGACGCATCATGCATGCGTTGAGTATTAATAAAACGAATATTCCGATGGAGGTGCTTTCAGTGCCGGCTTTGCCACGTCTTTATCGTCGTTTTCTTCGGTTTATGTTTGAGTTTGTTTTTGTCAATATTCATATTCCACGCCATTATGGCTCTTTTGCTGTTGTATGGTTTTTCTTGGTGACGGCCTTTTATGGATTGTCATCCAGTGGTCAGATGGGTGTGATTGTAAAAACGATAATATCAGATATTGGTTTTGTGGTTGTAGATGTCGATATAAGAGGGAATAACCGCTTAGCAAAGCAGGATATTTTGAAAATTTTAAAACTTGATGTTGCATCCTCTATATTCACTTTTGATGTTGAAAGAGCACGCTCTCTTTTGGAAAAACAGCCTTGGGTTCAATCCGCTAATGTTCAGAAGATTTATCCTAATAGAATGCGGATTTCCATCGTGGAGCGTGAACCTTATGCCATTTGGCAACACGATGGCTTGGTCGATATCGTTGATTATACAGGTCGTGTCATTGTGCCCTTTAAAGGGAAAAATGTTTGGAATTTGCCGCTTGTGGTTGGGCAGGGGGCGCAAAATGCTGCTAAAGTGTTTATTCAAGCGCTGTTAGTTTATCCGGAAATATATAATCGTGTTCGTGCTTTCGTGCGGGTAGGGGATCGGCGTTGGGATCTTGTTTTGGATAACGGAATGCGCGTTATGTTGCCTGAAAGTGGTGCGCTTGAAAGGCTTTCTTCTCTTGTTTCGTCCGGTACAATGCAAGATCTTTTATCTCGCGATATTCTCAGTGTTGATTTACGCCTTGCTGATCGGATTACTGTTTCTTTATCAGATGAAACGTTGGAGCGTTATAATGCTACTGTAGTAGAAGAAGAACGTATTTTAAAAGCGCGAAAGGCAGGAAGCCTATGACATTGCTCAGATCACATCATCTGGGGGGACGTAAAACACGTTATTTAACGGTTCTTGATATCGGTTCAAGTAAGATTGTTTGTCTTATTGCTTGTTTGCGTCCTTTGAAGCATGCGCACTATTTACATGGTCGTACACATTCTACGGAAATTCTGGGCTTTGGAGTGCAGCGTTCACGCGGTATTAAATCTGGTGTTGTGATGGATATGTTTGCAGCAGAGCAATCAATACGCTTGGCTGTTGATGCGGCAGAAAAAATGGCGGGTTTGGTGGTGGATTCAGTGATTGTGAATTTTTCCTCAAGTCGATTACAAAGTGCTTTGATTAATGGAAAGGTCCATTTGAATGGTCGTGAAGTCACCAAGCGTGATATGCGTATGGCCTTTTCAGATGTTTCGCGCAAAGCCTTTGATGCTGAACGTCATGTTATGCACTCAGTTCCAGTTTCTTATGTATTGGATGGAGATAAAGGAATTTTTGATCCTATTGGCATGGCAGGGGAAACATTTGGTGTTGATGTGCATGTGGTAACAGCAGAAACAGCATCTTTGCGTAATTTAGAAACTTGTATTAATCGTGCACATTTGAGTGTTGAAGCAATGGTTGCTACTCCCTTTGCAAGTGGTCTTGCTGTTTTGATGAATGATGAGGCGCGTTTAGGGGCTGCATGTATTGATTTTGGTGGTGGAACAACAACATTTTCAGTGTTTTTTGAGGGGAAATTTATTCATGCAGATGCTCTTGCTGTTGGGGGGCATCATGTCACTCTTGATGTTGCGCGCGGATTTTCTATGTCTTTAACAGAGGCGGAACGTTTAAAAGTTGTTTATGGTTCAGCACTTTTAACAAGTGCTGATGAGCGGCAAATGATTAATGTAGCAGAAATTGGGAGTGAACAGCGTGAAACTCAATATCCTCGCGCAGTTCTTGGGCGTATCATTCGTGCGCGTGTTGAAGAAATTTTAGAAATGGTCCGTGATTGTTTAAATCGTTCTGGTTTTGGTCACATCATTGGTAAACGTGTTATTTTGACTGGGGGAGCAAGCCAGTTAACAGGATTGCCAGAAATGGCACGTACTATATTAGGAAGAAATGTTCGTATCGGGCGGCCTTTAGGTATTTCGAGGCTTCCTTCTCTTGCAAAAGGGGCGGCGTTTACATCTGCTGTTGGGTTGTTAATTTATCCGCAATTGGTGGGTTTTGAAGAAAAAACAATGCAGGCGGCAGGAAATCATTTATCGATGGGCACGCGTGGGTATTTTCAGCGTGTTGGTCAGTGGTTGCGTGAGAGTTTTTAGTTAAGTCTAGTTGGATAAATTTCATCGCTTTGGCTTGCGGTGTCTTATGAGAAGGAAAAGAAAATGACGATTAATCTGCATCGGCCAGATATCGCGGAATTGAAGCCACGCATTACCGTTTTTGGTGTTGGAGGTGGTGGCGGGAATGCCGTGAATAATATGATAAATGCTGGTCTTCAGGGAGTTGACTTTGTTGTTGCAAATACGGATGCACAGGCTTTGGCTATGTCAAAGGCTGAACGTGTTATCCAACTTGGGGCAGCTGTGACAGAAGGTTTGGGTGCTGGTGCTTTACCGGAAGTTGGGCAAGCGGCGGCGGAGGAATGTATTGATGAAATTATTGATCATCTTGCAGACTCTCATATGGTTTTCATTACTGCTGGTATGGGGGGAGGAACTGGAACAGGAGCTGCTCCCGTTGTTGCTCGCGCAGCGCGTGAAAAAGGTATTTTGACTGTTGGTGTTGTGACAAAGCCTTTTCAGTTTGAAGGGGCACGTCGTATGAAAACGGCAGAGGCTGGTATTGAAGAATTACAAAAGTCTGTCGATACATTGATTGTTATTCCCAATCAAAATCTTTTCCGTATTGCAAATGATAAGACAACATTTGCTGATGCTTTTGCTATGGCTGACCAAGTGCTTTATTCTGGTGTTGCTTCCATTACGGATTTGATGATTAAAGAGGGTTTGATTAACCTTGATTTTGCTGATGTTCGTTCTGTTATGCACGAAATGGGTCGAGCCATGATGGGAACCGGTGAGGCATCTGGTGATGGGCGTGCTTTGGCTGCTGCTGAAGCTGCTATTGCGAACCCATTGTTAGATGATACTTCTATGCGTGGGGCGCGTGGTTTACTGATTTCTATTACGGGTGGTCGTGATATGACTCTCTTTGAGGTTGATGAAGCTGCTAATCGTATTCGTGAAGAAGTGGACGCTGATGCAAATGTGATTTTTGGCGCTATTGATGATGAGTCATTGGAAGGTGTTATTCGTGTTTCTGTGGTTGCGACCGGTATCGATCGTGAAGTTAGTGATGTGGTTCAGTCTTCTCATCCTCAGATTCAAAGGCCTGCTTCTTCAATACGCAAGAGCGATCCTGGAACGTCACACAGTTCTTTTCATGTTCAATCATCGCCTCTGCGTTCTGAGTCAATGGTAGAAGTGATCGAATCACTTGAAATAGAGAAGGGTAAATCAACCGGAGAACAGTTCCGTCCCAAAAGTCAAATTTTTGCACATCCTGTAGAAGCAATGACGACACGAAGTGCGATGAGTGCTGTTGCGTATGGCTCAAATGCTGTTCAGGAACAGAAATTAAATGTGCCTCGTATGCAGGTAAGCCGCGGTTCTCAACAAGCGATGGCGGCTCCCGTGAGTATGGAGGCAACAGCGCATGTTCTTGATGAGATGACAGGGGTTGTGAAGCAAACAGAAAAGCCAGTGCAACCAAAACAAATGCAAGCGCGCGCTCCAATGCGTATGCCTGAGTTAAAGGATTTTCCTCCTGTTGCTCATGGACAAAGCCAAAGAACATTTGTGACTGATCAAGGTCCTCGTAATCTTTGGCAGCGTTTGAAACAGAGCTTGACACATCGTGAAGAAGCTGAGCCAGAAGCGAGGTTGGAGCCTGCTGTTAGATCGTCTCAGCAGAAAGAGTCTCATGTTTACAATAAAAACTCTCAGGTGCTTTCTCAAGATGCTTCTGTTTATGTTCCACGTCGTTCTGGTGAGCTGCATCCTCAGGTACCACAAGATCAGCGTACTTTTATAAGTGAAGAAGATCAGTTGGAAATACCAGCATTTTTACGTCGTCAGGCAAATTAATTGATGAAAAATGAGGTAAAGTAAGAAATTTTATTATTTCTTTAATGCTCAGTAAAAAATTATACATTAAAATATATTACTGTTTTTTGAATAAAATACTTTGTTTAAAAAAAACCGCTTACAATAAGCGGTTTTTTTTTATTATTTACTATGAATATTTTTTATAGTTTTATAAATTTTGTTAAAAGATGTACAAGCAATTTAATAAAATGATATGATGAGTTTAGTACCAAAATATCAGTCTACTCTTAAAAAAGCAGTAACATTTAAGGGGATTGGCGTTCATAGTGGCTGTTTGTCAGTGGTAAAGGTTTGTCCAGCGGATGTTGGGTGCGGTATTGTTTTTAAGCGTTGTGGATTAGACGGAACAGAGAAAATATTTCAAGCCCATGCATCGCAAACAGGAAAAACTGAATTATCAACAGTACTTGGAGATGGAGATGTAAGGGTTGAAACAATTGAACATTTGATGGCAGCAATTGCTGCTTATAATTTGGATAATCTTATTATTGAAGTGTCACATAATGAGATTCCTATTTTGGATGGTTCAGCGTGGCTATATTGCCAAGCTTTTGAAGATGTTGGTATTGTACAGCAAAATGCCTTGCGTTCTTATTTCATTATAAAAAAGCCGTTGCGGGTTGAAGGAGCTCATGGTGTTGCAGAGCTTTTGCCATTTAATGGACGTCGTTTTGATATAACGATCTCTTTTCCTTCTTCTGCTATTGGTAAGCAACATTTCAGTTTTGATCTTACCACACGAGGGTTTAGGGATGATTTGTCACGTGCGCGCACTTTTGGTTTTATCAAAGACGTGGAAGAATTAAGGCTTTCTGGAAAGGCGAGAGGTGCTTCTTTGGAAAATTCTCTTGTTATCGACCTTAATGATAAAATTTTAAATCCCGATGGTCCTTATTGGGAGAATGAATGTGTTCGGCACAAGATGCTTGATGCGATTGGTGATACTGCTTTGCTTGGTGCACCTTTTATTGGATTATTTCGTTCTTATTGTAGTGGGCATAGAATTAATGCGCAATTGGTGAAGGCTGTTTTGGCAGACGAATCATATTACGAAAAAAGCTTTTTAGAGAAAGAGTAAAAAAATTGACAAGATTTTTTTATTATTTATTTGATTTTTAAGGGGATGATTGACCTGAACTGCTAAATTGGTTATGTGGATTTTATAGTGATATGGTATAAAACCTTTGATAAATTGTTTTTGCTACAAGGTGATATTCTGTGGAGGCCGGAAAAAATATGAAAAAATCTCATGTGTGCATTGGAAATATGACATATAGAAAATCTAACATTGTACGCAAGATATTGGGGGTGGTGCTTTTGGGAAGCACTTGTATGTTAGCGGGATGCCTCTTTAAAGAGAAAAAGACCCTTGATCCATCTGCTTATGTTTTGAAAATAGAGCCGCCAGATGTTCTCTATAATCAAGCGCTTGCTAGCCTTGAAAGTGGGCGGCTTGGGGACGCATCGAAAAAGTTTTTGAAGATTGAAAAACAGTACGCTTATACAGATTGGGGGCGCAAATCTCTTGTGATGGGTGCTTTTACTAATTATCGACTCGGAAAGTATGATGATTCAATTAGTATGGCTCAACGCTATATTACGCTTTATCCAGGGTCGACTGACTCGGCTTATGCGTACTATATTATTGGTCTTTCTTCTTTCCGTCGGATTCCTGATGTTACGCGTGATCAACGTGACACGAAACGTGCTATTGCTGCTATGCAGCTTCTTATAGAGCGTTATCCTAATTCTGAGTATGTCAAGGATGCTAAGGATAAAATCCGTTTTGGTCGCGAACAGCTAGCTGGTAAAGAAATGCAGATTGGCCGCTATTATGAAGAGGGGCGGCGCTATCTTGCGGCAAGTAGACGGTTTCGTACCGTGGTTGAAGAGTATTCTGATACAAATCAAATTGAAGAAGCACTTTTCCGCTTAACGGAAGTTAACTTAGCTCTCGGCTTAACGGCAGAAGCACAGACGGCAGCAGCTATTTTAGGACGTAATTATCCCAAAAGTGAGTGGTATAAATTTTCTTATAATCTCTTGCAGAAGAATAAAATATCGCCACGTGAGCATAAATCTTCTTGGATCTCAAATGCTTTAGGTGGTGATAAGAAGGGGGTACGTTGATTCTCTATGTTGGTACAGCTTTCGATTCATAATATTGTTTTGATCGAAACGCTCGATATTCATTTTACAGCGGGGTTGACGGTTTTAACTGGAGAAACGGGTGCGGGGAAGTCTATTCTCCTTGATGCTTTATCACTTGCTCTAGGGGGGCGGGGTGATGCTTCGCTTGTGCGTCATGGGGTTGACCGCGGGCAGGTTACAGCTGTTTTTGATGTGTCTGTTTCACATCCTGCACGTCAACTTATTCGTGAGAATGGTCTTGATGATGAGGGTGATATTATTTTACGACGTGTGCAATCAAGTGATGGACGTAGCCGTGTTTTTATCAATGATCAGGTGTCTAGTGTTGCATTGATGCGGAGTGTTGGCCGTTTGTTGGTTGAAATCCATGGACAACATGATGATCGTGCGCTTGTTGATGTTGCTACACATCGCCAATTATTAGATGCCTTTGGTGGTCTTGAAGATGAAGTGGAAAATTTGCGTCAGTGTTATCACACATGGCGTGAATTTGAGGAGCGTTTGCAACGGCAGCGTCTTAAAGTAGAGAGTGCTGTACGGGAGGTTGATTATCTTCGTGCGTGTGTAGAAGAGCTTGAAAAGCTTGATTTTAAAGTTGGTGAAGAGGAAGCTCTTTCTCTTCGTCGTGCTGATATGCTTAAATTAGAAAAAATAGCAACAGATATTAAAGAAGCGGATGATCTTTTAACGGGTCAAAAATCACCAATCCCAGTGCTTTCTAATTTGGTGAGGCGTTTGGAGCGGAAAATTCCTGAGGCGCAAGAACTTATTGCACCAGTGGTGAAATCTATTGATGAGGCATTGCATGCACTTGCAACAGCACAAGAAGGTATTGAGACGGCAATACGAGCATTAGATTTTGAACCTGATGAATTGGAACGGATAGAAGAGCGTCTTTTTTCTCTTCGGGGTTTTGCTCGTAAATATCAAGTTTCTGCGGATGAATTGATTCAGTTACGCGATAAAATGGACGCAGAACTCGCTGATTTTGAAGAGGCTCAGACTATATTGACACGTTTTGAAGATGAGGCAAAGCAGGCAAAGAAAAATTATGATACATTGGCGCAAGCCTTAACAATAAAGCGTCGGGAGACAGCAAAGCATTTATCTGAAAGTGTTATGGCTGAGTTGCCGGCATTGAAGTTAGAGAGGGCCGAGTTTATTGTTGAAATGCAAAGTGATGTGGAAAAGCGGAGTGCTGAGGGATGTGATCGTATTGAATATTGGGTGCGAACAAATCCTGGAACACGAGCTGGACCGATGCTTAGTGTGGCTTCTGGCGGTGAATTGTCTCGTTTTTTGTTGGCATTAAAAGTTGTTTTGTCTGATCGAGGATCAGCACCGACGCTGATCTTTGATGAAATTGATACAGGTGTTGGGGGGGCTGTTGCAGCGGCTATTGGACAACGGTTGCAACGCTTATCAGAACGTGTTCAGGTTTTTGCTATTACGCATGCACCACAGGTTGCATCGAAAGCGCATGGTCATTTTCTTATTTCGAAAATTGAGAGTCATGATAAAGGACGCTTTGTTACTGCTATTCATAAAATGGAAGAGCATGAACGTGCAGAAGAAATTGCTCGTATGTTGGCAGGAGAACAGATTACTGAAGAAGCGCGTGCAGCGGCTCAAAAGCTTCTCGCATAAAGGTAATTAGCCAGTGATAAAAATACTGGAAAGCTTATTTTTATTTGCGATTCACTTTATGAGGAAGCGTGGAAGTCCTTATGGCAGTAACTCGTAATTTGGAATAGATTTTATGAACAAAGATGCAGTTAAAAATCTCTCAGCTGTTGAAGCAGAAAGTGAATTAGAGTGGTTGGCAAAAGAAATTGCACGTCATGATGTGCTTTATAATCGTGATGATCAGCCTGAAATTTCTGATGCAGAATACGATGCGTTGCGCCGCCGTAATGCAGAAATTGAAGCTCTTTTTCCAGAGCTTATTCGTGTTGATTCTCCTTCACATAAAATTGGGGCACCAATTTCTGAAAAGTTTGAAAAGTCTGTTCATGTACAGCCTATGCTTTCACTTGATAATGCGTTTAGCTCTGAAGATGTTACTGAATTTATTGAGCGTATTCGTCGTTTTTTACGTCTTCCAGAAACACAAGTGTTGGAAATAACAGCGGAGCCAAAAATTGATGGTTTATCTTTGTCTTTGCGCTACGAAAAGGGGCGGCTTGTGCGTGCGGCAACGCGTGGGGATGGAACTGTCGGTGAAAATGTGACGGCAAATGCTCGAACAATTGCTGATATTCCACAAGTTTTGCAAGGTGATTTTCCTGAGGTAATCGAGGTTCGCGGCGAAGTTTATATGGGACGGGAAGATTTCCAAGCTCTTAATATAAGCCAACAAGAGAAGGGAAAGTTAACCTTCGCCAATCCTCGAAATGCAGCGGCTGGTTCGCTCCGTCAGCTTGATTCACGGATAACCGCCAGCAGAAAGCTTCAATTTTTTGCTTATGCTTGTGGTGAAGTGAGTGAAGTATTTGCAGAAAGTCAAATAGAGATGATGAAAAAGCTAAAAGAATATGGCTTTGTTATCAATCCATTAATAAAAGTCTTTAAGAGAGTAGAAGAAATTATTTTCTATTATCGTGATATAGAAGAACGCCGTCATTCTTTAAGCTATGACATTGATGGCATTGTTTATAAGGTTAATGATTTGATGCTCCAAAAGCGTTTGGGGTTTGTTTCTCGTTCGCCGCGTTGGGCAATAGCCCATAAATTTCCAGCAGAAAAAGCAATGGCGCTTTTGGAAGATATTGATATTCAGGTCGGTCGTACGGGAGCTTTGACGCCTGTTGCACGCCTTACACCTATTACTGTTGGTGGGGTGGTGGTGACCAATGCCAGTTTGCATAATGAGGATTATATTAAGGGAATTGGCCATAAAGGAGAGCCCATTCGTGAAGGGCGTGATATCCGTGTAGGCGATACCGTGATTGTACAACGCGCTGGTGATGTAATCCCTCAAATTGTTGATATTATTGCTGAAAAACGTCCAAAAGATGCTTCTGCTTTTGTTTTTCCTCATCTGTGTCCCGCTTGTGGGAGTCATGCTGTTCGTGAAGAAGGAGAAGCGGTGCGTCGGTGTACCGGTGGGCTTATTTGTCCTGCACAAGCGATTGAACGTATTCGTCATTTTGTTTCACGCAATGCGTTTGATATTGAAGGCTTGGGTAAAAAGCAGGTAGAATTTTTTTTCCATGCTCAAGATGAGGCGCTTTGTATTCATACACCAGTTGATATCTTTACTTTAGAACGGCGCCAAGAAAAGTCTTTGATCCGTTTAGAAAATATGGAAGGTTTTGGTACTGTTTCAGTGCGGAAACTGTATGATGCCATTAATGCACGCCGCGAAATTCCTTTAAGCCGTTTTTTGTTTGCATTGGGGATTCGTCATGTTGGAGAGGTGAATGCACGCCGCCTTGCACGAGCATATCAAAATTATACAGCTTTTGAAACGGCGGCTATGGAAGCATTTATGCCATGTGAGCAGGAAAACAAAGAAGGCAATGAAGCTTGGATGGAACTTACCAATATTGAAGGAATTGGACCACAGGTAGGGGGCGCAATTGTTGATTTTTATAGAGAAGCGCATAACCGTGAAGTTTTGTCTGTTTTGCTTGAAGAAGTAACACCTCTTGATGAGGCACCTATCATGATAGCTTCTTCACCAATAGCGGAGAAGATCATTGTTTTTACGGGAACTTTAGCACATATGTCACGTGATGAAGCAAAAGCATTGGCAGAGCGATTAGGGGCCAAAACATCTGGTTCACTTTCTAAAAAAACAGATCTTCTTGTTGCAGGACCTGGAGCGGGCTCCAAATTGGCTAAAGCTGAAGAATTAGGTGTTGAGGTTATCGATGAAGAGGCTTGGCTACAGTTGATTGAGAAACATAATGTTTAGAGGATGTTTTCTAGAAGATCGTATGCTATTTGTATGATTATCGCTCTTACATTTTTGGGGGGGATGAAATCAAAAAGGGGGATAATAGGGGCTGTTTATTTTGCAAAAACAGAGCGCCATATATTTTGATATTTATTACGTTATTTAAAATAATTAACATTGAACTTAAATATTAAACTTAAACTATTATGATGAAGAATATGCAAGGTTATTATTAGTAAAAGATATAAATTATTACTGTGAAGCAAGGTAAAAATTGTAAATAAATATGCAGAATTTTTGAATCTAAACGGCGTAATAAGTTGGTTATAATGGGCGTTTTAGAAATGCGACGCGGAGGATTACAAAATATAATGAAAATTTCTGTATAGCAGAATAAGGCTATAACTCATGTGGAGATGGTGGAGGATAATTGATAAGCATTATCTTTTGAGAGTGTATCCCGTTCTGTTTCAATTTTGGAAGGCTTTTGTCGTATCGGCAAAAAAACTTGAAGTATTTCATAGAAGCATTTTTTGTGTTTGCTGATGGTAAATTCGCACTTCTCTCTTTAAAAGAGAAGGGTGTAATGTTTTGTAGAAAGAGTAAAAGTTATACGTTGCTTCATTTAAAGGGGCATTGTTGCTTCTTTTGCCCATTTTTTATCTTCTTCATTTAAGTAAGGTGCATTCATCTGATAAACCCGCGCATGGTAATCATTGAGCCATTGTCGTTCTTCTTGTGTCAAAAGCTCTGGAAGGATTAACCGTCGATCAATGGGGCAATGTGTGAGTGTTTCGAACGAGAGCATTTCTATATCTCCACCATCAATTTTTTGTGCTGGCTTCACAATCATCAAATTTTCAAGACGGATACCAAAAGCGCCTTCGCGGTAATAGCCTGGCTCGTTTGAAAGAATCATACCGGAGATGAGTTCTTGGCACCCTTTGCGAGAAATATTTTGCGGTCCTTCATGGACAGAAAGATAAGATCCAACACCATGACCGGTGCCATGGGCATAATCAAAACCAGCTTTCCACAATGCAATGCGTGCAAGAGCATCAATGTCTTGTCCGCGTGTGCTTTTTGGAAATCTTGCAGTTGAAAGAGCAATCATGCCTTTGAGGACAAGCGTAAAACAGCGTTTTTCTTCTTCTCCAATATTCCCAATTGCTACTGTGCGTGTGACATCAGTCGTGCCATCACGATATTGTCCACCTGAATCAACGAGGTAAAGTTCACCAGCATTGAGTGGTTTATTTGTTTGCGTTGTTACACGATAATGAATAATGGCACCATTTGCCCCTGCGGCTGAGATTGTATCAAAAGAAAGATCTTTAAGTTTTTCTCCCATTTCGTTTGCTGTATTTATGCGAAATTCTTCTAATTTTTGAGCAGCAGAAATTTCACTTATTGACCCTGGTATTTGTTTATCTAACCAAGAAAAAAAACGGGTTAGGGCAACACCATCGCGTAGGTGTGCTTTGCGTGTGCCATTGAGTTCTGTGTCATTTTTAATGGCACGTGGTAGAGCCGCAGGATCGGTAAGTGTGATAAAAGAGCTATTTTTTTCTTCAATAACAGTTCGTAATTTTTCGCATGTTAGCTGTGGATCTAAGGCAAACACTGTCCCTTTTTGAATATACTCTTTGATCTTGGGAATAAGCTGTTCTGGTTCATATAATTTTGCATAACGTTCTAGATATTGTTTCTGTTCTCCACCAAGTTTTTTGCGGTCAATGAATAAAGCTGGTGTTTCGTTAAGTGGAATGAGAGCAAAACAAAGGGAAAAAGGCGTGTTGGAAACATCATTGCCCCGTATATTGAATGTCCATGCAATGGAAGAGGGGTCTGTAAAAATAAAAGCATCTGCATTTGCTTTTTGTATATATCTGCAAATCAATGCCAACTTTTCATCTGTATCGCACCCAGCATATTTGAGAGGGTGAATTGATAATGCAGATTGTGGTAATTTTGGTTGATTATGCCAGAGCAGATCAATGGGATTATGTTGAACTTCTACAAGTTTTCCACCTGCTTTCATTTCTAATGCGTTTCTCAATGCATCGGTGGCAGCAATCGTGTGGAGCCATGGATCAAAACCAATAGAAAGTTTTTGACCATTTTTTTCAAGCCATTGTGAGGGAGGACAAGTTATGAGATCTTCATAATTAAAAATATCAGGATCAGTTTGTTGGCGAACTTGGAGCTTATATCGCCCATCTGTAAATATGATGGCTTTGTTTTTTAAAATCAGTGCAATCCCAGCTGATCCAGTAAAGCCGGTTAACCAGCTAAGGCGTTGAGCATGAGGAGGGACGTACTCTCCTTGATGTTCATCGCACCGTGGAACAAGAAAACCATCGAGCCCAAGGCGATCAAGTTCTTTACGAAGGGAGGCAATGCGTTTTGCAGCATGCGTGGGATTTGTTGTTGCCTCAAAAGATTGATACATAACAACGTCCTTTTATTTTATTTCAGATGTATCGTTACCCATCCTTGACGGTGGTATGTTTCGATATGCTTGAGTCCTTGTTTTATATAAGTATCTAAAACGTAGGCGTGTTGCTTTTCAAGAATTCCAGAGAGTATAAGTGATCCCCCTTTTTTAAGGGCTTTTACCATTTCTTGCGCAAGTTCAATGAGAGGATTGGCAAGAATATTGGCAACAATGAGATCAAAAGGCGCACGTGTTGTAATATGTTCATGGGTAAAACTTGTTGCTGTAACAGCTGTAATATACTCTTTTACGCCATTAAGCTCGATATTATGTTGTGCAACTTGAATAGCAATAGGATCAATATCGGAGGCGAGAATACTAATGGGCTTGAGCATTGCTATGCCAATGGCTAAGACTCCACTACCAGTTCCAAGATCAAGGGCATTTTGTGGATTTTCGTGTTTCATTACTTTGGCAATCATTTCCAAACAACCAGCTGTTGTCCCATGATGTCCTGTTCCAAAGGCTTGATTTGCTTCAATTTCAATAGGGAGAACATTAGCTGGAATGGCGTTTCTGTTGTGACTTCCATGAAGGAAAAAAGGACCAGCATGTACAGGTTTTAGTCCTTCTAGACTTTTTTGTACCCAATCAATATTGGGTAAAACTTCCATATTAATTTTATCAGAATCTATAGAAAGAACGCTTGCAAAACGTTTCAATGCGTCTTCTTGATTGTCTTGATCAACATATAGAGAAAGCTCATATATAGCATTTTGTTCATCTATCTCTATAAGAGCAAGAGGATATCCTTCTTCATCAAAAGCTCTTTCTATAAGGGTATAAAATTGCTCTGCTTCACTTTTAAAAGCAGTATAATAGAAGCGAATTTGTTGCGACATGCTGTTCTTTCTTTTGATTGGCTTTTTTAGTTTGATATGAGTTTTTTTAGCCGTTCAATGGCGATTTCATCTTTTAATTCGCTATCGCTTTCTTTCGTGTCATAACGGATAACGCCAGCTAATTTTCCACCTTTTTTGAGTAAAAAAATTGCTGCCGTATGGTTATAAGTATAGCTTTCATCTGTTTCAGGGACTTTTTCAGCAACGATGTTGAAAGAATTGACCATTTTATGAACTTTATCAGGATCTCCACTGATACCAACGATTTTATTGTTAAAATTGCTGAGATAATTATGGAGTACTTCTGGTGTATCACGTTCGGGGTCAACAGTCACAAACCATACTCCTAACTTATCAGCTTCAGGTCCAAGTGCTGTAAGCCATCGATCAAGATTCATCAGTGTGGTAGGGCAGATTTCAGGACACATAGTGAAGCCGAAAAAAATTATTGAAGGCTGGCTTCGAATATCCGCTTCGGTAATCGTTTTTCCATTTGAATCAGTGAGCGTAAAGTTATCACCTAAAGGCTTATTTATAAATGCATCATAAATAAAAATCCCCGTAAGAAATATAACTGTTAGCCCTAAAATGCGGAGTACATTTTTCATAGTTTGACTCTCTTAGATAGATCAAGAAATTGTAACATCGGCAGGTTTGTTTTGCAATGTTTGTTTCATGGTTGATTTTATTGGTTTGGTTGGTATGTCTTTCCATATTTATTGATGAAGCAATTGATGGAAGGTAAGAATGAATATTGAAAACGATCTTCGATTTCATGAAAGTAAACCTCGTATCCATACGACAGCACAGCTGCATGGTTGTAAATTAGGGCGCTATGTGGAAATTAATGAGCGGGTAGTTTTGCGTGATGTAACCATTGGAGATTTTTCTTATTTAGAACGTAACAGTGAGGCTATTTATAGCGATATTGGGCGTTTTTGTTCTATTGCATCTCATGTACGAATGAATGCGTTGGAGCATCCTATGGAGCGCGTTTCAACGCATAAAATAACCTATCGTCCAAACGAATATTTTCGTTATATGGCATTAGATAGTGGTTTTCGTGAAAGGCGTTGTGCAAAACGTGTTATTATTGGGCATGATGTGTGGATTGGACATGGTGCGGTTATTATGCCTGGGGTGACAATTGGTCATGGCGCTATCATTGGCGCGAACGCTGTTATAACGAAAGATGTTTTGCCTTATACGATTGTCGTTGGGGTGCCTGCTAAACGGTTGCGAATGCGTTTTCCCAATCATGTGATAGAATGCCTTTTAGATATGGCTTGGTGGGATTGGCCGCTTGATAAAATTCACAACGCATTGCCTGATATGCAAAATTTGCCCATTGAAGCCTTTGTTCGCAAATGGAAATGACATTCAGAATAAAATAAAGTGGTTTCTTGAAAAAACTGATCGTGGTTTGCTTGTAATTAAGCTTTGTTTACAAAATTATCTAGTACACGCTTTTCTCCGGCTTTTTCGAACATTATTGTCAATTTATGATCGTCTATTGCTGTAATATGACCATAACCAAATTTTATGTGAAAAATCCGATCATTGACAGAAAAATCTGATGGTGCATGAGAGAGTGATTGAGAGATAACTTTCCCTTCAATATTTTTGTTTTTTTGTGCACGCTTTTGTCTTGGTGTTGCATAGTCATTATAAAAGGAATCGTGATGTTGAAAGGAAGATTTTCCATAACCACCATAGGATGTTTCCATTTCTACAACTTCTATATGTTCTGCTGGTAATTCATCTAAAAAACGGGAGGGGAGAGCAGGTTGCCAAAGTCCATGAATTCTTCGATTCGATACAAACCATATATGCAAATGTTTTTTTGCTCTTGTTAGACCTACGTAAGCAAGACGCCGTTCTTCTTCTAATCCTGAACGTCCACCTTCATCTAATGAGCGCTGGTGGGGAAAGAGTCCTTCTTCCCAACCTGGAAGAAAAACTGTTTCAAATTCAAGTCCTTTGGCTGAATGAAGGGTCATGATGTTGACTGCATCCATATTTTCATTATTTTCCGTTTCCATAACGAGTGCAACATGTTCCAAAAAACTTTGAAGATTTTCAAATTGTTCCATGGAACGAATCATTTCTTTAAGATTTTCTAGTCTTGTAGGAGCCTCTGGTGAGCGATCTTCTAACCACATGTTTGTATAACCAGAATCATCAAGGATGATCTCGGCAAGTTCTCTATGAGGAGTGTCTTGAAGCATATTTTGCCAGCGGCGGAAGTTTTCAATAAGGATTCGTAACGCACTGCGTGCCTTAGGCTTTAATTCATCTGTTTCAATGATGTCTGCGGCAGCAGAAAAGAGAGGAACAGCACGTGCACGTGCACTCTCATAAAGAATGCGCAGGGTTGCATCTCCTATGCCGCGTTTTGGTGTATTAATAACACGCTCAAAAGCTAAATCATCAGTAGGTTGGACAACAACGCGTAAATAAGCCATGGCATCACGTATTTCCATTCGCTCATAAAAACGAGGACCACCAATGACGCGATAATTAAGGCCAAGTGTTACAAAGCGATCTTCAAATTCACGCATTTGAAATGATGCGCGTACCAATATAGCCATATGATTTAATGCATGACCGGTTTGTTGTGCGCGTTCGATCTCTTCTCCGATTGCTCGTGCTTCTTCTGCCGAATCCCATGCTGAATGAATTTTTACCTTTTCTTCCTCACTCTTTATTTGAGCAGAAAAAAGGACTTTTCCCAGTCTTTCTTCGTTATGAGCAATGAGATGGGAGGCGGTTTTAAGAATATGGGATGTTGAGCGATAATTGCGTTCTAGACGAATAATTTTAGCAGAAGGAAAATCTTTTTCAAAACGTAATATGTTTTCGACTTTTGCACCACGCCATCCATAAATGGATTGATCATCATCGCCAACACAACAAAGATTAACATGTTGACCTTGAGGATGTTGGGCCAAAAGGCGAAGCCAAAGGTACTGTGCTGTATTTGTATCCTGATATTCATCGACAAGAATATAACGAAATTGAGAATGATATTCGCGAAGAATATCTGGATTATGTTGGAAGATAGAGATAGAATGAAGTAGAAGGTCACCAAAATCACAAGCATTAAGATCTTTTAATCGATTTTGATAACTGTGATAAAGTTCACGTCCCATGCCGTTACCAAAGGAATGAGCATCACTTTTTGAGATATATGTTGGTGAAAGTCCTTGATTTTTCCAAGAATCAATCATCATGGCAAGGTTTCGTGCGGGCCAACGCTTATCGTCTAATCCTTCAGCTTGAATAAGTTGTTTTAAAAGTCGAAGAACATCATCGCTATCGAGAATTGTAAAGTTTCTTTTTAAATCAACAAGCTCTGCGTGACGGCGTAAAATTTTAGCTCCAGTGGAATGAAAGGTTCCAAGCCAAGGCATACCTTCAACAACTTCTCCAATAAGTTCACCAATACGTGTTTTCATTTCACGGGCTGCTTTGTTGGTGAAAGTGACAGCAAGTATTTGTTGAGGTGAGGCGAGTCCAGAGCGCAGAATGTGAGAAATACGGGTTGTTAAAACGCGTGTTTTTCCAGTACCAGCACCTGCAAGAACTAAAAGAGGCCCCTCAGTATTCATAACAGCTTGTTGCTGTTCTGGATTGAGCTGTTCTAAATAGTTTGTATTATATGATTTTTTTTCTTTTAGGACAGGGGAAGAAAACCCAGAATTTTCCTTATCATGGTCTGGAGGGGAATCTTCTTCAAAGAAAGGTATGGTGTGATCAGAAAAATTACTCATTGTATCTCTTTTGTAGTCTTTTTTTCATTGAAGTTCTAGATTAAAAAAACTTCTCTTAAAAAGTCACAACAGTTTCAGTTGAACAGACAGAAAGAGAACGTAAAAAAATAAGCACAAACATTAAAGGCGTTGGGTGAGAACGCTTTGAAGGGCATAAACGCGTAACGAGGCCGAAAGATTTACTTGTTGTGGTCTTTTGCTATCAATATCGGTAATAATAAAGGCTAAAGATTGTCCTTTTTTGCGGGCTATATCTTTTAGAATATCTAAAAATGGTGGTTCTAAAGAAACGCTTGTTGCGTGTCCATCAACGCGAACAGATATCTTTCGTGGAATGACTTTTGACCAATCGATAGAATTATTTTCGTGCATTTTTCTACCTTTATTCGTCATTTCGTAAACGATTTTGATCAAGAAATTTTTGCGTTTTTAAAGATTTTTGTTGCTCAAAAAGTTTTTTAGTTTTTGTTCGTCCAAAACGATAACGATTTTGCTCAGCATGAAGAGCTTTCTCTGTACGCTTTTTTTGTTTTCGAAATTGGCGAAGGTTAATTAATTCAGGCATGAGAAAGTTTATTTTTTCCGAAAAGAATCTAAAGAGACAACATCAGCACTTTGTTTTGTATCGTTATTTGAAGGTTCTTTATTGGTACTGAGATTTTGTTCTTCTGTGAGCGTATTTTCTTTTTTTTGTTTGTTTGATAGAGTAATGGGTGCAGGTAAGGTGTTTTCTGAATTTTCACTTTCTCCAGAGGTAAGACTTGAGGGCAGGTCAAATGCTGCTTCAAATGCTGCTACAGGATCATAAAAGACCTGAATGGAAGTAAAAGGAATCACCAGTTTTTCTGTTATTTCCCTGAAAGAGAGGGTTACTTCGAAGGCTGTTTCTGAAACACTGAGATCTCTAAACTGATGTTGCAAGACGATTGTCATTTGCTCAGGATAGCGATTTTTTAGCCGAGAAGAAATTTTAACGCCTGGGGAATTCGTCAAAAAAGTTATAAAAAAATGATGATTTCCCGGAAGACCAGCTTTAGAAACTTCCGATAAAACTTTACGGATAACTCCACGAAGCGCATCCTGAACGAGAATATCGTAACGGATTTGATCTTTAACCATCGAAGTTTATTCCTTTTATTTCACGTAGCAGAATGGGTCATATTGATGTTGTGTAATAGAAATGTATTTTAAAACTAGCAATATTTTATCTACGATGCACCTCAATGAATTGAAAAAACACGAAACTCTAAGATAAATAATGTCTGATAATGCCTGAAAGATCAATCAATAACATTTAAAAAAAGTGAAGGCTTCTGTTGCCAGGTGCCTTCGAACCCCGCTTAAACCTGCGACGATTTAAGAGTCAAGTTGAAACATTCACACCACTTTAAGCGGCGAGACGTGCTTCCGCATAGTTGTCATTTGCAACTACTCATTTAGCCCGATAACGGTGGTACAATGCCGAGTAAAAGAGCGATCTTTACACCCTTGTCGATCCTATTTCGCCCCCAGCAAAATATAATTTTGGTTTCTTATATTTTGGTGGAGGCGCCGGGTACCGCCCCCGGGTCCAATAGGTTTATTTCACCGTCCATTTATTACCATAGCTGGTAAGCCAGCCTCTTAAATATAGATGAAGAATGGTCTCAGGAAAAGGGGGGTTGTTAATATTTTTAATCCTCTAGTTATTTATGGAGCTATATGATGCGGTTTTAAAGTATAGGCCGCTCGTTTTTGGAGAGGAGATGATGAAAAATGACAAATAATTTAGCAGATATTAAACTATATGATCCAAATCCTGATGAAGCAGCAGTAGAACGACTTAGCCATCGTTTAGCTTTGGTGATGAAAAAACAGGATGCAGCGCTTGTTGCTACAACAGATCCAAAAGAGTTAGAACGTGTTGAAAAATGGGTTCAAGATGTTTTAGAAGCTGATGAACAGAGTGCTAAAATGGCTGTTTCAAAAGTGGCTGAGATGATGTCTGGAGAGCGTAGAAAAAGTCGTATGACTTTTTATTATTTAGTTGCTAAGCACCTTAATGCACTTCATAAGATTTAAACAATATTAAATTTGCGATAATGATAAAAAAGCCCAATCTCTTGGGCTTTTTTCGTTTATAAAAAGGGTTAATGTTTTTCATCTTCTTGGAGGTATCCCCCTTTACGCATACTCGGGACAAAGAGAAGAGCAATGAATGCCATGATCATCACGACGGTTATATAAAAATAAAAGAGTGATTCATGACCGTACTTTTTTAATCCAAGCGCAACGTATTCAGCAGAACCACCAAATAAAGCGTTACCAATGGCATGAGAGATACTAACGCCTAATCCACGTATTGAAGAGGGAAACATTGCTGATTTTACGACACCAGAGATGGATGTATACATGCTCATAATGAAGAGCAAGCCAATAATGACCGATAAGGCAACCCATAGACTATGCGTATTACCGATTATCCAGAGTCCAGGAAATGTAAAGATGACAGAGAGTATACTCCAAATGATAAGTAAAGTTTTTGTTCCAATTTTATCGGCTATGATACCAGCTATGGGTTGGAATAGGATGAAAATAAATAGTACAGCTGTCATAATCGTTGTTGCGGTATGTTTATCAAAGCCGGTGGTTGTGATCAGATATTTTTGCATATAAGTCGTAAAGGTGTAAAATGTGAGTGATCCTCCTGATGCAAAGCATGCAATTACGACAACGGCTTTTGTATGCTTGGTGAGAAGTTCCTTAAGACTGCCAGAGTGTTTGTGAGAGCGGCTTTCTTTCGTGGTTGTTTCGTGGAGAGAACGACGCAGATAAATCGCAATCACTGCCCCGAAACCACCAATCACAAAAGGAATGCGCCATCCCCATGCTTTTAACTGATCTTCAGAGAGATAAGATGCTAGAATAAATATAATGAAGCTGGCAAGAAGTTGACCTGTAATAAGGGTGGCTGATTGGAAAGAAGCAAAAAGCCCTCGATGTTTTTTGAGAGCAACTTCGCTCATATAAGTGGCTGCTGTACCATATTCACCACCTGCTGAAAGTCCTTGCATCATCCGAGCTAAAAGTAAAAGGATTGCTGATGTTATTCCTAAGGTTTCATAGGTGGGAAGTATGGCGATGAAAAAAGAGCCACCACACATCATAAAAATGGATATAAGCATCGAGCGTTTACGTCCATAACGATCGGCGATAAATCCTAAAAACCAAGCTCCAATAGGGCGCATAAGAAAGCCAATAAAAAACACACCCGCGGTTTTTAACAGTGGCGTAATCGTATCACCATCGGAGGGAAAGAATTGTGATGCAAAATAAATTGATGCAAATGAGTAAACGTAAAAATCATACCACTCTACGAGATTTCCTGATGCGCTTGCTATAATAGCAAAAACACGTTTTCTTGCATCCTGTGATGCTGAAATTGTTTCATTTTCCATGAATTGTTCCCCTTTTGGATTTATAGTCCATATATTTATTTCTAAATATAATTTCTAAACATAATTTTTTATGATTTCCAGAAAAATCCAATTGTATCATGATAATTTCTTAGAGAAATTCTTTAAGATGATTTATTGGAGTTATATTGTTATTGTTTTTAAGAGTTTTACTTTTTTATTAGAAAAAATTATCATATTAATTTTAATTGTGTTTATATGACAAATATACATTGAAAATTATATAAGTATATCTTCAAACCTTATGATAATAATACTATATTAATTATTTGAATGATAATTTGATGTCATAAAATATATGGATTTTACAAGAAGTAATAGCAAAAATTAAGTTATTTCATAAGGGTTAAATAGTATAAAATGGGACTTTTAAGTCCTTACTTATCGTTTTGCGCCATAATACATTATTTTTTAGGGGGGGGAAGGATTCAGATAAGGTTTTCCGTATGAGGTGTTTTTCAGATATACATGATAAGTATTTAGGGTAGGGCTTGCCCATAGAATCTTATCAAGTAAATTACATAAAGAGGGTAGTAACTATAGATAATTTAAGAGAAACTGAGTTGTTTGTAAGACGAATGCGGGGCGGGTTTTCGTTCTTTACTAGGGTGGAGAAGAGATCAAAAAAAGCCCAAGAGTTGGGCTTTTTTATTCAGGAAATGAATTTAATGAAGTTTATCGTCTTGATCGAGATAGCCCCCTTTATCAATATCGGGCATAAGGAGAATAGAGATGAGTGCAATGATCATCATACCAACTATGTAATAAAAGAAAACAGATTCGTGTCCCATATTTTTTAATCCAAGCGCTACATATTCAGCAGAACCACCAAACAGTGCATTGCCAATGGCAAAAGCAAATCCAACACCAATTGCTCGGATTGAAGCAGGGAATAATTCTGCTTTTATAATACCAGCAATGGACGTATAAAAACTCATAACACAGAGTATTCCAATAATGATTAAGAGTGCTGTCCATGGATTATGGGCATTACCGATCATTTTAAGTACAGGAATGGTGCAGATAATGGATAATACACCCCAACTGATGAGTGAAATCCTTGCTCCAATTTTATCGGCTAGGGAACCAAAAAGAGGTTGGAGTAACACAAAAATAAAGAGGGCGGCGGTCATTATCGTTGTTGCTGTTTGTTTATCAAAGCCAGTAGTTGTTATCAGATATTTTTGCATATAAGTGGTGTATGTATAAAATGTGAGTGATCCGCCAGCTGTAAAACCAACAACCAAAAAGAACGCTTTTTTATGATTACGAAAAAGCTCTTTAAGGCTACCAGTATGTTTTGCAGAGCGGCTTTTGAGGGTTGTTGTTTCATGGAGAAAACTACGCAGATAAATTGCAACGATTGCTCCAAAACCACCAATGACAAAGGGAATACGCCATCCCCACGCTTTTAATTGATCCTCGTTAAGGTAAATGGCTAAAATAAATATTATAAAACTTGCCAGAAGTTGACCTGAGATCGTTGTTGCATATTGAAAAGAAGCAAAGAGACCTCGACGGTTTTTGGGCGCAATTTCGCTCATATATGTTGCTGCTGTACCATATTCACCGCCAACGGAAAGTCCTTGAAACATACGAACTAAAAGGAGAAGGAATGCTGCTGTTATTCCCAAGGTTTCATAGGTGGGAAGTATGGCAATGAGAAAAGAGCCTCCACACATCATAAAAACAGAAATAAGCATTGAGCGTTTACGTCCATAGCGGTCAGCAATGAAGCCAAAGAGCCATGCTCCAATTGGACGCATAAGAAAGCCAATAAAAAAGATTCCTGCAGTTTTTAACAGTTGTGTAACGATATCCTCATCTTTAGGAAAAAACTGTGAAGCGAAATAAACCGATGCAAAGGAGTAAGCATAAAAATCATACCATTCTACCAGATTACCTGATGCACTCGATATGATAGCAAAAATACGTTTCCTTGTATCATGCGGATCTAAAATTGTTTGGTTATTCATGAAATATTCCCCTTTTAGATTTATAATTTTTTTTCTTTTTAAAGCTATTTACGATGTGCATTATAAAAACGCCATTGTATCATGATAAATTTTTAGGGAAACATAAAGATTTTTTCTAGATCTATCAGTGCTGTTTTGGGCTCATGGTGTTGTTATATTGCGTAAATCTATCCTTAAGGAAATATTGTTTTTTGTTTGATTGTGAATTATTTGCATATGCAGAGTATTTATGAAGATATGATACTGTTTAGTTTATATGCTTGATGCTGTTTCGTAAAATGATGTTATTGACTATTGCATGCGAGGTTGGTGTATCAGTTAAAATACTTTTTAGAAATGATCTTAAGTGTTAAGGGGGAGTACAATATTAAGAGTTCGTCAATAGTATAATAATAGCGGCTTGCACTTTTATTAAGTGTAAAGAGAGTGATGCCCATGTTTATATTTTACGGGGCTTTTACGTTATGTCATTCACGGGTGCCGTTGTGAAATGGAGTTGGGTATATTGAGAAATGTTTCTCAAAAAAGTGTGCGAATTCATAATATAATTGTATTTTCTACTTTTCATGAAAGGATTTGTGTTTCATGAGGGGTACCATTAAGAACGTATTAAACAAAATCATGAGTGGAATCTTTATTATTGATAAAATTTCTTGAAAGATAATCACTTTTCTTCGATTTTGAGTGGGAATGGGGGGTATTAAAATAAATCAAAAATTTTTTATCTTCAGCAAAAGAAGCATTTATTCATAATAATATGCAGCTGTTTATTTTTATAAGCAGTATATGCAGGAGAGAAAATTTCTTCTTTAGGTGTTTGAAGAGATAAAAAATCGTGCGCTTTAAGCTTCTATGGGAAAGAATTACAAAAAGCCCAGAATACTGGGCTTTTTTGTTAACATCAAAAGTTAATGAATATCGTCTCCTTGTAAATATCCTTTTTTGCGCGCATCGGGCATCAAGAGAACCGCAATGAATGCAATAATCATCATGCCGGTTATATAAAAATAGAAGACAGATTCGTATCCAAGGTCTTTTAATTCAAGCGCTACGTATTCAGCAGAGCCGCCAAACACTGCATTGGCAATAGCATAAGAGAATCCAACACCTGTTGCTCGCACTGAAGCGGGAAACATTTCTGACTTTACAATACCAGAGATGGATGTATAAAAGCTCATAATGCATAGCATTCCAATAATGACTGATAGAGCAATCCATGTTTCATTAGTGTTACCAATTACATGAAGTCCAGGAATCGTAAAGATAATAGATAAAACACTCCAAATAAGCAGTGAAGTTCTTGTTCCAATTTTATCAGCCATAAAACCAAATGCAGGTTGAAGTAACATGAAAACAAAGAGCGCAGCAGTCATGATTGTTGTTGCAGTATGTTTATCAAAGCCGGTGGTTGTGATCAGATATTTTTGCATATAAGTTGTATAGGTATAAAATGTGAGCGATCCCCCAGCTGTAAAGCCAACAACTAGAAAAAAAGCTTTCCTGTGATTGCGTAGAAGCTCTAAAAGACTACCAGCTTGCTTTTTAGAACGATTTTCTTCTGTGGTTGTTTCATGAAGTGTACGACGGAGGTAAATTGCAACAACTGCTCCTAGGCCCCCAATGGCAAATGGAATACGCCATCCCCATGCTTTTAGTTGATCCTCTGTGAGATAAAGTGCTAGAATGAATATAACCAGGCTGGCTAGAAGTTGTCCACCAATCAGTGTGGTATATTGAAAAGAGCTAAAAAATCCACGGCGGTTTTTGAGTGCCACTTCACTCATATAAGTGGCTGTCGTACCATATTCACCCCCGACAGAAAGTCCTTGAAGCATTCGGAGTAAAAGTAAAAGAATTGCTGCTGCCATTCCAATAGTTTCATAAGTAGGAAGTATGGCGATTAAGAAAGAACCACCACACATCATACCAACAGAAATAAGCATTGAGCGTTTACGTCCATAGCGGTCAGCAATGAAGCCAAAGAGCCATCCGCCGATTGGGCGCATAAGAAAACCAATAGCAAAGACACCAGCGGCCTTTAAAAGTTGTGCAACGACATCGCCATCTGAGGGAAAAAATTGTGATGCAAAGTAAATGGATGTAAAAGAATAAACATAAAAATCATACCATTCTACTAGATTACCTGATGCACTGGATACAATAGCCCAGATACGTTTTTGCGTATCATGTGATGCTAAAGATTCTTGTTTTTCCATAGTCAATCCCTTCATTTCACGTTCACCATTTTTGTTCATTATCACTCTATGTTCTTTTCTTCAGAAGCTGTCTATAGTATTTTATCTTTTGCATAAAAATTTTAGTCAGATCACGATAATTTCTTGTGTAAGATGTTTTCGGATAAAGATTTGAATTATGTTTGTACGAATTTTACAGTTTTTATTTTCTATAATGAGGAGAATCGGACATAATAACCCTCATGAAATTATATCTGGCTCTTTTATCCCACGTTTTAAATCAGGGTATTGATCGTACAGATCGGACGGGCGTTGGAACGCGATCTATCTTTGGGTATCAGATGCGCTTTGATTTACAAGCAGGATTTCCATTGTTGACAACAAAAAAACTACATTTACGTTCAATTATTTACGAGCTTTTGTGGTTTCTTAAAGGTGATACAAATATTGCATGGTTGAAAGAGCATGGTGTATCAATTTGGGACGAGTGGGCTGATGAAAAAGGAGATCTTGGTCCTGTTTATGGTTATCAGTGGCGTTCTTGGCCTGCTCCTGATGGGCGCCATATTGATCAAATTAGTAATCTTTTAACAATGATTAAGGAAATGCCAGATTCTCGTCGCTTGATTGTATCAGCTTGGAATCCTGCATTAATAGAAGAAATGGCTTTACCTCCGTGCCATTGTCTTTTTCAATTTTACATTGCGGAGGGAAAATTGTCCTGTCAGCTTTATCAGCGTTCGGCGGATATTTTCTTAGGTGTTCCATTTAATATTGCATCCTACGCACTGTTAACGATGATGATTGCGCAAGTAAGCGGTCTTAAAGTAGGCGACTTTATTCATACTCTGGGGGATGCTCATCTTTATTCTAATCATTTTGAACAGGCAAAATATCAATTGTCTCGTAGACCAAATGCTTTGCCATGTATGCGCATAAATCCAGCGGTAACAGATCTTTTTTCTTTTCAATTTGAGGATTTTGAATTGCTTAATTATGAAGCACAATCCCATATTAAGGCGCCGGTAGCAATATGATGATTTCCATTTGTTTCATTGCTGCGGTTGCAGAAAATGGTGTTATCGGTCGTGAAGGTGCCATGCCTTGGCATTTATCAACGGATTTGCAACGCTTTAAAGCTTTGACATTGGGTAAGCCCATTATTATGGGAAGAAAAACTTGGGATTCTCTTGGGCGCCCTTTACCAGGGCGTACAAATATCGTCATTACGCGTGATTGTACCTTCAACGCTGAAGGGGCTGTTGTTGCTCACTCTTTATCGCAAGCTTGCTCTCTTGCAACAAGCGTTGCTTCTCAAAATAATGTAAAGGAAATTTTTATTATTGGGGGAGGGGAAATTTTTCAACAAGGATTGCCTATGGCTGATAAAATATTCCTTACAGAAGTTTTAGCCTCTATAGAAGGTGATAGTTTTTTTCCTGTTTTTGATAAAGAAAAGTGGACTATTGTGCAAACACAAGATATTCCAAAAGGGGATAAAGATAGTCATCCGACACGTTTTGTTGTTTATGAGCGGAAATAATTTTTGTAATATGAAGTGGAAGGGGTTATCAGTTGTATTATAATGAGGTAATAGGCACCCTATAAGATCAAGCAAATGGTTGGTGTTCGAGTAGTGGTAATCAGTTAAAGAGGTGATAATGCCCTGGACAAATCAAAATGGTGGTGGCCCGTGGAGTGGCGATAAAAACAGTGGTGAAAAAAAAACACCAGCTAAGAATATCTTTGGTTCTGGTGGCAATCATGGTAGCGAAAATGGTCCTAATCTTAATGATATTTTGCGCAAAGGGCAGGATCAGTTTAAACAATTTGGGAGAAGTAGTCTTTCTGTTTTGTTCCTTCTGCTTATTGCGTTTTTTTGGTTATACCAGTCAATTTATATTGTTCAGCAAAATGAACAAGCGGTAGAGCTGCGCTTTGGCATCCCTAAAGAAGGCATTATTGGTGATGGCTTGCATTTTCATTTTTGGCCAATTGAGACCTATATGAAAGTACCTTTAACGGAAAAAACAATCGCGATTGGTGGAAAGCCTGGTCAAGCGCAACAAAGTGATGGTTTAATGCTTTCGAGTGATCAGAATATCGTTAATGTTAATTTTTCTGTTTACTATCGGATTTCATATCCTAGTCAGTTTTTATTCAATGTGAATGATCAAGAGGGAACTGTCCGCCAAGTTGCTGAGAGTGCAATGCGTGAGGTCATTGGTTCGCGGCCGGTTGATGATGTTTTACGTGACAAGAAAGAAGAAGTTGCTAATGACGTTAGAAAGATTATCCAGTTGACTGTGGATAAATATCAACTTGGTGTCGAAATAAGCCGTGTGTCTATCAGTGAAGCTGCTCCTCCAACAAAGGTTGCTGCTGCGTTTAATTCTGTTCAGCAGGCGGAGCAGGAACGTGGAAGAATGATTGAAGAGGGGAATCGTGTGCGTTTTACGAAAATTGGTTTAGCAAATGGTGAAGCTTCACGCACACGGGAAATCGCAAAAGGTGAAAAGGCACAAATGGTTGAAGAGGCAACAGGGCGTGCTGAACGTTTTCAGGCAATAGCTCGAGAGGCTGCGATTTCACCAGAAGCTGCGCGCTACCGTCTCTATATGGAGACGATGGGGCGGATTCTTTCTTCACCAAATAAGCTGGTTCTTGATCAGGCAAATTCTCCAGCGGTGCCTTATTTACCTTTGAATGAATTGTTGCGTAGCAAGTCATCAGAAAAAGTAAAGGCAACATCAGCGCGTCCTGCGTTACTCTTAGATTCTCGTATTGCTGGAGGAGATTAATTATGCAGCAATCTCGCTTTTTGTTTGTTTTTAGTGCTATAGTGTTTGTTTTGATGATTTTGTGGATGTCCGTTTTTATCGTCTATCCTCGTCAACAAGTAGCAATTAAGCGTTTTGGACAAATTGTTCAGGTAGAATCTAATCCTGGAATCTATTTCAAGGCGCCCTTTATCGATAAGATGATCATTGTTGATAATCGGTTATTGCGTTACGATGTTCCTACACAATCTGTACAGGTTCGTGGTGGTGCGTATTATGAGGTGGATGCGTTCTTTATTTACCGTATTACAGATCCTAAGTTGTTTTTACAGCGCATTGCTTCTGGGCGTCCACAAATTGCGGCACGTGAAAACCTTGCACCACGGTTTATTGACGCTTTGCGTGCTGTTTATGGTAAGCGAGAATTTAAAGCAGCCTTATCGGATGAACGAGGCGCGATGATGGCTGAAGTACAGAAGCAATTTTCTGTAGATGCAGGTTCGTTGGGTATTACCATTGTTGATGTGCGTATTCGTAAAACCGATTTGACTGATGCTGTTTCAGAAGATGTCTATCGGCAAATGGCAGCTGAACGTGAAGCTGCTGCGGAAAATATCCGAGCTCGTGGTCAGCAGGAGCGAGATCGTATTGTGGCAGAAGCTAATCGTGAATATGAAGAAATTGTAGCAGCTGCAAAGCGTGATGCTGAAATTACCCGTGGTGAAGGTCAAGCTGAAAGTATTCGTCTTTTATTGAATGCGAGGGAGGCTAATCCGTCTTTTTACGATTTTTGGTTGGCGATGGAACAATACAAGAATTTAGAGAAAACACCGATGGTGATTTCTCCAAATGAGGATTTCTTTTTCTATTTTCGTAATCCGCCGCAGGCAAATAAAGCATTCTTACCGACAATGAATACGGGCCTCAGTAAAACTGATCCAAAATCGGGAGAGAATAGATAAAATAATGGATTGCAGATACGAGATTTTGCATGAAAAGAATGATCTGTGACCATTTTCTTTTATGGTAAAAGTGGTAGAGAGTATCGAGCCGTGCTGGTTTTACGTAGATAAATTTAGTAGGGCTCTTTGCATCTTTGATTAAAGGCATGTCATGGATAGAAGTGTCATGAGTAAAAATACGTTTTTAAAGTTTTTTATCACAAGAGTTGTTTTTTGTGTGACTTTGTTTCTATCTGGATCAGTGAGTTTGTCTTGGGGAGCCGAGACAAGCAAGGCATTGCTTTCTATTCCTGATTTAGCTTCTGAGCTTTTGGAAACAGTTGTGAATATTTCCACGGCGCAGACTGTTGAAGGAACAGAACAGGATGAAAATACTGCGGTACCCATTATCCCAAAAGATTCATTGTTGGAGGAATATTTTAGTGATTTCTTTACACCTAAAGATGGTCAAAAAGATAGTCAATTTCAAAAGGTGCGTTCTTTAGGGTCTGGTTTTGTGATTGATGCGCAAAAAGGGATTATTGTTACAAATTATCATGTTATCGTTGATGCTGATGATATTGAAGTTAATTTTACGGATGGTACAAAACTAAAGGCAAAGCTTCTTGGAAAGGATAGCAAAACTGATTTGGCGTTGCTTCAAGTCGATGCAGGAAGTAAAAAATTAAAAGCTGTGCGTTTTGGTGATTCAGAAAAGGCACGTATTGGTGATTGGGTTATGGCTATTGGAAATCCTTATGGTTTTGGTGGAAGTGTAACAGTTGGCATTATTTCTGCACGTAACCGTGATCTTAATGCTGGTCCCTATGATAATTTTATTCAAACAGATGCAGCAATTAATCGTGGCAATTCTGGTGGTCCGTTATTTGATAGAAATGGTGAAGTCATTGGCATTAATACAGCAATTGTTTCACCTTCGGGAGGATCTATCGGTATTGGATTTGCTATTCCATCGGATATGGCTCTTTCTGTTATTAATCAATTGCGTGATTTTGGAGAAATAAGGCGTGGTTGGTTGGCTATTCGTATTCAGCCGGTAACAGAGGATATTGCAAAAAGTTTAAAATTGGACAATGCTGTGGGAGCATTGGTGGCTGGTAAAATAGAACAGACGAAAGAAAATAATGTAGATAATAGCCAGTTACAAACTGGAGATATTATTCTTTCCTTTGGTAATTCCAAAATTAAGCATGCACGTGATTTGCCGCGTTTAGTTGCAGAAAGTTCAGAAGGAAAAGTGGTGGACGTTACTGTTTTACGCAATGGGCAAGAAGAAACAGTAAAAGTTAAGCTTGGACGTTTGATTGAAACAGATCCAAATGAAGATACAGAAGAAGTTGATGATAAAAAAAATCAAGATCTGTCGAAAAACGTGACAATGCAATTTATGGGCATGACGTTATCTGAACTGACAGAGGATTTGCGTCATCGTTATTCAATTTCAGATAAACTTCGAGGACTAGTGGTGACAGCTGTTGCACAAAATAGTGCAGCGGATAAAAAGCGTATTCGCGTTGGTGAAGTGATAGTTGATATCAATCAGAGTTCTATCACAACAATTGATGAGGCTAAGAGACGTATTCATAAATTACGTGAAGCTGGACGAAAAAATGCTCTCTTTATTGTTGCGCGTCCAGATGGAGAGTTACGGTTCGTAACGATTTTAATGGATTGATGTTTGAAAAATTATTTTTTGTTTTTTAGCAGCTTTAGTCTATGGGGTCTTTTGCAAGTCAGGCATGTGATGTTCAATGTTTCTCAAGCTCATTTCACGATAGAGAGCATGGGGTGTGCAATATAAAATCTATAGGAAATCATTATATCTTTATGCTGGATATAAAGTATAAATTGGTGCCATCATAGTATTTTTCAGTTATCAATATTGTAACAGCCTAGACTTTGAAATGCTGCATAAGAGATATTGGTACACCTTTCTTAAGTCCATTTTTATCTCTGCTTGTGATGCGCAAGTAAATAGTATTGATATGATGCTTTATAAGGCTCTGATTATAAACCGGCGTAGCATGCTATTTTTATAGGAAAAAATAAAGCTATTTGATTGTATAGATTAAACTCAGTATTATTTTCATAAATGATGACAAAGAGTATGTTTTTAATGGCATTAACGGACAGAATTATTATAGCTGTGGTTTGTTATTGAATTATGATAGCAAAAAATGCTTGGAAATTCCTTTGGTGTTGTTATTAAGTCCATTTTTTCTTTTTTATAAGTTTCATAGGATTTTCTTTGTATTAAAGAGAATTTGTGTTCGTATTTTTGTTTGAAGTATTTACTCTATGATCATGGAGAGAAAATACAGTGGCTTTGGGGGGGCTGCATGTTGCAATAAGTTATTGATTGGGAGAAATTGCTATTCATGACACAGAGAACAGTTACATTAATAGCGGGGCCAACGGCAAGTGGGAAGTCAGAACTTGCCTTGCAAATGGCTAAAGAAAAAAATGCTCTCATTATTAATACTGATTCAATGCAGGTTTATGATGTTTTAAATATTTTAACAGCACGGCCGAGAGAGGCTGATACTGCGATTGTTCCCCATTATCTTTATGGTCATGTGAGTCCTACGTTGAATTACTCAGTAGGGCAATGGTTGTGTGATGTTGAGAAGCTATTGGCTACTTTTTCTTTGAGATCAGTTATTTTTGTTGGCGGAACAGGACTTTATTTTCGTGCTCTTTTGGAAGGGATTGCGGAAATTCCTCATGTTCCAGATGTTGTGCGGCAGAAATGGCGTCTGCTGCTTGATCAAGAAGGACCTGAAAGTCTTTATGGCCAGTTGTTACAGATTGATGCTGATGTTGCTGAAAAAATTTCTTCGCACGATAGACAGCGTATTGTCCGTGCTTTGGAAGTTTATGATGCAACCGGTAAGACGCTCAGTTGGTGGCAGAAACAAAAAACAACACCTATCATTGCGCCGAATTTGACCGAAAAAATTCTTCTCATGCCACCACGTCCTCTGCTTTATGAACGTATTCATAAACGCTTGGATTCTATGATTGAAAGAGGAGCTTTAGAAGAAGTGGTGGCTATGAAAAAACTTAAACTTTCCCCTTCATTACCAGCAATGAAGGCTATTGGTGTACCTGAATTTATGGCTTATTTGGATGGATATAGAAGCTTTGAGAATGCTCTTGAAGCGGTAAAAATACAAACGAGGAGATATGCAAAAAGACAAATGACATGGTTTCGTAATCAATTTGATGAAGAATGGATGCTTACTTTTTGATAAAAGAGTTATAGCTTTGCAAAAAAACTTATCGAAAGATAAAAGATAATTCGTGAAAAAGAAATTTTTTAGAAAATATAATTTTTTATTGACGAATGGTATCAATGGAATTAAAAATCTTTCTACAAGGAATTTTTTATATATTTTATACGTTGGAATAATGGGGGTAATCATACAGTATGTGTTGTGTAATAGGCTCCTTTGGGGGCTTTTTTTATGGGCTCCGTTAGGGGCTTTTTTTATTGTCCTATAAAGTAGGTGAGTGGGAAAAATGAGAAATGATCCAAGAAAGCAAGAGAGTGCAGATGGAAAAATAATGTCGGGCGCTGAAATAGTGGTTCAAGCTCTTATAGATCAAGGCGTTGAACATATTTTTGGTTATCCTGGTGGGGCTGTTTTGCCTATTTTTGATGTTCTTTATCACCAAGATACACTCCAGCATATTTTGGTGCGTCATGAACAAGCTGCAGGGCATGCGGCTGAAGGCTATGCACGTAGCACAGGGAAGGTAGGGGTTATGCTTGTGACTTCTGGTCCAGGGGCAACGAATGCTGTTACACCTTTGCAAGATGCTCTTATGGATTCGATACCTCTTATTTGTTTTTCTGGGCAGGTGTCAACAACGGTGATTGGAACAAATGCTTTTCAAGAGGCAGATACAGTTGGAATTACAAAGCCTTGTACGAAGCATAATTGGCTGGTTAAAAATGTCAATGATCTTGCAGCTGTTATTCATGAAGCTTTTTCTCTTGCTCAATCAGGTCGTCCTGGGCCGGTTTTGATTGATATTCCTAAGGATGTTCAATTTGCTTCAGGATTTTATAGAGCACCTCAAGTTCAGGAGTCTTTACATTCTTTTCCATCGTTGAAAGGGAATACTAAGGCTATTGAATCTGCCGTTTCTCTTTTAGTTGAGGCAAAACGTCCTATTATTTATTCTGGTGGTGGTGTTATTTCATCAGGGATGAAAGCTATACAGCTTTTACGTAATTTGGTTCAATTGGGGGATTTTCCGATTACTTCAACATTAATGGGACTTGGTGCTTATCCTGCTTCCGGTAAAAATTGGCTTGGAATGCTTGGAATGCATGGAACCTATGAGGCTAATATGGCCATGCATGATTGTGATGTCATGTTAGCTGTTGGAGCACGATTTGATGATCGTATCACGGGGCGCCTTGATGCATTTGCACCTCATGCGCGTATTATTCATATTGATATTGACCCTTCTTCTATCAATAAAATTGTAAAAGCAGAAGTTCCAATTATTGGTGATGTGGCTTGTGTTTTGGCAGATATAATGCAAAATTTGCATATGCATCAATCAAAGTTCGATAAAGAAAGTCGTAAAATATGGTGGATGCAAATTAACCGTTGGAAAGCTCGTAATTCATTGGCATATGCGGAGAAAAAAGATGTCATTATGCCGCAATATGCTCTTGAACGACTTTATGCTCTTACCAAAGATGCGAATGCTTATATTACAACGGATGTCGGGCAGCATCAGATGTGGGCAGCGCAGTATTATCATTTTGATGAACCAAAACACTGGATGACTTCTGGTGGTCTTGGAACGATGGGGTATGGTTTACCTGCTGCTATAGGTGTTCAAATAGCGCATCCTAATGCGCTTGTTGTATGTATTTCTGGTGATGCCTCCATTCAGATGAATATTCAAGAGCTTGCAACAGCTATTCAGCATGACACACCGGTGAAAATTTTCATTTTAAATAATCAGTATATGGGAATGGTCCGCCAGTGGCAGCAATTGCTGCATGGTAATCGTCTTTCTCATTCTTATACGGAATCTATGCCTGACTTTGTGAAATTGGCACAAGCTTATGGAGCGGTAGGGATTCATTGTTCAAAACCCGATGAACTTGATGATAAAATTCAGCAGATGATTGATTGTGATAAGCCTGTTCTTTTTGATTGTCGTGTTTATCATTTAGAAAACTGTTTTCCTATGATCCCATCGGGATGTGCCCATAATGAGATGTTATTACCCGATGAAGCAAGCGAAGAAGCTATTGCAAATGCTATTTCTTCCGAGGGAAAGATTCTTGTATAAAATGAATATGTTAACAAAATGGTGAAGGATGGTGATGATGAAGTCTTTGGAGGCTTCATCTCTGTCTCTTCTTTGTGGAGAGTTTCTATTATTCTTAGAACTCATTTTATTATTTTCATTCTGTGTTTAAAGACATGGGGTGTATTATTATTTGTTTATCTAAAAAATGTTATAAGTCGTGTGCCAAATTATGTTTGAATTTATTTGTACGCGATGTTTGTTTTTTTTAAATTCATATGTTCACATTAATAGCTATATCGTTGCATTTTTTAGATAATACATTGAATTATCTGTTATAAATTAATTATGTTGTCTCATATATGAAAGATTTCATCGTGCAAGAAAAAAAGCCACCATGCTTGAAGGGTGCAACCATGCAAACCGTTATACTTGTGAAAACAATAGAAAAGTTTGTCACTATGTTTTGGTTTTGCATTATGAAATTACTCCAAATAGCTCTTTCAAGGGCTTGATAGGAAAATCCCCCTAGAGGCTTGAAAGGAATGGCGAAAATAACAAAAAGCGAATGCAGCCATAGAAAATCAATTGGCCACCATAGCTTATAATTAGCTAGTAACCTCACCTGATTATGCGGGAAAAATCTATACATATGAGATGTATCGTCAATATATATAAACCAGAATAATACTCACCATTATATCATTATCAGGACATTAACATTGAAAATTAAATACTCTTTCTTTTATTTGTTCTACATATCTATGATTCCATAAATCTGCAGACCAAACACTCTTTGAATCTATCGCATTGGATTTTCATAACTATCAAATGATCCAAAAAATTTATCTCTAGAGTGTAGAGCCATTCTATTATCAATGTATAATAATCTTCCCTGTTGTACATCAATTCCAAAAGATACAGCCTTAAAATGATCTGAAGCTTCCTTGGCTTTTTTTGACTGTGGCTCTAACATGCCTGGATAAAAAACAGCGCTGATATCTGGGAATTCACCGTCCCCTTGAACGAGGGGCACTTTACCTGTAGAGGTTACTCCATTTCTTCTCCATCTATAGGGAACATTAATTATATATAAATTATCCCTTAAGTTCCTCAAATCCTCCTCACTTAAAAGTTTTAGAGCGAGACGTGCATCAGATATTCTCGTTAACGGACCATCAACATCATTGTGAACACCAGATAAAAGGATCCCTTTAGGAGATAAATTTAAACCGGTTATAAATTTTAGTGCAGCATTTTCTATATGAAAATCTAACTCAACTTCAGATCCTAATCCTGTATAATCTTTTTTATTATCCTCTAAAGGAACTAGGTTATTTACTATATGTTCGCCTTTAAACTTAATTGCATAAGGCTCTCCAATCAATAAAGAAAACATCATAATTAAATTTTCGCTAATATAGCCACTTTTACAAGACGCATCTAAATTATAAGGATTAGGTGACGTATTAATTTGTCTATCAATTGGAAGATTTTCAAAGATTAAATATGGTTTAGGGGTAATAGATACCTTTTGATTCATCAGAATTGCCAATATTCTATGGGGTAACAGCGAAAATGCTATTTTTTAGCTCAACTCAAAAGTATTTTCATTGATCATTATAATTTCCTCCCCAATTATCTTTCCCTACTTTCTTATTAAGAAAAGTGAAAAAACAATAATTAAAATCAGCCATGTTAGTAAATAAGTGTCTGTAAAATCTTGGATTAATCCAAATAATGGTGGAGCAGTAATAATTGCGATTTGATTTATAGACATTGCTAAACCCAGAGAAAAGCCAACGCTTTCTTTCGGTGAAGAGTCTACAATATAGGCGACCCAAGGGCCATACCATCCCATTCCAAAAAACTAACCAAGCAGATAAAATAGTTAAATAAATTATCGATCCACTTATGCCCAAAATTAATATTAAAAATCCAAAAACGACTGCAATCATGCAAAACAAGACAGGAAAAAATCGTCCTTTTCTACAATGATCACTCCACGCTGCTAAAATAATTCTTCTTAAGGCACCAGAAGCCTGTGAAACAAAAAACAAATAAGCACTTTTAGCTAAAGACAGGTGATAGATTCTATAAAAATAAATCGTTATAAAAATGGTTAAAACATATGGAACGATCACAAGTGAAACGCCTGAGAAAATAATATTCTTCATATGCGGTGCCGTTAACATCGCAAGACGAGACTTTACATTTGCATAGAACGAAACTTTTGCTTTGCTTTCTGAAACGATAGCTACAATTTTTTCTGGTGAGTGATAAAAAATAATAAATATACATCCCCCTAAAAAAGAAACTATGGCACCGACTAAAAACGCACCTTGTATGCCATAGACAAACGCACTAGTAGGAAGAACTATCCCAGCTAATACCCCCCACCTAATGGTAGCCCCGCTTGCCTTATTTCCATTGCAAATCCGCGTTGCGATTGTGGAAACCATAAAGAAACAGATTTAGCGCCACCAGGTTGAGCAGAACTATAAAATCCCTCTACAATTAGTAAACAGACCAAAAGGGAAATAGAGTTATCTGCAATTGCTCCCAACAAAAGAGCGAAAGAAACGCCGACCGCGCCAACTCCAACAATATAGCGCTCGTTAAACTTGTCTAGTAATTAGCTTGCTACAAGTAACCCAATAGGTAGGAACTGCGCTGATGAAGACAGTAAACCTATCTGAGAGTCGCTAAGCGAAAAATCATTCTTAAAAAATTCAGCTAAAGGACCAATCCTTTGAACAAAGAAGCAGGCTGATGCTTGAGCGATAGTGGCAACAAGCGATATAATCCATCTATAATAATTTTTTTCTATAATTTTATTATTGCTCACTCAGTCCCCCTCCAATTAAAGTGTATTCCAATGAAGTAGCCTTTTTTAATAATGCTTGGAACAATAAATGAGGTATTTTATGCTGATTACATAAAAAATCTGTCAATATGATTGGTATGAATATGAAAGCTAAGGAATATGCTTAATTTAAGGAAATACGCTATTATGTGTAATGCAAACTTGATACGCTAGCGATATAAGATAAATTTTACAAACATTGGCTCAGCCGGCATTAAGTGCTCTTCATAAAAGAAGCTATATTTTGGCAAGCTTTTTCAAAATAATTCTCAAAGCTTTCTTCAGTCACATAGCCCAGATGCGGTGTGCAAAGAACTCTATCTGATTGCAATAATTTGCTCTCATATACTGGCTCGCTGTCATAAACATCCAGTGCAAAGTAAGTTGAATTTTCCAAACTGAGTATTTTTTCTATCGCCCCTTTTTCAACCAAAGCTGAACGCGCTGTGTTGACAAAAATAGCATGAGGTTTCATGCTCAATAGATCATCTAATTTTATGATTTCTCTGGTTTTATCACTTAAACGTAAATGGACGGATATAACGTCAGGACGTGTAAAAAATTCATCTTTTGAATGCGTAAAATGATAACCTAAATTTTTTGCTTCTTGCGTTGAACGCTCGCTCCCATAAACCAAAATGGACATGCCAAAAGCTTGAGCATATTGAGCAACCATTTTACCAATACGCCCAAACCCGAATATTCCAAGAGTAGCTCCTTTCATTTGGTTGCCAAATGTTGTTTGCCATCGTCCTTTTTTTATATCAGATACAGATTTACAGAGTTTTCTACGCGCAGACATAATTAAGAGCCACGCAAATTCAGCAGCAGAAGTTGGATCTCCACCACCGTCTAATATTTCAATTCCCAAGTCTCTACAAGCTTCTATATCAATATGTGAACCTATAGGGCCTGTTTGGCAGATTAATTTTAAATTTGGCAGTTTCAGGAGAAGATCTCTATCAACTATAGTCCGTTCTCTGATTAAGATAAGAATATCGATCCCTTTGAGCTTATCTTCTAGATCACATTCTTTAGCTAAATTATTTATAACCAGCACTTCATGTGATTTCATTAATTTTGTAATAGACTGTAATGTTAGGGTGGCTTTTTGATAGTCGTCTGGAATTAATATTTTCAATTTAAACCTCCTGTTTCATTCATCAATATTTGAGTTCATTATTTCATTTCTAAAACAAACAAAAAGCAATATTACCGCTGATATTTTGGCATAACGCCAAGCCTATTAACAAATTAATCCCCCTTGATTTCATTGTTATTTTATAGCAATAAGAATAGCATTAATCAGTTAGTTTTTATAAACTTTAAAACATTGCGACAAAAAGAAAAAGTTTGACTCAATAGATGGAAAATTGCGCTTTTCTCATATTCTAGAGGACGAACCTGAAGTGCTACGCTGGACTGAAACCATGTTCCAGTTTTCTTATAATAGACTATCAAGAAGGACATATTTACGAACCATATTTTATTGTTGAAACAGAAAAAGCTCCATATTTGTGCAAGATAAAGCGTGCTTCATATAAGCGTTATTTGTAGCATGAAGAGTAAATTTATTAAAATCATGATAAGAGGGAAATAGGAACTTTAGAGGTGTATCATCATAGGATTAAGTAGTTTTGTTGAGAGCTATTTTTATTTCTGCCAAAATGTTTTTAATATATTTAATTATTATTTCAGAATAGTGGATATACTTTATTTTTATGTGCAAGAAAGCTGATTTTTTGTGTAAAATAGTATTCATAAAATTACATTATTTTTATCCTGTTAAGGACATTTTTTCTAGCTAGGGTTTTGCAAAGGCAATACTCTTTTTCTCATTCTAAATTTTGGTTATAAAAAGCGTATACTAGGTGTTATTTTAACTTTAAGATATGCATATTCCATTGTTGGTGTTACTGTTGTAAAAAATGATATTTTATTCGATAAGTATAAGGTATTACCAAGAAGATCGATGTATAGATAAAATTTAGATTGTTACACTATCTTGAAAAAGTAATGGGTAAATAATTGATAATTGTGCTACGAAAGTTGTTAGATGGGTGTGTGTCAGCAATTCTTAATAAAAAAGTTTTTTTTAATAGTCGGTTTTTTTCAAAATACTGCTCTTTTTATGCAAAACTTATATTGGTAAGCTATGCAGTTTTCACGGGAACAGGATAATGCATTGAAGGCTGTTGCCGCGTGGTTGAGGGAAGGGCGTTCTCCTTTTTTTCGCCTTTTTGGCTATGCGGGAACGGGTAAGACGACGCTTGCACGCTATTTTGCAGAGACAGTTGATGGTTCTGTTCAATTTGCTGCTTTTACAGGGAAGGCGGCGCAGGTTTTGCGTTCTAAAGGTGCAAGCAATGCTTGTACTATTCATTCGCTAATTTATTGTCCACGTGGAGAAGAGGAAGTTTCCGATGAAATAACAGGAAAAAAGTCTATTGCTCCAACATTTACGTTAAATCGAAGAAGTGCTGCTGCACAAGCTAAACTCATTATTGTTGATGAATGCTCGATGGTCGATGAAAAATTGGCGCGTGATTTAATGAGTTTTCGAACGCCAATTCTTGTTCTTGGTGATCCAGGTCAATTGCCTCCTATATCTGGTGGAGGCTTTTTTTCTAATGGAGAACCAGATTTTCTTCTTTCAGAAATTCATCGGCAAGCGCGAGATAATCCGATTATACGTCTTGCTATGGACGTGCGCGAAGGACGCGATATTGCTTATGGTGACTATGGAGAAGCGCGCGTTGTTACACGTAAAGAGGTCAATCAACAATTGGTTTTGGATGCTGATCAGGTCTTGGTAGGGGTTAATCGTACACGCCACCTTTATAATCAGCGTTTGCGTGTGTTAAAGGGATTTACAGCAGATTATCCGCAAGCGGGAGATAAGCTGGTGTGTTTGCGAAATGATCCCATTAAAGGTTTGTTGAATGGCTCTTTATGGAAGGTGATGACTTCACAGAAGGAGACCGTTAAACCAAGTATTAATCTTCTTGTGAAACCAGAAGAAAGTGAGCGTGGGGTAGCAAAGATTAAACTTTTAAAAGCAGCGTTTGAAAACCCTGATCAAGAAATTTCATGGCAATTAAAAAAGCGATATGATGATTTTGATTATGGGTATGCATTAACGGTTCATAAGGCGCAAGGTTCTCAATGGAATAACGTCGTTTTGTTTGATGAAAGTTTTGCATTTCGTGATATGTATGCATGCTGGCTTTATACGGGAATTACCCGCGCAGCAGAGCATTTAACGATTGTTCGATAGAGAAAATGTGTGTATCATCCCAGTTTCAGATAGAAAATGCCTTTTTTCTATCTTGTTACACACTATAAAAAAATGGAAATGGGCATGGCGGTAAAACTTTCGGTTAATCTTAATGCTGTTGCTGTTTTGCGTAATCGACGTAATCTTCCGTGGCCAAGTATAACAAATATTGGGCATATAGCGCTTGCTGCTGGAGCAGCAGGTTTGACGGTTCATCCACGCCCTGATGAAAGGCATATTCGTTTTGCGGATTTGTCAGATATATACTGTTTAATAAAGAACAATTTTCCTACGGCTGAGTTTAATATTGAAGGTTATCCAAGTGATCAATTTTTGGATATCGCTGAAAATTATGCGGACCAGATTACCCTTGTTCCTGATGATCCAGATCAGTCAACGTCTGATCATGGGTGGAATTTTGCTCATGATGCAGAATTTTTAGCACCTATTATTCAGAATTTAAAAAAAAGAAAGATTCGTGTATCCCTTTTTGCTAATCCTGCTGTCGATGGTCTTGATATTGCTAAAGCAATGGGTGCTGATCGTGTGGAATTTTACACGGGACCTTATGGTGGTGAATTTCAGGATAAAACAAAACAAGATCAAGAGCTCAATAAACTTGTTTTAGCAGCAAGAAGAGCTAAAGAGTTGCAGTTAGGTATGAATGCTGGGCATGATCTGACACTTATGAACCTTCCTGCTCTGGTCAAAAGTATTCCTTGGCTTGATGAGGTTTCTATTGGCCATGGGCTTATTGCTGATGCATTAGAGTATGGAATGCATGATACTGTTCAGCGTTTTATCCGGTTATTATCGTAATCTTTGTTTCTCTATAAAATTGGGAAAAAATTTTTATAAAGCTTTATCAATTTATCTAAAAAAACAATTTTATATATGTTGAGATAAATAGCACTATTAGCATACATTATAAAATATTCTATTTTCCTCTGTTTATTAGTAGCTTTCTATTTTTTGTGTTTTTTAGAGTATGAAATGCTTTTTATATACCATCCATTATGAGGAAATTTTACCAAATCTACTTACTATAATTTTTTCGAAGGAATATAGTTTTTTAGAGTATTTTTCTTATAAGGGATTGGCGAAGAAATTTAAATGGATCAGTGCACAAAATTTATTGAGCGTCATAAGGTGTTTGAGAGATATCTTTTAATATGTTTGAGCTTATTTCACAGTGTTACTTGTGAAAAGTGTAACGTAAAACCTCTTATGCATCACCATTTTACGTCATAAAGATATAAGTTATCGTCTTCATTTTTGGGCTCGTTTAATGTTGCGGCAGCTTTTGCCATGCGATGGTTCATAAGACATATTCACATGCAATTCTGCTTGTGACGCGCAAGGGGGATGATTTCATCGAACAGATTTAAAGTCACAAAATGCTTTTTATGAATAGGCTCAATGTAATATGAGCTATTGCAATATTGGGAGCGAGAAAATAGAATGATGATATCAACTTGTAACTTTATAAAGTAAAGGGGGGCGTGTACGATAAATCTTAGATTATTATAGAGGACTATTGAAAAGAGTTCGAGCGCATTAAGAATTTTTTAATAAGCGCATGAATGAATAACACAATGGCATTCTGTTTTGCGTGAGAGGCGTGGTTATTAAAGAATGTAACAAGTAAAAGCGTCTTCTCTATTATTCTAAAGATATTGCTGTGTATGCTTTTGAAGGTTGTACTAAAACAATACTTGTTATTTTGTAATTTTTCTTGCTATCTATATTGATTTGGTTCATGTTAAAAATTGTGTGTTGTATCTTAATTTTTAGAATATAGCGTTTTGTTGCACGATAAAAGAGTAGAATATTAGCTAAATTTTCTTTAGAAATCTTATTTTGTGTAATTATTGTTTTTGTAGAATAGCAGTTGAAGTTTATTTGGGGATCCGTATATGTTTTAGGAATGTTTGGGGACTACAGTTTTTTCTATGCAATATGTAAACTTTAAAATTATTCAATTGTTGTGTTCTTATAAGCGGTGTTTTTTGTCTTTATAAGTGTGTGATGCACTGTAGATAATGTTTCTTATTGAATAAAAGTAATCTGAAATCCAGTTTAAATAGAGAAAGAAGGAATTTTTTTATGCGTGTTTATTATGATCGTGATGCGGATGTTAATCTCATTAAAGGGAAAAAAGTAGCCATTGTTGGTTATGGTTCTCAAGGGCGTGCGCATGCTTTAAATTTGAAAGATTCCGGTGTCCAAAATGTGCAAATAGCTTTGCGTCCAGGGTCGGAAACAGTTAAAAAAGCCATGGCTGATGGTTTTAAAGTGGTGAGTGTTGCTGAAGCAGCAAAATGGGCAGATCTCATCATGATGGCAACGCCAGATGAATTGCAAGCTGATATTTATAAGGAACATATTCATGATCATTTACACGATGGGGCAGCGATTGCTTTTGCGCATGGTTTGAGCATTCATTTTGGCTTGATTGAACCTAAAAAAAACGTTGATATTGTGATGATTGCTCCTAAAGGTCCAGGGCATACAGTTCGTCATGAATACCAACGGGGTTGTGGTGTTCCTTGCTTAATAGCGGTGGCGCAAGATGCTTCAGGGCATGCTCATAATGTAGCATTATCTTATGCATGTGGTCTTGGTGGTGGACGTGCTGGGGTGATTGAAACAACTTTTAAAGAAGAATGTGAAACTGATCTTTTTGGTGAACAAGCGGTTCTCTGTGGAGGTCTTGTTGAATTGATTCGAGCTGGTTATGAAACATTAACGGAAGCAGGTTATGCACCAGAAATGGCTTATTTTGAGTGTTTACATGAAGTGAAACTGATTGTTGATCTCATGTATGAAGGGGGCATTGCAAATATGAATTATTCGATCTCTAATACAGCTGAATGGGGTGAATATATCTCTGGTCCACGTGTGATTACGGATAAAACCAGAGCAGAAATGAAACGTATATTGAAAGATATTCAAACGGGTAAATTTACATCGAATTGGATTCAAGAATATAAGGCTGGTGCTGCTCATTTTAAAAGTATGCGGCGTTTAAATGATAATCATCCTATTGAAGAAGTTGGTAAAAAACTTCGTTCTATGATGCCTTGGATAAAATCTAACGCTTTGGTTGATAAAGAGCGTAATTGAAGCTTTTACAGAGATATTTGATCAATAGCTTTTATAATTTTATAGATAAATATCAAAAAAAGGGTAACTTTAGTTACCCTTTTTTATATGTTTTTGGCAACATAAGCTTTATTTTTTAATTTTTTGCATAATTCTTTCTTCCAAAAAGAAAGTATACAATCCCTAAAAATATAAACCACGCTGGAGTATATTTTAAAGCTATGGCAGTGTCAGCTTCTAATGACAATAAATAAATAATGAATGTAAAGAAAATAAGAAGCGCCCAACACATAACAACACCTCCTGGCATTTTATAAGGAGAAACAGTATGTTGGAGAGGACGATTGCGACGATAGACGATATAGCTGATCAAAATGATAGACCATACAAATATAAACAAAGTTGCGGCAATTGTCGTAACAATTGTAAAAGCAGCTATGAGTGTTTGAGATAACGATACAACGGCATAACCAAATAAGATGCATAAACATGAAAAAAATAATGCATTGGCTGGAACGTGGTTACGAGAAAGTTTTCCTAAAAACTTAGGAGCACCTTTTTGTGTTGCTAGCCCATATATCATACGGCTGGTAGAAAAAATTCCACTATTTGCTGAAGATGCGGCAGCTGTGAGGACAACAAAGTTCATCAAACCTGCAGCAGTTGGAATACCAATAAGTGCATACATTGTTACAAATGGGCTTTTTTCTGGACTGATTTGATCCCACGGCGTTACAGACATAATCACAAGAAGAGAGAATATATAAAAGAATACAATGCGGATTGGTATTGAATTAACAGCCTGTGGTAAAGCTTTTTGAGGCTCTTTTACTTCAGCAGCAGCTGTTCCAGCGAGTTCAATGCCAACAAAAGCAAAAATAACAATTTGAAATCCAGCAAAAAAGCCTGTAATTCCTCGCGGAAAAATATTCCCACCGTTCCATATATGGCTAAGAGAAGCAACCGTACCGTTTGGAGAGACAAAACCGGTAAAGATCATATAAAATCCTACAACGATTAGGACTAGAATTGCTACGATTTTGATAAAGCCAAACCAAAACTCAAGTTCGCCAAATAGTTTTACTGCGACGAGGTTAAGAATTAAAAAGGACATAAGACCAATTATAACAGGAATCCACGGATTGAGTTCAGGCCACCAAAAGTGTGTATAAGTGACAATGGCAATAATTTCAGCAGTTCCAGTGACAATCCAACACAACCAATATGTCCAGCCGATAAAGAATCCGGCACATGGCCCTAGAAGATCGGTTGAGAAATCAATAAAAGATCGGTATTGTGTATTAGAAAGCAATAACTCTCCCATAGCACGCATGACAAAGTATAGAGCACAACCAATAATTGCATAAACGAGTAGAATCGAAGGCCCTGCTACACTGATTGTTTTTCCTGATCCCATGAAGAGACCTGTTCCAATCGCTCCACCAAGGGCTATAAGTTGTATGTGTCGGTTATGTAGTCCACGTTGCAATTTCTTCTTAGGTTTTTTTTCTAAATTTTGTTTATTCATTTTTGGGAGGTTCCCTTTAGTTATTTTAAGATAAAATTACCCTAAAAAAGGTAATCCCTTCTATCGAAACATGATATAGCTAGGGAGTAAAGGAATATTTTTTGCAATTCCATGTGAATAAAGAAAAAATATTACAAATTAATGATATAATTATTTTATAAAATCATTAACATAATATAAATTTAGTATAAAATTTTAATTTTTGATGATTTATACATAGTAAAAGCTATTATATATTATGAAATAATTATTTTTATATTATTAATTTAATTTATTTATATTAAATAATATATTAATGATTTATATATTTTATATTTAAATTAATTATTTATAAAATTTTTATTTTAAATAAAAATATAGTTATTTTAAAATACTTTAACTTTTTTAATAAAATTAAATATATCTGTATAATAAATTTGAAAAATAATAATTAAAAGTTATTCTACATAAAAAATATTTTCATATAATCTTTTTTATTGTAGATAATTGTTGGGATATATTCTATTTAGAGCTGTATTTTTAATTTTGAGAAAAAGTTGAATGCAAACTTTGTTTTTCTGATGTTTTAGATAAAGTTTAAATGCTTGAGGAATAAACAATGTAAGTGAAGTTTATAGAGAATTCTTTGCAAATCGCTTACGTCTTATCCTTATTATGCCGTAAAACACCGTTGTTTAGAGTGGTGATATGAGGCATGATAAGCTTTAGATATTAAGTGTTTTTAGATATTGTGACCCGTATTCAGGGTAGGGCTTGCCCGTGGATCCTATGAAGTAAACTGCATGAGTGGTTATCAGGTGAAATCCGCCGAGAGAAGCTGGACTGTTGACAGACCAGAGGCTGGTGGGAATCCTCCTCCTTTGAGGTGTGGGGAGGAGGTCAAGCGCGAAAAAAGGATAACTTTAGTTACCCTTTTTTGAGATGTTTTTTATGTACAAATTTTATTTATTATTTTGAGATGCGTATTTTCTTACGAACATGAAATACATTATACCTAAGAAAATAAACCAGACTATACTATATTTAAAGGCTATTAGAGTATCAGGTTCTAATGTCAATAAATAAAGCATGAAAGCAAAGAAAACTAAAATGATCCCACACATGATAACACCTCCTGGCATCTTATAGATGGATTCAGCGTGTAGATGAGGGCGATTGCGACGATACACAATATAGCTAATCAAAATGACAGACCATACAAATAAAAATGCAATAGCCGAAATGCTCGTTACAATTGTAAAAGCACTTATAAGGCTTGGAGAGAGTGAGGCAATTGTATATCCTATTAAAATACATAAGCAAGAAAAGAATAGAGCGTTGGCTGGAACATGGTATTTAGAAAGTTTACCTAAAATTGGAGGAGCACCTTTTTGTGTTGCAAGTCCATATATCATACGGCTGGTAGAAAAAATACCACTATTTGCTGAAGAGGCAGCTGAGGTGAGAACAACAAAATTTACCAAGCCAGCAGCTATTGGAATGCCTGCAAGCCAAAACATCGAGACAAAGGGGCTTTTATCTGGAACAATTTGATCCCAAGGTGTGACAGACATAATTACAGCGAGAGAAAAAATGTAAAAGAGTACAATACGGACTGGTATTGCATTAATTGCTTTGGGGAGAACTTTTCTAGGTTCTTTGACTTCAGCAGCAGTTGTTCCAGCAATTTCTATGCCAACAAAAGAAAAAATGGCAATTTGAAATCCAGCAAAAAATCCTGTCATTCCTCGTGGGAAGATATTTCCATCGTTCCATACGTGATTGAGTGAAGCAACCGTACCATTGGGAGAAGTAAATCCTGTAGCGATCATATAAAAACCAACAATAATTAATGCTAAAATTGCTACGACTTTAATAAGACCAAACCAAAACTCAAGCTCACCAAATAGTTTTACGGCAAAGAGGTTAAAGATTAAAAAGACACTAATACAAGCAAAAACAGTAAACCATGGATTGAGTGTTGGCCACCAAAAGTTCATATAAGTGATGATGGCAATAATATCAGCAGCTCCCGTTACAACCCAGCTTAACCAATAGCTCCAGCCAACAAAGAAAGCGATTCCCGGTCCTAGCATATCGGTTGAAAAATCAATAAGAGATCGGTATTGAGAATTAGAAAGCAATAATTCTCCCATAGCGCGCATGACAAAGTATAGAGCAAAACCGATAATAGCATAAACGAGTATGATGGAAGGACCTGCTACACTAATTGTTTTTCCTGATCCCATGAAGAGACCTGTTCCAATCGCCCCTCCAATGGCTATAAGTTGTACATGTCGGTTGTGTAGCCCACGCTGCAATCCATCGTGAGAATTATCTTTTAAATTTTGTTTGTAGTCCATTTTTTGGGAGTTCCCTTTAATTATTTTGAGATTAAATTACACTGAAAAAACATTATTTTGTATCGAAGCATGATATAAATGAGGTGTAAAGGAAAAAAACGTTTTTTATGATTTTGTGTGGATAAAGAAAAGAATATAGTTTTGAAAAAAGAGAATATTTTCATCTTAAATAAAGTAACAGATATTTGAATATGGAGTTTTTTGCTATTTTGATAACAAATTATAGATGATTTTTAAAACTATTTCAGAAAGTTATCAGAAGTTTTTATGGTTTTCTAAAATTTATTATTTTAATCAGTATGTTATTTGTTTTTATTGGGATAAGGGGAGTTTTAATTTTTGCTCAAATAGCGCTAGACAGTTGTCATTTGAGTTTAGGAAAAATTCTTTAATGATAGAAAATTTAAATGATTTCTAAAATCATTTTTCTATTTTTATGGTGCTATCATAAGTGAGAAGGAATTACTTTTGTTTCACAAAGGAAAAGAGGAATCTCATAGTTTTTTCTTTTAAAGTGGTGAATAAGATGTTCCTTTAGATATTGATAACACTTGATAAAATGTTGCGAGGAATTCGCATTCTTTATACAAAACGTCTTTATGCTATGATACTGAAATGCAGCGTAATTCAATTCTTCAGAGAAAATGAGAAAGAACTGGTGGTTTTATAAGTTCTGTTAGAGATTGGAATATTAATAGCGATAAAGAGAATCATAAAAAGATTGATCTGTTAGCTTTGCAATTTGTTATCGAAATAACATTATCCAAAGAAAATGAAAAAAGAAAATAGAGATAAAACTGTTCCTGTCGCAATATTAATGTATCCTTTTATTTTTTTCTTTTTTAAAGTGGCGCTTGCGAATGATATAAAAATGGTCATTAAAGTAAACCATGTAAAGATGTTGAAGGAATGTATCGTTACAAGTTCAAAGCCTTTTTTAATGCTACCGCCAGAAGCTAAGAATTTTGGAAAGGCTGCTATGTAAAATATTGATACTTTGGGATTTAGTATTTGTGTCAAAAAACCATCCATATAGCTGGTAAAAAGCTTTGTTGTACCGACAATGCTTTTTTCATCTGTTGATATTTTTTCTTTTGAATTTAAGCTGTGTATTCCAGATTTAATCGATTTAAAGCCCATATATAATAAATAGCAGCTTCCCATGAGTTTTACTAAAAGAAAGAGCGTTTTGTTGTTGAGAATGAGTGCTGATACCCCTAATATGGAAAATGCTCCATGCGCATATGTTGCTGTACATAACCCTAAAACGTTCATAAATGCTTTCTTTTTCCCCAATCTCGTTGCATTATCGATGATAAGGGCCATGTTCGGTCCTGGGGAGATGACTAAAAAAAATGAAACAATGAAAAAGGTTAGTATTTGATGACTCATTCTACTTTTAGCTCTGAGATTAATTGAGCTTCAAGATATAATTCTATTCTGTCAAATTTAGAGAGTTTTCCTACGCCCTGTGGAGTGCCTGTGTATATGATATCACCACGCCTTAGCTGAATGTAGTGACTTAAAAATGATATTATTTTCTCAAAGCTAAAGATCATATCTTTCGTATTGCCAACTTGCCTCGTTTCGCCATTTAACTTCATTGTAAAGGTTATTGGGTTGTTTATTTTTTCTTTGTTTATGAAGTCAGAGACGTATGCCGCTCCTTTAAATCCTTTAGATAAAAGCCAAGGAAGCTTTTTTTCTTTCAGTTTTGTTTGCAAGTCTCTTGCGGTAATATCAAGACCTATTGCTACGGCATCATAGCATTCTTCTGCTTCTTTCTCTGTGACCATGAAAGTGTCCTTTGAGATTCTGAGCACAATTTCAGTTTCAAAATGGATTTCTTTAGAAAAATTAGGAAGATAAATTTCATGACCTAAAATGAGAGAACTATTTGGTTTGCTAAAGATAACAGGTTCATCTTCAACAAGATTGCCCATTTCATGAGCATGTTCAACATAATTGAGTCCAACACAGTAAATGTCATTTATCATATCAGATCTCCCAGTTTTTCATTTTTCTTTGTATATACAACAGATTGATTTCAATAATAATTTGGCATTATTCATACTGAATAGGAATCTTGAATAGTTTAAGAAGCTCTCATTCCAAATTATCAATGAAAACTTTTTTGCACTGAAAATTCGTTGATAACTTAACTCTTGTACATTCATTATTTCACGCTTAAAAAAATATGACAATACAATTAAGTCATCAACTGCCTATTTTTTTACTTTCTAATTATAAGAAAAATCCTTTTATTTACCTTATTTATTAAAAGAATTAGAATTCGTTTTTTTCTGGTAACGCAAGTGGAGAAATAAGGACTTTAGATATGTTCCGGCGTTCCATTTCGATAACTTTAAAGCGTAAACCATCCGTTTCAAAATTTTCCCCCTCATTCGGTAAATGACCAAATTGCCAAAGCATAAAGCCTGCCAGAGTCGTATAACGATCTGCTTCATCAACAAGATTACGCCCAAGATAACCACTTAAACGCCGGATATCAGCATACCCCTCTACAAGAAGACTTCCATTTTCAAGTTGTTCTGCGATCATGAGTTCTTCATCGTCATCAGGAAAGTCACCTGCAATAGCTTCAAGAATATCGGTTGGTGTTGCAATCCCTTCAAAAGACCCGTGCTCATCAACAATAATTGCAAGCTGAATCGAAGAATGACGTAATTGCTCCATCAATCGTAAAACACTTGTATTTTCATGAACAACAAGGGGCTCTCGCATCGCTTTTTTCCAATTAATCTTTTTTCCCTCAGCCAAATTCAAAAGAAGATCTTTTGTCAATGCAACGCCAACAAATTCATCCACTTTTTCACGCGCGAGAATTAAACGGCTATGTTTAACTTTTTGTAATTCTTCACGCATTTCATTTTCATCAGCATTTAAATCTAACCACTCAATCTCATTACGTGGCGACATAATAGAGCGAACAGGACGATCAGCTAAATCGAGAACGCCACGAATCATCTCTTTTTCTTCTGGTCTAAATAACTCAGAAGCTGCGGCCTGTTCAGCAATAACATCTACAGTCTCAGCAAGATTACTATCTTTGCTTCCTCCTCCTAAGAGCCTCAAAACAGCATCTGCTGTTCTACTACGTAGATCATTCGTTTTAATCATTTTTTCACGGTTACGACGTCCAATTTGATTAAAAGCTTCGATGAGAACAGAAAAACCAATAGCAGCATACAAATACCCTTTTGGAATATGAAAACCGAATCCTTCAACAATAAGCGTAAAACCAATCATCATCAAAAAACCAAGGCAAAGGATGACAATAGTGGGATGACGATTAATAAAACGCATAAGAGGGCCAGATCCGCACATCATTACTGCCATAGCAGCAATCACTGCGATATACATAACTGCTGCCTGCTCTTTTGCAATCATACCTGTTGCGGTAATAATACTATCTAGTGAAAAAACAGCATCCAGCACTACTATTTGAATAATTACTTGCCAAAAAACAGCATAAGCAACGCCTGTTTTTCTTTCATGTGATACTCCTTCTAATCTTTCATGGAGTTCTAAGGTTCCCTTTGCCAGCAAAAAAGCTCCACCACCAATTAAAATAAAGCTATGCCAACTAAAGACAAAAGATGAAAGTGAAAGAATTACCGTGTCCAGCCTCATAACCCATCCAATAACTGTAAGAAGGAAAAGCCGCATCATTAATGCTAAAGTAAGACCTATAAAGCGTGCACGGTCACGCAAATGCAGAGGCAATTTTTCAGCTAAAATTGCAATAAAGATAAGGTTATCTATTCCTAAAACAATTTCGAGAAAAACCAACGTGATCAAACCAAACCACGCATGCGGATCAGCGATCCATTCCATCATTTCTTACCTTTTAAAAGCTTAAAAGCACGCGATTGACAAAAAAAATCCATGGGCTTTTATTTGTATATTGAATCATGAACATTGAATGCAAAAAAACTGATACTCAAAGAAAAAAATAGCAAACTATTGCTTAAATGCATATGAGTATTGATAAAACAAAATGATGCTCCAACTCGCCTACAACCACAAGAAGGTTCCTCTAAATTTTGCTCGGGCATTATGCTCGATGATCCTCCAACTATAGGTTTTGTATAACAATCAGAACATTTATTATAGAGCTTCTTATAATGGGTTTATTTTTATATAAGATCAAGTGGTGAATATCATATTTTTAATCTTGCGGACAATGAGGCTATATAAAAAACAACAAAATATCTAGACATCCACTCTTAGGAGCGTTATAGAAACGCTCATTCTCATTTTTTGAGAAACTTATGGGTGATTAGCTCAGTCGGTAGAGCAGCTGACTCTTAATCAGCGGGTCGTGGGTTCGATCCCCTCATCACCCACCATTTGGTTTTATACCATAAATAACTTATTGATTGCGTATTTTTTTAGGATATTCAATAAAATTTAAGAGTAGGATTTCCCCATATGCAGTTGTTTAAGGGTAGTTTGTTGATATAGCTTGTCATCATTTTATATTTTAACATTCGCTTTTGGACCAATTTATTTTTTTAAAGAGAGCTTAAAAATCCTTTGATGTGTCTTAATTTTTTAGAAATCGCAATTGGTGAGGAGAAGTTTCTTATCAACAATTGTATTATTTAAAGAATTATAAGAAAACTGTTCTCATTTCTTTTAATATAAAGTGACTAAAAGTTTTTTGGAGTTCTGGCCTATTGTTTAAAAACAGAACAATCTTTCTCTTTTAGTTGTGCAAGTAGGTAACGTAGATATTGTCTGATAATTCTCGCACTTAAACAAAAAATTTCTGTAATAATCATTGGTACTCTAATAGTCGGATCAAGGTCAACAAAGTGTTTAGCGGTCCAGTACAAGAATAAAATCAGGTCAGTTTAACGGATCAACAGTAATATCTGCTAAACGACAGAAAATAAGCTTTCATGAGGCTTCAAGTTTTAAAATATTAAACTGTTCAGTTACTCCTGTTAAAGCTTAATTGTTAAAAATATAGATATTGAAAAATCCGCTAAAATTATATAATACATTGATTTATAATAATTAATTATTCTTCTTTTGAATAAGATACTTTAATATCGTAGGCTTATTTTATTTCAGTCTCTTTATAGTCAATCAATTAAAATTATTCATTTTTTGTACTTCATAAGTGGGATAAGGGTAGGGATAAAGACTATTGAAGAAAAGAATGTAAATGTCTTTTATTAAGGTTTTCAAGTGTTAAAAGGTGCCATAAAATTGGAAGTGAGAAATAGTATAATTGTGCTGGCTTTCTCTTTTATTGAGCATAAAGATGGTGGTGCATAATGGCTTTACTATCGTGCCATTTACGGGGGGGTATCATGTAATGGTGGTGATGAGCGCTGAGAGAGGTTTCTTAAAAAAAGCGTGTGAATTGGCAACGAGATGATATCTTGTTCCTTGTGAGAGGCGTGATTCTATTAAAAAACGCGATGAATACAAAGTGTGATACGGTATGTGTACACATTATATTTCTGTATTTTTCAGAGATGAAAATTTCGTAAAAATTTTTTCTAGATTTTTGTATGATCATTTAGGGGAACTTATTGAGGGTTATTGAAGTGTTCTTGCTCATCATGCGTTCTCTTTTTCAAACAATAAAATGAAGTTATTTTCAGATAAAGCTTTTTAATTTTGCGTCTTTTTTTCTGCAAAAAGTTTTGCAATCATGTGCTTTATCCAACATAAAAATCGATTACACGATGAAATAGCTGCTTTAATATTCAAGATTAAATGTTAATTGAAGGTTATAGCAATGATTGTTTTTCTATACGGATATATATTTTTAAGTTTATGAGAGCTTTTTTGAAGAAAAATATTTTTATGTTTTTCGTAGAGCAAGATTCTTATAAAGAATGCACTCAAAATTTCAATGTAAAAAAGATAAATATAAATAATGACTGTTTAATCCACATATACAATTGAACTTAGCATGACTATATCATTGATATGAACAGCAAAAAAAATCATTGATAGTTTTTATTTATTCAGGTGGTGTTTTTAGGGGGACTTTTCCAGTATTGTTGCACTTCAAAAATGGCAACCACAAATAATGAAATGATGAGCGGTATGATCAAATAAAGTATTCTGAAGACAATAAGGGCTGCGATAACATCGGTTGGATTTATATTGGGCATGCCTGTTATGAAGAGAGCTTCAAGAACGCCTACTCCTCCTGCGGGAGCATTGGAGAGAAGAGTGATCGTAAAAGATGCTAGAAAAACACCAAGAACAGAGATAAAATGGATATCTGCATTGTTTGGAAGAACAGCATATATAATTCCTGCTGCTCCTAAAAGCTCTAAGGGGCTAATGAGAAGTTGTTGAATAACAATTTTTAGCCGTGGATAGGAAAGTTGAATTTTTTTGCTTAAGCGTAAGGGTTTCAACTGAAGCCAGCTGCCAAACGTATAAAGTGCTATACAGCTGAGTAAAATTGCTCCAACCGTTGTTCCCAACCATTCAGGAAGTTCTTCATGAATAAGGGTGATAATTTCGGGTTGCAAAACTAAAACGATTCCCAAAAGTAAGATTGTGCCGATGACAAAAGTAAAAGAGCAAAAACCTACTAATATTGCGATTTCTGTTCCATTTAATCCTTTCATTTTATAGGCACGATAGCGCACGACAGCACCAGAAAAAACTGAAGCGCCAATATTATGTGAAAGTGCATAGGTCGTAAATGAACATATAGCGATAAAAATCCAAGAAATTTTATGGCCCAGATGTTGTAAGGCAATCCGATCATATCCAGCAAGAGCAGCATAAGCTAGGAGAGAACATAAACAGGCTAATAACCAATGCTGTGCATTTAAATTGCTCAAGCGTTCCAATACATCTCCAAACGAAATGGCAGAGAGCTTTATATAAAGAATCCGAATAGATATCAGCATTGCTAAGATACCAATTAATGGCCATATAAATTGCTTTATTTTCACGCGTCTTTATCCATTTTCTGTTTTTTATAAATTTTCATGATTGAGCACATTCTTTACAGAGCTTTGTTCCGTTATATGCTCTATAATGCCATTTGCAATTTCTTCATCATCCGTTACTACAACATCAGCACCTAAATCAACGAGATAAGCTGTTTCTGTATCGGATAATGCATGCGTAATTATCTGGATATCCTTCTTCATATCACGTATATTCACTATACATTCTCCTACTTCAATGGTACTTCGCATTGTAATAACAACTTTGTGTGCGCTATTTATATTTGCTGCGGTCATTGTTTCTTGTTGAATGATATTGCCACAAATAGCCTCAAAGCCATCTGCAATTGCTTTATCAGAGAGGCGTTTTGATTCTTCTACGATCACTATAGGTTTCCCTCTGTTTATTAAAGATAATGCAACACACTTACCGATACGACTATAGCCAATAATTACGATATGGTTGTTTTTTAAGGTTATCGGTAAAAAATCTTGATCAGGATCTTTGGGATCAATATCAATAATTGTTTGGGTATTTTGTGAAGATGCAGACAATTTTTCTAGATGCTTTTTAATTTTGTTACAGACCATGAAAACAAGAGGATTGAGTAAAATAGAAAAAATTGCTCCTCCAAGAATTAAATCATGGGCGTCATTGTTTAAAAGTCCTAAGCTTAAACTTAAACCAGCAAGGATAAAGGAAAATTCTCCGATTTGGGCAAGGCTTGCAGAAATAGTCAAAGCCGTTGCATTAGAATAGCGAAAAGCTTTAACGATAAAAAAGGTAACAGCAGATTTTCCGATTACAATAATGAATAAGGTTGCTAAGAGTTGAAAAAAATGAGTCAAGAGTTTCTCTGGGTCAAATAACATACCTACAGAAACAAAAAAGAGAACAGAAAAAGCATCGCGCAGTGGTAAAGATTCTTCAGCAGCACGGTGACTTAACTCTGATTCGCTCATAACCATACCAGCAAAAAAAGCACCAAGAGAAAGAGAAACACCAAATAAATGAGCGGCTCCAAAAGCTACTCCTAATGCAATAGCAAAGACGCTAAGACGAAATAATTCACGTGATCCCGATTGTGCACTCATTTTTAGAAGCCATGGGATAACGCGTCGTCCAATGACAAGCATAAGTGCGATAAATACAATTACTTTCAGGATGGTAAGACCAAAAATACCCCAAATACTTAAATCTAACCATTGAACAAGAGGATCCAACGCTTCTTTTTTTGTATTGCTGAGGGCACTTGCCAAGGAAGGTATGAGAACAAGTATAAGGACCATTGCTAAATCCTCAATAATCAACCATCCAACGGCAATGCGTCCTTTTTCTGTTTCAATAAGATGACGCTCTTGCAAAGCACGTAGAAGGATAACCGTACTTGCTATGGATAAAGCAAGACCAAAGATCAAACTACCGCTGAAGCCCCATCCCATAATCAGACCAAGGCACAAGCCTAGAAAAGTAGAAAATGCCATTTGTGCAATAGCAGCGGGGACAGCAATAGCTTTGACAGATAAAAGGTCTTTTAATGAAAAGTGTAGCCCAACACCAAACATTAGCAAAATAATACCAATTTCAGCCAGTTGATTAATAATAACGGAATCTATTTTAAATCCACCTGTATTGGGCCCCACAATAACACCCGCTAATAAATAGCCTACAAGTGGTGAAATACGCAAACGGCTAGCAATCATTCCCAAGAGAAATGCTAAACATAAGCCTGCAACAATAGTTGTGATAAGTGGTGTGTCGTGGAGCATGGATTATTTACTATTCTTGATCAAAAAGCGAATGAATGAAAATGACTATATTTCTATGAGAAGAGAAGTGTAATGTATCATATGTATTAAAGGCATTCTCATTTCACTTTAATATTGGCACGGTTATTTCGTTTATGCCACCAATTTCCTAGTAGGAGTAAAATAGGAGCAGCAATAAAAATAGAGGATGATGTTGCAATAATAATTCCAAAGACCATGGGTAATGCAAAATTATGAACAGCATTTCCACCCCATATCGCCATGGGAAGCATAGCAAGAATCGTTGTAGTTGATGTAAAAAGACACCGTACAAGAACCTGATTAATCGACATATCAATCAGTTCGCGCAAAGGCATTTTTTTATAAAGACGCATATTTTCACGCATCCTATCATAGACGACAACCTTATCATTTATGGAATATCCAACAATTGTTAAGAGCGCAGCAATGGCTGTTAAATTAAAATCAAATTGAAATAAAGCAAAAAAGCCAATCATTTTTGTGGTGTCTAGAATGAGTGTGACAATGGCTCCAATGGCAAAGAACCATTCGAAGCGGAACCATATGTAGAGAGACATGGCAATAGCCGCAAGAATAACGGCAGTAAAAGCAGCTGTGGCAAGCTCGCCTGAAATTTTGGGGCCAACAACTTCTATTTGATCGAATATGGTATCGGGATAGATATTTTGTACAACTGTTTTGACTTTATCAATGGCGATGGTTTGTTGTGCTTCGCTACCACTTTGTTTCTGCATGCGAATTAATACGCTGTTTTCGTTATCAATATTTTGCAAGGTAATTTCACCAATATTAAGAGTAGAAAGCTTAGAACGCAGAGTGGCTAAGTCTGCTGGTGTTTTCGTGGTAATACTCATTTGGCTGCCGCCAATGAAATCAATTCCGAAATTTAAGCCAGGCTTAAAAAAGAGAAAAACTGAAGCCATTGATAAAATAATTGAGACGCCAATACCAATGAAGCGTGCTTTCATAAAGTGGAAAGTTGTGTTTTGTGGGAGAATGTTGAAAGCAGAATGAATATGCAGTTTTTTAATTTTCCATTTACGAACAATCCAAATCATGATGATGCGGACAATGGTGATATTTGTAAACATGGAGATAATAATACCAAGTAACATTGTTACAGCAAAACCACGAACTGGACCTGTGCCAAACCAAAATAGTAAAACAGTGGCTATAATGGCTGTAACATTTGCATCAACAATGGTTGCAAAAGCTTGTTTAAATCCACGATCTAGAGCTGCAAAAGCACTCACGCCTTTTCGACTTTCTTCACGAATACGTTCATTGATGAGAATATTGGCATCAACGGCAATACCGATACCTAAGATAATACCAGCAATACCGGGCAGCGTAAGCGTAGCTCCAAGGAGACTTAGTGCAGCAAATGTTAAAATCGTATGGAGGGCTAGTGCTATATTCGCAATGAGTCCCCAAATGCGGTAGAGAAGAAAAATAAAAATTGCAACGAGAATAAAGCCAATTATGCCGGTATAAAGCCCCATTTGGATGGCATCAGCGCCAAGATTTGGACCTACGGTTCTTTCTTCAATGACGGTGAGTGGTGCGGGGAGGGAACCAGCGCGGAGCAGAGCAGCCAGAGTTGAGGCTTCTTTGGGGTCAAAGTTTCCTGTAATTTGACCTTGTCCATTGGGAATAACACTATTGATGGTAGGAGCGGTTAAAACCTTATTATCAAGAACAATGGCAAAAGGACGGTTAATATTTTGTCGTGTTATATCGGCAAATATTTTTGCACCAGCCGAATCTAGAGTAAATGAAATCATAGAACGTCCTGGCAATTGTGGATCAAAACCAGCACGGGCATCTTTCAGGACATTTCCATCTAAAGCAATTTGATCATAAATTGCATAGCGTTGCGTTTCATCAGTATATCCAGGAAGAATCGAAACACCTATCGGTGGATTGTTGGGATCCACATTAGAAGGAACAAGATGAAAACTCATTTTGGCAGTTGTTCCTAAAAGATCACGTAATTGTTTTGGATCTTGTAAACCAGGCAATTGGACCATAATACGGTCATTTCCGACCTTTTGGATGGCTGGTTCTGAAACACCAACTTGATCTATACGGCGCCGGATGATTTCTAAGCTTTGTTCAATAGCATTGCTTATACGGTCTTTTATACCAGCTTCCGTTAATGTGATACGAAACATTTCATTTTGAGCACTGATCGTGATGTTATGTTCTGTCGTGCCAAAGCTACTGTGTATGGGGGTTATTAATGTTTTCAAAGCAGAGAGTGCTTTTTCAGTTTGTGAGGGATCAGAAATAAGCGCGACAACGCTATCTTCAACGATACGCACATTTGATGTACGGATTTGTTTTTCACGCAATACATTGCGCACATTGCTTAAAACGATGTGTAATTGATCGCGTTTTAACGTTTTGCTATCAACCTCGAGCAGAAGAGAAGAGCCTCCTTGAAGATCAAGACCAAGTGCCACACGGGTATTGGGTAAAAATTTCGAGTTGTTAACTTGTTCGTGTGAAAATAAATTGGGTAAGGCAACATAAATGCTGCTTAAAAGGATAAAGCAATAAAGGGTAGTTAACCAACCAGGTGTACGCATGATATATTCCGCTAATAGGCAATCTAACAGTTATTCAAAGTTAAAAGCACAAATAAAATAAGATAATCTTTTTATAATTCAAGGAAGAGGATTAGGTGTGTTCATTGGGAGGAGCGCGTTTATTTGAGAAATATTGTGTTTGAAAGTTACAAGGTTGTGTAACAATAGCTGGAATCTTTATTAAAAAGAAATCCAGTGTTAGGATTGTTTGAAAGGTCCTGATAAAAATAGATTCTGTATGGAGTGGTGCAGTTTTTTTGTTTTCAGTTGTTGTAACATTCAATTGATCACACTTATTTTGTAAATCAAACTTATTCATTTTAATAATATTATTGGTGTGTGATTGTTTGATTAAGTAAGCACGCATTCCTAGGTTATCTGTCAAGAATACACCCAAACTGGATAGAAAAATCCAAGTTATCAAAGGAAGAAAATTTTCTTTTTTGTAATATAGGTACAAAAAAAGCATGCTAGAGTGCCTTCTTTAATCTTATTGAGTTTAACTTACTATTTCCTTTTCTCTTATTATCAGTATTATGGGATAAGGAAAAGCTTTTATAAGATTATTCTACAAAAGTTGAAAATATCTTCCTTGTACTATATCTAAGAAGAAGATAAAATCCTTTTTGTGCATCTAAGGTATATATGTATTCGTTTTGTAAAAAAAATATCCACAAACTTTTCCTTCTTTTAGCGATTATCGTTGCTTTAAATTCTGGTGCATGGGGAAATAGGGAGGAGCAAAATACAATTGTCGAACAAACAATAGCTTCTTATTCAGTTGATGAAATTACTCAACAGCAACAATTGATTATTAAGACTCTTGAAGAAGATACTAAAGCTTTAAAAAGAGACTTTGACAGAAAATCAGAAGATGAACGTGCTTTGGAAGAACTGCGATTACGGGCCCAAGATATCAGTAAGCGTGCTATTGAGGCAGCATTTGTTTTGCGTTCTCCTCTTAATGAAATTAATGCACTTCTTGATCAATTAACCGAGCTCTATCATGACGTAAAAAAACTGAACAGTTCAGTGAAAGAATACTCTTACTTGATAGAGCAAAAAGCTAAAATTAATAGTATCATGCTTCAATTTGAAGCGGTTTTTTTGGCGACGAATAGAATAGCTGAACTTTCTATCTCTCAATCTCGCGAGCTTTTTAAACATACACTTACCTACAGGCTTGAGTTTTCGATCCCGATGGTTAAGCATCTTGTCCAAAAAACAAAAGAGGCTTCATCAGATTTTCTGTTGTTGTTAGATTCTTGGTTTAATTTTATATTTTATTTCAAGTTATTAGAACTATTTCTTTCCTTTTTAATTCCACTTTTTATTACGTTTGGTCTCTCATATTTTTGTCATAAAGTTCTTGTTCATGTGTATTGCCACTTTACGAAGTCTAATGAGGAAATATCGTATTTACAGCGCTTATTAATCGCCTTTATTTCAGTTCTCTTACCTTCACTTATCTGTATTCTTTATGTTTATCTTGTGTTGTTTTTATTTCGTAGTTTTAACTTAGATCCAGGTAAGCTTACAACAGTTTTTGATATGATTGGTTGTCAAATTATTTTAGTGTTTTTAATCAATCGATTAGCGGTTGTTCTTTTCTCGTCGAATAGGCCCCGTGTGCGTCTTCTCAATATTGCACCATCGTCTGCTTTTCAATTGGTGATTTTGCTCACTTCTTTAGGAGGTGTTTTGGCATTTGATGCTGTTCTTGATAGTATTTATCAAATCATTTCAGCTCCTCTATCTTTGACAATTGCTAAAAGTTTTATTGCTGTTTTTCTTGTAGCGATATTACTGTTTATAATATCATTTGTACCTGTGCAGTTTAGACGTAGGAATTTTCAAGGAGAAAAAAAAGAACCGTATTTTTGGCCATTTTATATACGCATTCCTCTTATTGGTTTGGGATTATTGCTGCTTGTGTTGAATTTTTTAGGTTATGTTGGTCTCGCACGTTTTATTATGCAGCAGATTATGATTGGTGGAGTATTTTTAGTTCTCATGTATTTAGGAATACAAAGCGCTCAAGCGCTTGGAACTAAAGGTCAATTTATGAAAACAACAGTTGGTCATCTTTTGATGCAGAGGTTTCATTTAGAAGAAAAAACGATGAACCAATTGGGAATTGTTGTGAGCGTTTTTCTCAATTTGTTTGTTGTGGTATTTTGTGCAATGCCCATTGCTGTACGGTTTGGATTTTCCTATTCTGATTTGAAAGTAGTGTTGTGGCAATTGGTTACTGGTTTTCAAATTGGAAATATTACTCTTTCTTTGGTTTCTCTTGTAACAGGAATTATTTCTTTTTGTGTCTGCTGGTTTCTTATTCGCCGATTTATTGGTTGGTTAGATAATGTGGTGTTGGACCATGGAGAATTTGATTCTGGTGTACGTAATTCTATCAAAACAGTTATAAGTTATGGTGGCGTTGTGGTGTCTGCTTTGATAGGATTGTCAATGGCAGGTTTGGATCTTAGAAATTTTGCTCTTATTGCTGGAGGACTTTCACTTGGTATCGGTTTTGGTTTGCAGAATATTGTCCAAAACTTTGTCTCTGGACTTATTATTTTAGTTGGAAGACCATTTAAAATAGGAGACTATATAGAATCTGGATCAGTAGGTGGTGTTGTTAAGCGTATTAGTGTGCGTGCAACGGAGCTTGAGACAATTCAGCGTAAGACGATTATTATTCCCAATTCAAGCCTTATTAATAATAATGTGAGTAATTGGACTAGACGTAATAAAGTAGGACGAATTGATATTCCAGTTACTGTATCATCTAAGGTTGCACCAGAGCATGTTGCTGAAATTTTATTAGAGATTGCTTCTGCGACAGAAGGAGTTTTAAAAAATCCTATCCCACAGGTGAGTTTTACTGCATTTGATTGTAAGCATTTTTCCTTTAATTTGGCTATTTATGTGCCTAATATTACCTCATCTTCTCATATAACCAATGCTCTTCGATTTGACTTATATAAGCGTTTTGCTGAGGAAGGAATCTTAGAATGCTGAAATGTATTTATGCTTTTATTACCGTTATTTTGTTGAATATTTTTACCATAACAGCTTTTTCCGCAACAGTGAAAAATACTGATTTAAAGATACACTCTCTCATTATTGTTGAAGGAAGTGTACCTTTAAAAATTTCTTTAAATACGCATCAAACAATTACAATTTGTATGAAAGGATGTTTTATAACTTTTCCTAATAAAGACCGTTTTGCAATAAAAGCAGATGATAATATAGAAATCAGTAGGGGAAGAGCAATTTTTAAATAAAGTGATTGAGGACTTTTTTGAGATAGTCTCTAGAAAGATAACGATATTGCGCCTGTTAATAATCTCATACTTTAAAAGTAGTAGTATGATTTCAGTGTAAGATAGATGTAGTTTTTTATATACATAGAATCTACTTATATGTAAGCATATAGAGGTATTTTTATACTATTTTATATTTATAATATTTTTAATTAAATATCAATGTGCTAACAATAATTACATCATTTCAGAATTTTTTCATGAAAAAATGCTTTGAAATATTCTATTTTATGATTTTTTATGCGGTAATTTGGATAAAAAATGTGTTATATTTTCTCATTTTTAAAAATATAATAGACATTTTTATTAAAGATTTGTCATTTAAAGTATTCATTATTATACTATTTTAATAGTTATTAAAATTTATTTGATAAAATTCAATTTTGATGTAATGATGTATTTAGTAGTGGTATATTTAAATGTAAATGTAAAGGAGTGCATGCGGTTTTTTGGTATAAAATTTTATAAAACTTTGTTTTTCTAAATGTGATTTTTAATTATATTTAAATTTAGCAATGGGGTATAATTTTATGAATACAAAATTTATAACAGCATCTGTTTTTTATTTGGTTTCATCTTCTATAGTACAGGCTGCAGATGTCGTAGTTCCTGAAGAGTCTGTACATGTTGCTTCAGAAGTTGCTTCTTCTTCACTTTTTTCTTGGTCAGGTTTTTATTTTGGGGGGCAAGTTGGAGGCTTTTCAAGTAAAATTTCTGCAAAAACGCCTTATGTTGATATTCCTCTCTATCCTGATGAGGAGAGTAGTAAATCATGGATACCCATCGAGAAACAGTATATGCCTGAACTTTCTGGCTTCGTAGGTGGTCTTTATGCGGGTGTTAATTTTGATCTTGGTAATAATTTTATCGTGGGGATTGATACGGATATCCTTTTAACGGAAAAAAAGGATACAAAAACAAAATTTCATGCTGATGAATCGAGTGCTGGTGGTTCGAGTCCTGAAGGAACTGATACTGGTACTGGAACTGATGCTGGTACTGAAGAAAATGGTAAAAAGAAAGAAAGTTATAAAAGGGCACAGCTTGACAAAGGGCGGGGGCCTAGCTTTTCTCGCTCTGGTACAGAGACTACAGAAGAAAAGGATAGCTTAACTTTTAATCATACTTTTAAACAAAAATGGACTGGAGCCACAAGGGTGCGTGTTGGGTTTTCTGCTCATCGAGTGATGCCTTATATTGCTGGTGGTATCGCTTATGGACAATTTCAAGATGTTTTGTCGACAGTCATTACGGGATCTGAACCTTTTAATAGGACATCGGATGCTACAAAAATGATGATTGGTTACACTCTGGGTGGTGGTGTTGATTTTGCAATGACAGATAATCTTGTTTTACGTGCGGAATATCGTTACTCAGATTTTGGTAAAAAGAAATTTAAAGACGAGATTGAAGTTAAGTATAAGACGAATGATTTTCGTGCAGGAATAGCTTACAAATTCTAGTTTTTGTAGGAATAAATTCGGCTTAGGAGTTTAAGAGGTCCTATCTTTGGTAGGGCCTTTATTATAGTGGGAAAGAAATCTTTAAGTTTGAATGATTCTAAAGAGTTATTCAGATTCTTTATTGTTTAGAATGTAACTCTTTAGTTTACAAGGTATGGTTGAAATATTTGTTTGCAAAGAAGGAATGATTCGTCTTTTATATTATTTACAGTTATCATCTGATAATATCGTTATTGCAAATAATAAACTTAAAGATAGTTTTCTAAACATTAGAAAATAAAGAGAATTTGCATGAATTGGTGCGGACGGCGGGACTTGAACCCGCAAGGTCTTCGACCGGCAGATTTTAAGTCTGCTATGTTTACCGTTTTCATCACGTCCGCAATGAGAATTCTCTCATAAGCTATATCTTTTATTGAATCAAGAATTAATAACAAAAGAAAAAATTTTCATTTTTTTAATGAAATTTTGACTGACAATAGTTCCCTTTATCGATAGAAAAAGCTTTTATAATGTAAATAAAGTATGAAATGATTAGTGTTATGAATCAATTTATTCAAGACGTCACAAAAGCTATGGTGGGATTGCATCACGTGTTTGCTGAAACACCACTTCAAAGAAATGATTTTCTTAGTCAAAAGTATGATGCAGAAATTTATTTAAAGCGTGAAGATTTAACACCGGTGCGGTCTTATAAGATTCGTGGTGCTTTCAATTTTGTTTCAGAAATGCTTAGCTGTATATCACCAGATTCTGCATTTATTTGTGCTTCAGCGGGGAATCACGCGCAAGGAGTTTCTTTTGTTTGTCGTTATTTTAAACGTAAAGGCGTGATTTTCATGCCTATGACAACGCCACAACAAAAAATTGAAAAAACACGTATTTTTGGTAAAGAATTCATTGATATTCGTTTGGTTGGTGAAACATTTGATCAATGTTATGAAGCTGCACAATCCTTTGTCGTAGAGAGCGGTGGTGTAATGGCTCCACCTTTCGATGATATTCGCATTATTACGGGGCAGGCAACAGTGCTTTGTGAGGCTGCTTTACAATGGAAAAAACTCAATGGAGAAAGTGAGCCAGATTTGATGATTGTGCCGGTAGGTGGGGGTGGTTTGGCAAGTGGAGTGAGCAAGTTTCTACATGAATATGGTTGGAAAACAAAGCTTCGTTTTGTTGAGCCGCAAAGAGCAGCAAGTTTACTTGCTTGTTTGGAGAGTGGAAAACGCGTCAAGCTTGAAAGCATTGATACTTTTGTAGATGGTGCTGCTGTGGCTGAAATTGGTGCACTAAACTATACAATTCTAAAGCAATTTCCCCCTGATTCTGTCATTACGGTTCCTGAAAATCGCGTTTGTTCTACGATGGTTGAAATGCTTAATGTTGAAGGTGTGGTTCTTGAACCGGCTGGTGCTTTATCGATTGATGCGCTTAACAGTATTCCTCCTCAAGAGTTAAAAGGGAAAAAAATTCTTCTCGTTATTTCAGGAGGTAATTTTGATTTTGAGCGTTTGCCAGAAATTAAAGAGCGTTCTTTACGTTTCCAAGGGTTGAGAAAATATTTTATTTTTAGTTTTCCGCAACATCCTGGTGCATTGCGTCATTTTCTTTCCACATTATCGCCAGATGATGATATCGTACGTTTTGAATATCTTAAAAAATCAGCGAGAAACTTTGGTTCTGTATTGGTTGCGATTGAAACAAAAAAATACGGTAATTTTTGTCTTTTAGAGGAAAAATTTCAAACGTTAGGTTGGCGTTACCGTGATATTACTGATGATCAAACGTTATTTGATTTTGTTATTTGAAAAACTGAAATTTTACTAAAAAAAGAAGTATAATGATGAAACCTATTTTTTATTCGGTGCTGAGTCTATTTTTCTTTTTGATTGTTAATCAACAGAGTTTAGCATCTCAGCCAACAATAGTACAAAAAGATGAACTTTCAAGAGTCGTTGTTGATGTCAATAATGCTATAAAAAATGGGGATTTTATGCCTATTTCTCGTTATATGCCTGAGCGGCTTTATAAAGAGATGGCACATCGATTGAATACAACAGAGAGTGCTTTACGTAGTGATTTTCTTCAACAGTTGCATAAGAAGTTTGAGGGGTTGCCTTCTGGTGCTTATTATTTAGATAAAGAAAATATAGAGTATTTACAAACTGATAACGGTACTTTGTATGCTTTAATTCCAACAGTTCTTGAGATGAAAGATCGCATCATTCAATATAAAACTTTGGCGATTTTTGATAAAAACCAATGGTATTTAATTTATGGCGGTCAAAAAACTTTACAAAATCCAGTTTTTCTCGAGATTTATCCTGATTTTATCAAGGTACATTTACCGATGGACACAATCATCAAAAAGTAAACGATCTAAATATTGTTTTTATTCATGATAAATGTATTTCGTAAAGTTCTTGCTTTTTTATCATAATCCAAAGATAATAGAGGTGAAGGCATTTAGGCTGGTTTGTTGGCTTTTTGTAAAGTGAAGTTTATACGCCTTTATCTTGATTTCAAGGTGTTCATGAGTTGCGCAAGCCGCTTTTTAGGCGTTGCTTCATTTAAAATGTCAGGGATTTCTCTTGCGCGGATTCTTGAGTGGAGAGTTCAGATGGTTACTTCATTTTGAGTTCTTTAGCTAAGGAAAGATTTTATTTTGCCTATAAAAGAAGAAAATGTTTTTACAAAGTTAGGTTTGCCTACTCTTTTGATTAAAAATTTACTCATTGCTGGGATGAGTAAACCTAAACCTATACAAGAACAAGCTATTCCAGTGATGTTGAAAGGAAACGATATTTTAGGTGTTGCTCAGACAGGTTCTGGAAAAACCTTGGCATTTAGTTTGCCTATTTTAAGTCAGATTTTGGCTTTAGGTGATAAACGATGCCCTAAAACTGCACGCGCTTTGATTTTAGCTCCAACGCGTGAACTTGCTGTTCAGATTGATGAAACGATTCGCACTGCGGCGAAAGGAGCGCATCTTTCAACATGTCTTATTTTTGGGGGCGTATCACGTTTAAAACAAATTAAACGTATGGAAGCAGGTGTGGATGTTTTGATAGCGACTCCAGGGCGTTTGAGAGATCTTGTTCGTGAAAAGTGTGTTGATCTTTCCCAATCTCGTTTTTTGATTTTGGATGAAGCAGATCGTATGTTGGATATGGGGTTTATTCATGATGTTAAGCAAATTGCAAAGCTTTTGCATCAAGAGCGTCAGACAGCACTCTTTTCTGCAACAATGCCGAGGGAAATTGCTGTGCTTGCAAAATGTTTACTCAATGATCCGGTTAAAATTGAAGTTGTTCCTCAAGGTACTACGGCTGTAGAGATTTGCCAAAAATTATATTGTGTTCCTACGAATGAAAAAAAGAATGTTTTAAGTAAACTTTTGACAAATCCAGCTTTTGATTCGGTTATTGTTTTTACTCGAACGAAACATGGGGCAGATGCTGTCACGCGTAGTTTAGAAAAGGTAGGATATTTAGTCGCAACAATTCATGGAAATAAATCACAAGGTGCTCGCCAGTCTGCTTTAAAAGCTTTTCGTGAAAGATCTGTGCAGATCCTAGTGGCAACAGATATTGCTGCACGCGGTATTGATATACCAGGGATAAGTCACGTTATTAATTACGACTTACCAGATGAAGCTGAAAGTTATGTACATCGTATTGGTCGTACAGGACGTAATGGTGCATCTGGTGTAGCACTTACGCTTTTTGATGAGAAGATAGAAAGGTCCCGCTTGCGTGCTATAGAGCGCTTGATTCGTATGAAATTGGTGGCTGAGGCTGTTCCAGAACAATTTGCAGCGTTTCCAGAAAAGCCAATTGTACGAGAAAGTAAAGAAAACGATAAGGAACGCCGTTTTAAAAAATCTAAACGTCAAAAACAGTTTTTAGGTCGAAAAGATGATGCTGCACAGTTGCAGCGGAAGAATTCTTCACCTCAAAATGAGAGGCAGCAAAAAGCAAAAGCGGTAGTAAAGCGTGCAAAGACTTTTCATTTTCGGAAATCAGTTAAGAAGGCTGCTTAGATAAAGTCTTGAAAAAAGATCATGTATAGGAGATTTTTTACTTTTGTTGATTTATTCTCAATTGAAAAGAGTTAAAAGTAAGAAGATTCTTCAGAGTTTTTCATTTTTTAGAAATGAAAACTTCTAACCGTTTGGATTTATTTAAAAATCATTATTGTAGAGGCAATTATTTATTTGCTTTATTCCCATTTTTTAAAATGGGAATAAAAGTAGATTTTATTTATATAAAAATTATTTTTATAAAGGATGTGTTTTATCTTTAATGATAACTTTTAATTTTAAAAATTGATGTCTAATAATAACTCATTGTTTTATATATTTAATAATTCACTATATCGTATTTTTTTCATTTTTAAGTTATTTATGCGGATCAATCAAAAGTATTCGCTTGCACGTTATGTGTTAAGTTGTCATATAAATAAACATTTGAAAAATAAATAAAATAATTTTTATAAACTCTTTCAAAGGCAATGGGGGATTGCTGAGATTGAGAGTTGAAAAATAGTACGATGGTATGACTTTTATTATAAATAAAGATTGGGCTGATCAATCGATTTCATTTTATACCATTTACGGGGGTATCATTGTGAAAGAGTCTTGGGGAATTTAAGAGATATCTCTTTAAAAAAGCATGTGACTGCATAATACAATAGCGAGAATGTCATGATTTCTGAAGGCTTTCTCAGGATTCTTAACAATTTAGCTTGTTATCTTGGTTTTTACTGTAAAACACTATTATTTGGGGGGGGGGATATAAAGTATTTGGGAGATATAAAGCCTATAAGACTTTATGTATTAAATGTTTTATGACAGTGTGGTGAACAAGGCAAGGTTGTTTGTAAAGCGTTGAAGTGGTTAGCAGGAGGAATAACCTGTTAGATAAGACGTCGGAGTGTTTACAGATTTGTTTTATATTTTTTGCTTTTAGGATGGGGAGGAGATTATGTGGGGTGTATGGAGATAATATATGACCTTGATTATTGATTCTTCCATTTTTCAAAATGATTGCTTCATGAGCAGGTTTTTAAGTTTAATTTCTTTATTGAGTATAAATCATTCTTTCTTTGGAAAAAAATATGATACAGTTTCATTGCTGATGGAGCTTAATAATCCATCTTTGATGAAAGAAATCGTAATTTATAATATGCAAATAATTGCAGTGCCCTCTTATAGAAGCGCGGTGGTTTGAAAAAAGTAATCTTATTTGTGCTATTCTAAAATGAATCAATTGCTTTTTGCGTTCATTGCAAAAAAACACATCCCGTATGATATTGCGTTTCTATATTTATTGCAAAAATCCTATTCCCTCACTTTTATTAACGAATCCCTCATGTCTAAAAGCTTGAGAAAAAACAATAAACTACGTGGAATAAAAGAAAAGTGGCTCCCCGGGCCGGATTCGAACCAGCGACCAACCGGTTAACAGCCGGTTGCTCTACCGCTGAGCTACCGGGGAACGGTGCCCAATTATTTAATTGAAAAGGCTATAGCAAAGCAATACTGATTTGCAAAGGATAAAATTACTTTTTTTAAAAAAATATGATAAATTGTGTAATAAGAGGAAAAAAGGTGTGAGAAGATTTCTACACCTTGACGGATGCGTTGCCTTCCCTTATGGAAACCTTTATGTTTGTTGACGAGGCCTCGTGGCGGAATGGTTACGCAGAGGACTGCAAATCCTTGTATCCCGGTTCGATTCCGGGCGAGGCCTCCAGCCGATTTTAAACGAAACGGCTTTTAGGGGAGATGAGGTATAGGAAAATAGATTATTTCCCTCTATTCTTGTGAAGACACTTTTATGTGAGAGATTATATAGTTAAAATCTAATTGTTGACTGTGGCGTCCTTTTTTGTAACACCTATAGTTTAAGAGATCTTCGTCCCTTATTGTCGCTGTTTTGTTTGTTTTTTGTAGGTTAGGAGAAAATATTCGTTATGGTTGCAGATTTTGCTGAGCTTCGTCGCAAAATGGTTGACAATCAAATTCGTACAGTCGATGTAACGGATTTATCAGTTCTTGAAGCCTTTTTAACGGTATTTCGTGAAGATTTTGTATCGGAAGATATGAAAATGTTAAGTTATCTTGATACCGATATTGTTCTATGTCCAGTGCAAGATGGGGTTCCTGCACGCTATTTGATGAAACCTGCGTCTCTAGCAAAATTACTACAGCTTGCCGCTGTAAAATCATCAGATGTTGTTTTAGATATTGGTGCAAATAGTGGTTATTGTGCAGCGTTGCTTGCAAAACTTGCAGGGTCTGTGATTGCGCTGGAAAGTGATCAATCTCTCTTTGAACGTGCTCTTGACGCTTTAGAACGTAATCAATGTGATAATGTGGTTGTCGTTCATGGTCCTTTAGAGCAAGGATATGCCGTTGAGGGACCTTATGATGTGATTTTCATTGAGGGATCTGTTGATTTTATTCCTCAAGGTATCTTTGATCAAATGAAAGACTGTGGACGTCTTGTTGTGGTTGAAGGGCATGGAAATGCTGCTGTTGCACAAATCTATATAAAAGAAGATGGGATCATCTCGGCTCGTCGTGCTTTTAATCTTGCTGTAAAGCCTCTTCCTTGTTTTTTAAAAACACCTGGTTTTGTATTTTAGAGCTTGTTTGTTCGGTGAATAAAAGATAATTTCGTAATTTATTTGGGGTATGTTATTGTGTGTATTGTGTTAAAAATAAACAAGAAGTTTCAGGCATGTTTGTTGTTGGTGTTGAGTATTTTTTTATCAGAGACTGTTTGTGCTGAAACATTGATGGATGCCTTTTCTAAGGCTTATAAACACAATGCTAAGTTGAATAGTGAACGTGCAGCTGTGCGTATATCCAGAGAGGATGTTGTTATTGCGCGATCGGGGTTGTTGCCACAAGTGGAGGGGGTTGGGAACTATGGGCGCAATAAGTCTTTTACAGGTCCTTATGTCACTTCTGGATCTATAGGCGTGAGATTAAATCAAAGATTATTTGACGGGTTTATCACGCAAAATATCTTTTCTTCAGCGCAAGTTAAGTTGCAGGCTCAACGTGAGTATCTTCGTAATGCTGAACAAAATACTTTTCTGGAGACTGTAACGGCTTATGCTAATGTCTATCAGGCACGTCGTATTGCCGATCTTCGGAGAGAAAATTTGGCAGCTCTTGAAGAGCAAGTTCGTTCCGATAAAGCAAAATTTGATGTGGGTGAGGGAGGGCGTGTTGATCTTGCTCAAGCTCAAGCAGCACGTTCCGTGGCAGTTTCAGAGCTGAGTCTTGCTCGTGCTGATGTAAAAGCAGCCGAGGCAGTGTATCGACAAGTTATTGGTTCTGATCCTGAAAAGTTAAAAAGCCCTCCCGTAGCCAGAGATTTTCCTGCCAACCTTGATATGGCTTACCAGATGAGCGTTTCTATGCATCCAGCAATCCTTTATGCTAAATATTTAGTCGATGCGAGTGTTTACAATGTAAAGGCAAAAGAAGGTGCATTGCTCCCTAAGGTCGATTTTTCTGCAACAGCGTCTTATAATCGAATTTATAGTGGTCCTGGAGAGGATGGCGTTTCTAAATCAATAGGGTTGTCAGTGAGTGTCCCAATTTTTGAAGGAGGGCGTACGTCTGCGCAAATTCGCCAATCAAGGGAACAGCTTGGACAGGCGCAGCTTCAACTCGATTTGGCGCATAGCAATACGCGACAAGTACTTACTTCTGCTTGGTTTCAGTTGGAGGGCGCACGCTCATCTGTTGTTGCTTATCGTGAAAGTGTTCGTGCTGCTGAAATTGCTCTGAAAGGTCGTGTTCAAGAAAATCGCGTAGGGCAAGCAACGACATTGGATGTTTTAAATTCTCGTACTCAATTGATTAATGCTCAAATTGCGCTTGCAATGGCAGAGCGTAATGCTGTTGTGGCGAGCTATAGTGTTCAATCTTCTATTGGTAAGTTGACTGCAAGTTATTTAGGTTTAAAAACAATTAAATATATCCGATAATACATAAAAGTATCTCTTTGAATCTTATTAAATTATTTTAGTTTTTAAAGATGAGTTTATCAAGAGTTGGGTGTGTTAAAAATAGAGCAGAAATATGTTATTTTTTAGTGCAGAAAATTGTGTGTAGCGCCCTCTTTATGACAAGCATATTTGAAAATATCATGAGAGGTATGTTGATCTTATGATTCTTTTGCATACACTGAAAATATGATTCTATTTGTTGTTGCGTCTTTGAGAGGTTGTAAAGTATGGTACAGAGTTCAAGCGTGTTACGTGAGCCAAGTATGGATGAAATTTTGACATCTATTCGTGAAATAATCGAAGAAAATGCGGTTCAATCTGATCACTTTTTAAATGAAGATGTTGCAGTCAATGCTTCGGAAGAGCGTTCAGAAGGTGCATTAGAAGGTGTTTATGATACGACCTTATCGGTTGATGATGCTATGAAAGCTTTAGCTGATCGTATTGGTCTTTCTTCTGAAAATCAAGGGGGGAGAATAATGCAAGAGAAAGAGGGGATAGAGGCAGAAAATAATGCAGTTGGTATGGATGTGCAAAAGATGAAGCTTTCTTCTGAAGAACGGAATTCTGTTTATAAAGCAAGAGAATATGAAGATGAAATAAAGAAACCACAGTCAGAAGATGGAGGAGTTGGTCGAGTGGAATTGTCTGCGTATTGTATTTCTTCCGCAGAAAAGATTGCAAAGGATGTATTGCGTCCGGCTATAGCTGAATGGTTACAGTCTAAATTGCCTGTTTTGCTGGAAGATATTTTACGTGAAGAGATTGTGAAGGCCATTAAGAAATCATCTTAATTATTTTCTTTACATTATTTTTTATGTTTTTCATTTTATGAGAACTTTGTTTGTGGTTTTGCAAGCTGTCGAGTAAATGGGATAGGTTTGCGCGATTCTGAGTGAGTTTTGTTCATGTATTGTGTTTTTCAGCGGCGTTATGGATGGATAGAATGTTAGAAAAAAACTATGATGCTGCTTCCATAGAGAAACGGGTTGCAAAAAGATGGGAGACTCGTGGGGCTTTTAAAGCAGGAGCGGGTTCTAAAAGTGGTGCAGAACCTTTTTGCGTTATGCTTCCACCTCCGAATGTTACCGGCTTACTTCATATGGGGCATGCACTCAATACGACAATTCAAGATATAATGGTTAGATTTCAGCGGATGCGTGGCAGGAATGTGTTGTGGCAGCCTGGTATGGATCATGCTGGGATTGCCACACAAATGGTTGTAGAGCGCCAACTTGCAGAACGCCAAGAACCAACGCGTCAAGAAATGGGAAGAGAAAAGTTTATTGAGCGTATTTGGAAATGGCGTTATGAAACTGGAGGCATTATTGCAAACCAGTTGCGCCGTCTTGGCGTTTCATGTGATTGGTCGCGTGAACGGTTTACAATGGACGAGGGTTTGTCGCAAGCTGTTCGTGAAGTTTTTGTCGCGCTTTATAAGCAAGGATTGATATATAGGGATAAGCGCCTCGTCAATTGGGATCCTAAATTGTTGACAGCTATTTCAGATCTTGAAGTTGAGCAAAAAGAAGTTCAAGGACATTTGTGGCACTTTAGATATCCACTTGAAGGTAAAGTTTTTGATCCAAATGATGCGACAACTTTTATAACAGTAGCGACAACACGACCAGAAACAATGCTTGGTGATACAGGAATTGCTGTTAATCCTGAAGATGAGCGTTATAAAAATCTTATCGGTAAAAATGCTCTTTTGCCGCTTGTTGGTCGTCGGTTATTAATTGTTGGTGATATGCATGCTGATCCTGAGGCTGGAAGTGGTGCTGTAAAAATCACACCAGCCCATGATTTTAATGACTTTGAAGTGGGGCTGCGTAATCATTTAAGCTTGATCAATATTTTTACCCCAAAAGCTGAGATTTTTCTCCGTGAGAATGAAGCATTTTTTGATGGTTTGATATTATCAGATGAATTAGAAATGTTAGTAGAAAGTCTCGATAAATCTGATCGTTTTGTTGCGCGCCAGAAGATTGTTGCTTTGATGAAAGAACAGGGATATTTGGCTTCTGTTGATGATCATCCCCATATGGTTCCTCATGGAGATCGCAGTGGTGTTCCTATTGAGCCTTTTTTGACAGATCAATGGTATGTTCATGCTGCTGAATTAGCAAAGCCAGCGATAGAGGCTGTTCAACAAGGAAAAACGCAGTTCGTTCCCGATAACTGGAAAAAGACCTACTTCAATTGGATGCAAAATATTCAACCTTGGTGCATTTCTCGCCAATTATGGTGGGGACATCAGATTCCTGCTTGGTATGGACCTGATGGAACGGTTTTTGTTGAAAAAAGTGAAGAAGAGGCTTTAGATTCAGCTGTTGCTCATTATGGTGAGGTGGTTGAATTAATCCGTGATCCGGATGTTTTAGATACTTGGTTTTCATCAGCTCTTTGGCCTTTTTCAACATTAGGATGGCCCAATAAAACGACTGAGTTGTCTACTTTTTATCCAACATCTTTATGCGTGACAGGGTTTGATATTATTTTTTTCTGGGTTGCTCGTATGATGATGATGGGACTTCACTTTATGGGTGATGTTCCCTTCCCAACGGTTTATGTGCATGCTTTGGTACGGGATCAAAAGGGTGCAAAGATGTCAAAATCTAAGGGAAATATTATCGATCCCTTAGAGCTTGTTGATCAGTATAGTGCTGATGCACTTCGTTTTACTTTGGCTATTATGGCAGCACAAGGTCGTGATGTAAAACTTGATGTTTCCCGTATTGCTGGTTATCGTAATTTTGCTACGAAATTGTGGAATGCTACCCGATTTGCACAGATGAATGGCGTGAAGCATGATCCAGCTTTTAAACCAGAACAAGCAAAACTGCCGCTTAATCGTTGGATTTTAACGGAGCTCTCTAAAACCATTTCAGCAGTGACAATTGGTATTGAACACTATAAATTTAATGAGTCTGCCGCTACACTTTATCGTTTCATTTGGAATACACTCTGTGATTGGTATTTGGAACTTCTTAAACCTATTTTCCAGGGGGAAAATGAAGATGCTAAAAATGAGGCTCATGCTTGTACTGCTTGGGTTTTAGATGAAGTTTATAAACTTCTTCATCCTTTTATGCCTTATATGACGGAAGAGTTATGGTCTCTTACAGAAACGCAAGCCATCAAGCGTGAGGATATGCTTGCATTGACAAAATGGCCAGAGGAAACATTTACAGATGAAGAGGCTGCAGCTGATATTAATTGGCTTATTGATGTTGTCACTGGGATTCGATCTGTACGTTTTGAAATGAATATTCCAGCGGCTATACAAGCACCTCTTGTTGTTGTCGAAGGAGGGGAAATAACGCGAGAGCGTGTGCAGCGTTATGATGCACTTCTTAAAAAGCTAGCGCGTATTGAAATCATTCATTTCTCTGATAAAGTTCCAGAAGTATCGGCACAAATAATTTTGGGAGAGGCCGTTTTTTGTTTGCCCTTAGGACAGTTGATTGATTTGGAAGCTGAACGTGTTCGTTTGAGGAAGGATGTGAGTAAAATTGAACAGGATATTGAAAAAATATCGCTTAAGTTAAATAATCCAAAATTTATAGCAAATGCCAAAGCAGAAATTGTTGAAAGTGAACGGAACAGGGTTGTAGAACTTCGCGCTGCAAAGAAAAAAATATCCGTTGCTTTAGAGCGGTTGAGTTGATTTCAACTTTTTGTTTTTTGGATGCATGATTTCATAGCATAAGGGATGGGAGAGATTTGCTTTAAAAAAAATTCTTTTGTTCGTTTTTCGTAAGTGCGATCATGAAATTTCTACAGAAATTCGTCTCTATGTTTCTTCTATTCATTCTGTAAAACACCATAGTTTAGGGCAGAAATATAAGGCATATAAAATTACACATGTGGTATTTTTTGTTATATATAGCGCTAAGTATTCTGAGGTAGCGCTTGTGTGTAGAGTTTATGAAGTAAATCCATGTGAAATGATGTCAGGAGGAATTCGTTAGACAAAAAGCTGGATTGTTTACAGATTGATGGTGGTGAGGAAGTCGTGAAATTATAAATTAATTATCATCATTATATTCATTCATCTTTAGCGTTGTTTTTTGTACGCTTACTATTCATCATGTATTTTCTTTGTTCTCAAGCTGCTGTTCAATGCGCATGTTATTTTATTGAACGATTTTTATTCATTCGTATAAATTTTTAAAGATAAATAAATCTTATAATGTTAGAGGAGGTGTTATTAGAATGATGATTTATATTTAAAAATCAATTTGTTGTATATAAAATGGGGGTTTAACTTTACCAAACTCTTTGGATAATTATCATTTATTTGTCTTTTCTTTTAAAATTTTTACTTTAAAATCTTTCATGTTTCTTACTAAAAAGAAGAGTTTAAATATCTACAAAGAAATTTGTAACAGATATAACAATTAAAATTGAGATAGGGGGGAAATGGTCAAAGGCTTCAGATATGGAAAAAAGCTGCGATTGTTGTGAGGTGAGGGGGATTTTTTTCTACTGTTTATGCAGTAGATGTTAATAGCTTGCAAGAAGCCAATGATAGTTCGTTTTATTTTTTGAAACGTAGCATGTCTGCTTATAAAATGGGTATATCAATCAAGTTATTCCAGCACTCCGTTGTGCTGCTAAGAGGGGCCATATATCGGTGAGAATTGGAAACTTAGCTCTATCTATGCAAATGGTGATGGTGTTCCTAAAGATGATTACAAGGCATATCATTTTTTTGCATATATCGTTGAAAAAGGTACAGATCTTGCTTCAGAAGATGAAAGTTATGTTTCTGATGTATTGCTTAAACTTGCGGGATATATAAAAGATATTCCTCAATCACCTTCATCCTTCTTATGCTGTTCGTCTTTATATGCGGGCTGCGGTGAATTATAGAAATCCTAAAGCTCAATATCATTTAGGAAAAATATTTTTAAAGGGAGAGGGAAGGGAGAAAAATCCTATACAAGCCACGATGGTTTCAACTCTCAGAGAAAAAAGGAAATCCTTCTGTTCAAACAATGCTTGGAAATATGTTGCTTCAAGAAGGAAAAATAATTCTCGGGATAGCAATGCTAACTGCAGCCTATGAAAAAACTAACGTAAAAAACAAAAACTGGACTCACCTTTTGCAAGAGCAGGCTTTTTCTCTTTGTAATAAATTTGAAAGATGTACAGCAATGCCACTTGTTTCTGATATTTTAAAAAATAACAGTTTTTTAATATCTGATTGTAATATTTTTTACATTCTCTCATCTGATATTAAACGCTATCTTTTTATGTCCAAGTTCATAGTAGAGATAGCTTTTTGTTATAATATAATGGTTAATGACTTAGGATCTTAGACAAAAATTCTTGCGTTCTCGGTTTTCTTGCTTGCGGATCAGAAAAGAACTCTTTAGATGAACAGTCTTCAAGAATCGTTCCTTGATCTATGAAAATAACACGCTCCGAGACTTTTTGTGCAAATCCCATTTCATGGGTTACACAAATCATCGTCATACCTTCTTCTGCTAAGCTAATCATGACATCGAGTACTTCACCTACCATTTCAGGATCTAGAGCAGATGTTGGTTCATCAAAAAGCATGACAAGTGGATCCATAGTTAAGGCACGTGCAATAGCAACCCGTTGTTGTTGCCCTCCAGAAAGTTGACCAGGATATTTATCTTTGTGTTCAATGAGTCCAACGCGTTCAAGATATAACAATCCACGTTCAAGTGCTTCTTTTTTGCTTCGTTTTAGGACTTTGATTTGTGCAATTGTCAAATTTTCTGTGACAGATAAATGGGGGAAAAGCTCGAAGTGTTGAAATACCATTCCTACCTGACTTCGCAATTTAGGCAGATTCGTTTGTTTTGAATGAACTGGTATTCCATTAATCCAAATTTCACCTTTTTGAAAAGGGACTAAAGCATTAATGGTTTTAATGAGTGTTGATTTTCCTGATCCTGATGGCCCACAAACGACAACAACTTCTCCTTTATTAATGTTGGTTGTACAGTTTTTAAGAACTTGAACTTCGCCATACCAGTTAGAAACATTTTTTATTTCGATCATATGAGTAGACATTTTTTCCCCGTTAGCGGATAATGGACACTTTTTTTTGTAAATACAAAACGATTTGTGACAGCGTAAAACAGATAACAAAATAGAAAATAGCTGCTAAGATATAAGCTTCTTGCTTTACACCAAAATTATTAGCAGCAATATCAAAGCCATTCAAAAGGCTATGACCACTGATGGCATAAACAAGGGTTGTATCCTGAAAAAGAATAATGACTTGTGTTAAAAAGACTGGAAGCATATCTCTAAAAGCTTGAGGAAGAATGACAATGTACATACTTTGCCAATATGTCATTCCAAGAGCTTTCCCCGCATATTTTTGTCCTTGCGAAACTGAATTTATGCCAGCACGCATAATTTCAGCGAAATAAGCAGTTTCAAATGCGGTAAAGGTAATGAGTGCTGATTTATTTGCACCGATGGATGTCCCCGTTAAAAAAGGCAGAAGTACGAAAAACCATAAGATAACCATCACAAGGGGTATTGAACGCATAGCTGTTATGTAAATGATTGCAAGCCAAGAAAGAAGTTTTATGGAAGAAAGGCGCATCATTGCTAAAAGCGTACCGAAAATAAACCCCAATACTGTTGCAAAAAGAGTTAGAAAAACGCTAAAAAGTAAACCTGATAAAATGTAAGAACGAAATACATCAAAGGTAAAAAAGGAAAAATCAAAATCAGAAAAATTGAAAGGAAAATAAAGTCCAAACTGAGAGCTTATAAAATTTATCATATTCAATTTTCCTGTGTTTGAGAATTAGGAACTTTGAGTATTTGTTCAATAATTGTCATCACAATAAATACGAATAAGGCTATAAGAATATAAAGAATCGTAACAAGCAAATAATTTTCGTAAACATGGCTTACCTCTTCAATTGCTTGGTATTGAAATTGCATGAGTTCATTTATTGAAACGGCGAATGCTATAGACGAATTTTTTACAATACTCATTGCTTCTGAAGTAAGTGGGGGCATAATTGCGCGTATAGCACGCGGTAGTATAATATAGCGATAACTTTGATACGTTGTAAATCCCATTGCCATAGCAGCATAGCGTTGCCCAGAAGGAATAGCTTCAATACCTGAACGAATCTGTTCGGCAATGCGTGCAGATGTAAAGAATCCCAACGCACATGTTACTAAGAGAATAGGGGAAAATTTCATCGCTGGTGGATAGATCTTAGGAACCACAAAATACCATAAAAACACCTGTACAAGGAGAGGAATATTACGCATGATCTCTACCCAAATAGCACCAATAGTGCGAAATATACAATTGGTTATGGAAGTATTAGGTAAAGTACGCATTGTTCCTATAATAACACCAAATAATACAGCTAATATAAGTGAAGTGATGGACAATATAACCGTATTTTTTAAGCCATCGAGAAGGGTGTCTAAATAGGTATGACTCACGCCAGGAGTCCCAAGGCATCCTGCTACCAGTGTTTGAGTAAGATCATCCCTACAAAGAAAAGAAAAGTCCATTAATTGATATTCCCTCAAATTAGTCATTTACAAATAGGACAATAAATCAACCGCATCTACATAGGCGGAATTTATCAAAAAGTGAACTAAAATATAAACCACGCTCAATTTTTAAAGAGTGTGGTTTTTCCTTTTAAACTCTATAAATCTTCTGTTGTGTAGCTTTCCCGAGGTTTATTATTGGGGTGATCCCAAGCATATCTTGTTTGTTTTGATAAAGGAAGATTCATAACAGTATTAGCAGGTGGAATCGGTTCCATAAACCACTTATTGTAAAGTTTTTCAAGTGATTCGTCTTTGATCTGACGCACGATACTATCGTTGATTGCTTGTTCAAATTTTTTGTCATGTAATCTAAGCATGCAGGCGATGGGTTCGACTGAAAGTACGGGGTCAAGAATGACATAATCAGATGGTTTTTTTGATTTTGCAATATGTCCAGCAAGAATTGAGGCATCCATAACAAATGCATCGGCTTTACCAGATTCTAATAATAAGAAGCTATCTCCATGATCTTTTCCTTTGATGACCTTAAAGTTAATGTTTTTTGCGCGTTTGTTTTTACGAATAAGTTGAACGGATGTTGTACCAGTGGTCGTCGCAACTGTTTTTCCATTTAAATCGTCAAGAGATTTAATGTTAGAGTTTTTCTTTACAGCAATTCTAACCTCTTCGACGTATGTCGTATAAGCAAATGCTGCTTCTTTACTGCGGGAAATATCATTTGTTGTTGATCCGCACTCAAAATCATAGGTATTATTTTTTAAGAGAGGAATTCTATTTTGAGAAGTGATGGGAAGATAATTAATTCTAATTGGTTTACCAATTTTTTTTGAAATATCATCAATGATACGTTCTGCCATTTCTGTATGAAAACCTACATATTTATTATTACCAAGGGCGTAAGCCAAACCAGATGATTCACGGACACCTAAAGTGATCTCCCCTGTTTTTTTTATTTTTTCAAGCGTATCATTTTTAGCATGCGCAATACTTGTGAGTCCAATGGCTGCTGCAGCAATAAATATTAATAATGATTTCTTCATTTCTGTCCTCCATTCATTTATTGTAGTTGTTTAAGATATAATCTTTATTTGGTGTAGCATAGTTATTATTTATCGAGTGATTTTTTTTGTTGTCGCACAAAATAAGGGCTATAGTTTTTTAATTGACATTAAGCTGAATCCAAACAGGAACGTGGTCAGATGGCTTTTGATATCCTCTTACTTCTGTCTGACTATGAGCGCAAATAAGATGATCAACAGCTTCTGGTGATAATAATAAATGATCAATGCGAATCCCATTATTTTTAAGCCATGACCCAGCTTGGAAATCCCAAAAACTATACGAGGGCGTATCGGTGACATTCCGGATAGCATCGTAGAGACCTAAATGAAGAATACGTTGGAATGCTTTTCTTGTTTGTTGAAGAAATAAAGCATCTTGATACCATTCTTGAGGATTTTTTGCATCTAATGGGGTGGGGATGACATTATAATCACCTGCTAGGACAAGAGGCTCTTCGTACGCAAGCAATGATTTTGCATGTGCACATAATCTTCCCATCCATTCCATCTTATAGGAATATTTTTCACTCTCAGTAGGGTTTCCATTTGGTAAATAGAGAGATGCAACACGGACAACACCTTTATTTGTTGAATAAACGGCTTCAATGTAACGTGTTTGTTTGTCATTATCGTTGCCTGGTAATCGACGGATCACTTCATCTGGTGTTTTTTTAGAAAGAAGCGCAACGCCATTAAAACTTTTTTGTCCGTGTGTTTCTATATGGTAACCTAAATTTTCAATTGCATCGCGTGGAAAGTTTTCATCAATACTTTTAGTTTCTTGTAGACAAACTATGTCCGGCTGATTTTGCTGTAGCCATTGATATAATGTTTCATGTCGTGCTTTTATTCCGGCAATATTCCACGTTGCTATTTTCATGGCGCTCATCATTAAATATCACATGTGCAATTTAATTTTCTGCATTCAAGTTTTATAACAGTCGCAGCTTCTTTTTTTATTTGAGGCATATGACTATGGTAAATTGATTTATCAAGAATACTGGCAAAAGCAAATGTAAAGTTTTAAAATTTAATTTATTTTCATTTTTAAAAACTTTCTGCAGTTTAGTTCTTGACGAATGTACGTGTTCTCGCTATTAGAGACAGACATAACCGATGTAGAAATGATCAGTGGTTTTGGATATGTCCAAAAGATCATTCATAAGGGTGTTAAGAAGATTAAAAGCAAGTGCTAGTGCAAGAGGCTATTGCCTTCTCTGCTTGTGGTCGGGTGGACTGTTTTTGCAGGTGTGCCCGATTTTGTGTGTAAATTAAAATATCTTTTCTAATTCTATTGGAAGAGATGAAAAAATAGAAAAGCCCTATTGGGTAAGACGAATGTAGATCGAAAAGAGGAAGGTTGCATGCCTACCGTAAACCAGTTGATTCGCAAGCCGCGTGTGGCGCCAGTTAAACGTAATAAGGTTCCTGCTCTGCAGTCGAATCCGCAGAAGCGTGGTGTTTGTACGCGTGTTTATACAACAACACCGAAAAAACCTAATTCTGCTCTTCGTAAGGTTGCTAAAATTCGCTTGACGAATGGATTTGAGGTGATTGGTTATATTCCTGGAGAGGGGCATAATCTTCAAGAGCACTCTGTTGTAATGATTCGTGGTGGTCGTGTGAAAGATTTGCCAGGAGTTCGTTATCACATTATTCGTGGTTTGCTTGATACGCAGGGTGTCAAGAATCGTAAACAGCGTCGTTCGAAGTATGGCGCAAAGCGTCCAAAATAATATTGAGAGACAAAGCCAATGTCCCGTCGTCATAGAGCAGAAAAGCGTGAGATTAATCCAGATCCAAAATTTGGTGATTTGGTTATTATGAAATTTATGAATGCCATTATGTTTGATGGTAAAAAATCAGTTGCAGAGCGTATTGTTTATGGTGCGCTTGATTCTGTAGAAAAAAGAGTAAAAACAGATCCTGTGGCTCTATTTCATCGAGCTTTAGAGAATGTTGCTCCTCATATTGAGGTTCGTTCACGCCGTGTTGGTGGTGCTACTTATCAAGTTCCGATTGATGTTCGTCCTGATCGTCGTCAGGCTCTTGCTATTCGTTGGTTGATTGCGGCGGCACGTGGTCGAAATGAAACGACGATGGTTGAGCGTTTATCTGGTGAATTGATGGATGCGGCTAATAATCGTGGTTCTGCCGTGAAAAAGCGTGAAGATGTTCATCGTATGGCTGAAGCTAATCGTGCTTTTTCTCACTATCGCTGGTAGAAGTTTTAAACTAAGGCAAATATAATGGCTCGCGAATATAAAATTGAAGATTATCGTAATTTTGGTATTATGGCGCATATTGATGCTGGTAAGACTACGATGACTGAACGTATTCTGTTCTATACCGGTAAGAATCATAAAATTGGCGAGACCCATGATGGTGCTTCTACAATGGATTGGATGGAGCAGGAGCAGGAGCGTGGTATTACGATTACGTCTGCTGCGACAACGACATTTTGGGAAGGGCAGGATGGTCGGAAGCGTCGCTTTAATATTATTGATACGCCAGGGCACGTTGATTTTACGATTGAAGTTGAGCGCTCTTTGCGTGTTCTTGATGGTGCAATAGCCTTGTTGGATGCAAATGCTGGTGTGGAGCCTCAGACGGAAACTGTTTGGCGGCAAGCTGAAAAATATCGTGTGCCTCGTATGGTTTTTGTTAATAAAATGGACAAAATAGGAGCTGATTTCTATCGTAGTGTGGAGATGGTTGGCTCTCGGTTGGGTGCTAAAGCGCTTGTTTTGCAGTTGCCGATTGGTGCTGAAAATGACTTTGAAGGTGTTGTTGATCTTGTAGAGATGAAGGCTTTAAAGTGGGATGGTTCTATTGGTGCCTCGGCGGTAATAAGTGAAATTCCCTCTGATTTAAAGGAGAAAGCTGAAGAATATCGCGAGAAATTGATTGAGATGGCCGTGGAGGTTGATGAAGCTGCGACAGAGGCTTATTTGGAAGGTGTTATGCCAACCAATGAGCAACTTGTTTCTCTCATTCGTCGGGGGACAGTAGAAGTTCAATTTCATCCGGTTCTTTGTGGTACGGCTTTTAAAAACAAGGGGGTGCAGCCGCTTTTGGATGCTGTTGTTTCCTATCTTCCTTCTCCAATTGATATCCCGGCGATTAAGGGTATTGATGTAAAGACTGAGGCTGAGACGACACGCGAATCTTCTGATGATGCTCCGCTATCTATGCTTGCTTTTAAAATTATGAATGATCCTTTTGTTGGTTCGTTGACGTTCTGTCGTATTTATTCTGGTAAAGTTCAGAAGGGTATTTCTCTTGAGAATACTGTGAAGAAGAAGAAGGAACGTTTGGGGCGTATGCTTCAAATGCATTCAAATTCTCGCGAGGATATTGAAGAGGCATTTGCTGGTGATATTGTTGCTCTTGCAGGGCTTAAGGAGACGACAACGGGTGATACTCTTTGCGATCCTTTGAAGCCTGTTATTTTGGAGCGGATGGAATTTCCTGAACCCGTTATTGAGATTGCAATTGAACCGAAAACAAAAGCAGATCAAGAAAAAATGGGGATTGCTCTTAATCGTTTAGCGGCGGAAGATCCCTCGTTTCGTGTTAAATCGGATGAAGAATCAGGTCAAACTATTATAGCTGGAATGGGTGAACTTCATCTTGATATTATTGTCGATCGTATGCGGCGCGAGTTTAAAGTTGAAGCAAATGTTGGGCAGCCTCAAGTTGCTTATCGTGAGTCAATTACTAAAATGGCGGAAATTGATTATACGCATAAGAAACAATCGGGTGGTGCCGGTCAATTTGCTCGTGTGAAAATTGTTTTTGAGCCTCATGATGGTGATGATTTTATTTTTGAGTCAAAGATTGTTGGTGGTGCTGTTCCTAAAGAATATATTCCTGGTGTCCAAAAAGGGATTGAGAGTGTTATGGGGGCAGGTCCTCTTGCGGGCTTTCCTATGCTTGGTGTAAAAGCGACTCTCATTGATGGTGGCTATCACGATGTTGATTCTTCGGTTTTGGCTTTTGAGATTGCTGCTCGTGCGGCTTTTCGTGATGGGGCAAAGAAGGCTGGTGCACAGCTTCTTGAACCGATCATGAAGGTGGAAGTTGTTACACCAGATGATTATGTTGGTGATGTTATTGGTGATCTCAATTCTCGTCGGGGACAGATTTCAGGAACTGAAGCGCGCGGCATTGCAACGGTTGTGAATGCAATGGTTCCTTTAGCAAATATGTTTGGTTATGTGAATACTCTTCGCTCTATGAGTCAGGGGCGTGCGCAGTATACAATGCAGTTTGATCATTACGAGCCTGTACCTTCGGCTGTTGCTTTGGAGATTCAAAAGAAATACGCGTAATTTCAGGTTGGTAATTAATTTTTAACTTAGTCCTTGGTTTGGACGGAAAATGGAGAGCTCAAATGGCGAAGAGCAAGTTTGAACGAACAAAACCGCATGTTAATATTGGTACGATTGGTCACGTTGATCATGGGAAGA